>JAWWAC010000011.1:0-67387 GCA_033721915.1 Oleiphilaceae bacterium
CGGGAAAAATCCCCTTCGTACTGATTGTGCATGTAGCCAATGGCCAGACGATGGCGGGTATTGCCGATGTCAAACTCACCCCGGAGCTCCGGCCGGATGACAAACCCGTCATCGGTGCGGTCCTGCTGGAAGGCAAATCCCGATACGGAGGTAGTGTTGAAAGGGTCATCGGCAGACCAGAAACCGAACTGGTTGGTCTCGTTATCCTGGGTCGAATAGGCCGTATCCAGCGCCAGGCTCCAGCCAGCGGTAATTGGCTGCTCCACATGCAGTCGCAGGTTGTGCGTCTCCAGTGTATCGACGCCCTTGTACACCGGGTCCGAAGTGGCAAATTCCGTGACTTTGCCGTCGATCAGAATCGCATTGGCGCTGAATCCTGTCACATCAGCGTCGTTGTATTCGTAGTCGAAATAGACCGAGCCACCGTTGGCTGTCTGCCAGAGGAAGGAGGGGTTCAGAATCAGGCGGTCGTCCTGGTCGGGCTCCTTGAAGGGCGAGTTCTTGTTCTGTGTGACGCCAATGACCCGGTAGGCCAGCTCGTCATTGACCGGTCCGGTGGTGTCCGCCACGGCACGGTAATAATCATTGCTGGAGGTGCTCAGCTCAATGCTGTGGGCGCGCTCGAACTGCGGCTTCTTGCTGACAAAATTGACGTTACCACCCGGTTCGCCCTGGCCGTAAAGCAGTGCTGAGGCCCCTTTGAGGAACTCGACCCGCTCGTAGAGCGCCAGGTCCGTTACCGTGAAACTGCGGGTCGAAGAGGTCCCGCGGGGGTTGCGCAGTCCGTCAATGGTGGCACGCACGCCGACCGGAAAGCCACGGATGAAGAAGTTGCCAGAGCGCGCGATGTCCGGCTCGCGGGTAACGCCACTGACGTAGTT
This sequence comes from Oleiphilaceae bacterium, assembly GCA_033721915.1. GTDB lineage: Bacteria > Pseudomonadota > Gammaproteobacteria > Pseudomonadales > Oleiphilaceae > REBR01. The sequence continues at coordinate 882 of JAWWAC010000011.1, forward strand.
TGAGACGTCACCCAGATCACGCTCCGAGTTGGTTTGCTCGATGAGTTCCTGTCCGACGGTGCCCACCGAGCGGGGAACATGGCGGTTCTCCACCGGGAAACGCGTGGCCGTCGTGACCTCGCCGACATTCGCCGTGGACACTGTGGCACGTCCGCTGGTGACCAGAAGCGGCTCCAGCCGGATTGACCCCTCCTCCATGGCACTGGCACGGACCACGGTGACCGATTCCGGACCGGTAACCCGGTAACTCAAGCCGGTACCCGCCAGCAGACGCTGCAATGCCTCGTTGATACTGTAGCTGCCGCTTAATCCGGGGCTGCTCTTGCCACGAGTCAGCTCGGTGGACACGGACAGGTCGATATCCGCGGCCAGTGCAAAGCGGTTGAGTACCGCATCCAGTGGGCCACCCTCGATATTGAAGCGCTGCGTTTGCGCGGCCTCGTCCGCAGGCCTGTCTGCCTCGCCGGATTGCGCCATCACCAGCGCCGGCGCCAGGTTCAGTGCGACGGCGACTCCCAGAGCCAGTGTGGAAAGCGGAATGAAGCGATGTGGATTCTGTCGCGTGGAAGCGAATGGAGCGGGCAGCATAGATAGACCTCCGGTTGAATGAGTCGGTTCTATCTACTCTTCCGGATGAGCGGCCAAAACCCGTAAAAAATAGTTCCGGGAGCGGACGGGGAGCCTCAGCGGGCGGGGACCACCTTCACCCAATAGGCGGTGCGGTAATCCAGTGCCACCGGCAGACTGTCGGTCAGACTCTGCAGGGCCCGGCCGGTGTCCTCAACAGAAAAAACGCCACTGATGGTCAGGTCGGCCACGGCGTCGTCACAGACCGTGAAGCCCGTGCGATAGCGTCCGATTTCCGCCACAAACTCCGCCAGCCTCATGCCACGGGCCACCAGCTTGCCCTCGCGCCAGCTGATGGCCGCGGGCGGCAGGGCTTCGGGGGCACCGGCCAGGGTCCGGTTGAGCCGGACCTGCTGGCCTGCATCCACGCGCTGTGGCAAGCCGCCGCCGGCCGCGAGGGCCTGAACGGCACCCTCCAGTACGGCAACCATGGCGTGACTCTCATACAGGCGGACATTGAACCGAGTGCCCAGCGCCTCCAGTTGCCCGAAGGGTGTGTTGACCACAAAGTCACGGCGTGGAGACTCAGGGCCTGTCTCGATGAGTATTTCGCCCTGATGGAGTTCAATGCGCCGTTCCCGGTTCGTGAATGTGGCATCCACGGCGCTGTCGGTGTTGAGTGTCAACCGGGTGCCGTCGTCCAGTGTGAAGGTCTGGCTCTCGCCCACGCCGGTCCGATACTGGGCCATCAGGGCGCGTCCATAGGGGGATCGGGTCGTTGCCAGCCAGGTGGCGGAGACGCTGATACCGGCCAGTGCGCCCAGTTTCAGGAACCGGCGACGGGAGAGATCGGCCCGGCGGGCTTTCTCCAGCACCTGTGTTCCCCCGGCTCCGGGCGGCACGGCGGCGAACTTGCCGGTCACCTGACACATCCGCTGCCAGGCCCGTTCGTTGGCGGCGTGCCGCTCCCGCCATCGACGGCAGTCGGCAAGGTCCTGTTCGGTCGCATCGTCCGCCAGTAAACGCGCCATCCAGCCGGCTGCCACCTCGATGGCATCGCCTTCGCCACCGGCCTGATGGTTTGCCTGGCGGCTCCGGTCGGACATGTTACCCGGGCTCCAGTGCCGTTGCGCAGGTGGCCAGTCCACGGGCCACATACTTTTCTACGGAAGAGACCGACACCGAGAGCTCCACGGCAATGGCCGCGTAGCTGAGGCCGTCAAGCTGGCGCAACAACAGGGCCCGGCGTACCCGCCCTGGCAGGCCGTCCAGGAGTGTGTCGATTTCCAGCAGGGTTTCGATAATGGCGTGATGGGTTTCCGGGCCTGACGATGCCGCCTCCGGCAACTGGCTCAGGCTTTCCAGATACGCTTCTTCGACCTTTTGCCGGCGGAAACGGTCAATCATCAGACCCTTGGCGACGCGGGTCAGAAACCGCCGTGACTCCTCCGCCGGTGGCAGGCCGTTGGTTCTGAGCAGGCGCAGGAAGGTGTCCTGGGCCAGATCGGCCGCCGCATCCGAACAACCCAGACGACGGTACAGCCAGCCACGCAGCCAGGGCTGGTTTTCCAGATAGAGCGCCCCCATCGGGCAGGTGTCGTTGGCAGTTGGCATGACGGACCGGTATAGTCAGGAAAGACAATTGGCAATGATAACCATTATTATTTACCAATACAATATTGTCTCCCGCCATAGAATACCGGCGAACAGGGATGGGGATGGTGCTTTGGCCATAACCCGAACCACAATCGGGCCATCACTGGCACAGGGTTCCAGACAACACCCGGCTGACTGACGGGTCAGGGGGCGATGGCGGAAACCGTGCGCCGGTTCTTCCACAGCCTTCTACCTCAGCCGACTGCGGGTTTTCCTGTGCGCCCTTCAGAAATCAAAGAGCTCGCCCAGCAGGCCTCCTTTCTTCTTGCGGTAGTAATCCGGTTGTCCGGAACTCCGGGAGGGCTCCCGATACTCTCTTCCGGGTTGGCTTGAGGACTGGCTGCCGGAGCGGGGTTGCGGCGCAGCCACGGCGTTTGTGCGCTCAATGATCTTGTCCAGCTCTCCGCGATCCAGCCAGACACCGCGACATTTCGGGCAATAGTCGATTTCGATCCCCTGGCGATCCGCCATCACCAGATTTTCATCACTGCATATGGGACATTTCATTGCTGACTCCTCAGAAACTTTTTGAATTTCTCAATGTTTCCAGACAGTTCCATCCAGACCCGACTGTAAAGCCTGACGCCCGGCGGGTCACGCGGGCCAGAGAAAAAACTCGTAAACCCCGTAAAGCAAAAGCAGCACGCCACCCTCAATCCGGTGCAGAAGCCGCCCTGTGTAGAGCAGGGGAATCAGGATGGCCGTGAAGACAAGCATGGTCACGTAATCGAACGTGGATATGCCGGGTGCACTGATGGGGGAAACAGACGACGCCACGCCCAGTATGCCGAGGATGTTGAACACGTTGGACCCGATCACATTGCCGACCGCGATATCCCCCTGCTGGGAAATGGCCGCCTTGACGCTGACCACCAGTTCCGGGGAACTGGTGCCAAAGGCCACAATCGTCAGGCCCACAACCAGTGGGCTGAGCCCGGCACGCAATGCCAGTGCGGAGCTGCCTCTGACCAGGCCCTCCGCCCCCGCGAACAGCAGGGCGAGTGCGAGGGCAATCCATACAAGGTCAATCATCATCTGAAACACCATCTCCGTTTCAGCGACAACGTACTCCATGCCTGCCAGCTTTCCCGGAAGCAGACAGTGGCTGGATCCCGTGGGGCGATATCCAATATACGGCCAATCCCCATAACCCTGCCACAGGAATCGCCAGCACGATTGAAAGCTCGTTAACCCCCTAGTTCAAGATCTTCCCGAATTACCTCCGGATGGCGAAAAGCAATTTCAATCAGAGCCTGTGCCGGACCTGATGGCTTGCGCCGACCCTGCTCCCACTCCTGCAAAGTCCGGGGTGAAATATGAAGCACCTGCGCAAATTCCCGTTGGCTCAACCCGGTTCTACTGCGTGCCTCTGCTACCTCATTGGGTTCTACACGACTAACGCGCGCAGCCTTACCCGCCTTCATCTCCTTGACGGATTGGAGCAGTTTTTGGCCAAGCTCCTCAGCACTCAGAGTATCGTCACTCATTTTCCAGTACCTCACGAATTGACTTCAGGATGTGCGCGGGTATGTTCCCCTTCACGGCCCTTTTGTAAATCACCAACAGCCAGATCTGGCCATTTGACAGTCGGGTGAAGTAAATAACTCGCACTCCACCGCGTTTCCCTGAGCCCGCAACGGACCAACGAGCCTTTCTACATCCACCGCTACCAGGAATGGGATCGCCTGCTTCCGGATTGGCTGCCAGCCAAGCGAAGAAAGCACTTCGTTCTTCTTCAGACCAGATTTTCCGGGCGTCTGCTTCAAATGTAGGGGTTTCGATGACCCTGTACATGGCGAACAGTATACGTCATTGACGGATACCGGCAAGAGTGCCGCTGGCGAGGATGTGAACAAGGTCGAAACACTTGAGGGATGGCCCCCGGATTCCTACCAGCCTCTCCGATACGAGTAGGCGCTGGGGTTAAAGCCGCTTCTATGATGCCGATTCAAAGCAGATCAAATCCACGTCTGCGGCCTGGTTCCTGCTGAAGACTATGATCTGGGTGCGGGTAAGCGCAGCCTGGTGCCCGGAGGTAAGCTGGATAGTACCTATCTCATCACGGTCCCGACGGTGCTCCATGGGACGAATTAAACCGGCTGCGAAACCGGATTGAATCAATTCTGCTCAAGTTCCTCACGAAGTACGCGCCTCAGGGTGTCTTCATCCAAAGGCTGGGAACCGATTACTGACCGTAGAGCCTGATTGATCAGGGTCTGGTATCCGATGCCCTCGGCGTTTGCCTTGGCCCGGAAGGCCATTAACACATCGTTGTCCAGATTGATCGTGATGCGACTTTTTCCCTCAGCCTGCTCCTGGAGCTTGGCAAGATGAGGAATGTCCCTGGCTCGCTTGGATTTGGAGAAATCGTAATTCTTACGCATAGTACCCGCCCTCTTTGCGAGTGGCTTTTCGTGCAGAGATAAGGCGTATGATGTCCTCGCCTCGCAATGTATAGACCACCGTCAATAGGCGCGGACGAGAACTCATACCAACGAGTACCCGCCTTGGCTCATCATCCGAATCTGGATCCTCGTGAGCCAGCGCCCTCGGATCAAACAAAGCGGTTGCCGCCTCCTCGAAGCTGACGCCATGCTTCTTGAGGTTCATTGCAGCCTTGTTTGGATCCCATAGGATTTGGATATGCATTCAGTGTGCATATAGCGCCCTGGCATTGCAACTTGTGGTGCATGTCATTGGGGTGCATGTCATTGGGGTGCCTGTCCCGAAATGCCCCTAAGAGATGCAGAGAGGTTTTGCTATCACAAGAGTGGGGAGAGCTGGCCTTTGAGAAAAGGGCAAATTTCATGGGCTGTAAATTTGCAAAACGGTGAGTTTAGCTGAGGAAAATTCTGGCTTTATGAAGCGCCCACGACGGCATCCCTGAAGAACACTCAGAAACCAAAACAAAGAAAGGGAAAAATAATGGTCGGCGTGGCAGGACTCGAACCTGCGACCCCCTCGTCCCGAACGAGGTGCGCTACCAGACTGCGCCACACGCCGCTTGCAGGCCGCTCATTATACATAAGCGGCCCGGGATTGCTAACCCTGAATGGCCCCCTGCCCGGGGCGGGCGGAAGGCGTTGTCAGGGGTCTTAACCGGCGTTGCCGGAGGGCAGCAGGCCGATGTCGGCGACCTGCAGGAACAGCTGGCGCACGCGCTGGAGCAGGGCCAGTCGGTTGCGTTTCAGGGCCGGGTCTTCGGCCATGACCATGACCTGGTCGAAGAAGCGGTCGATGGGCTGTTGCAGTTCGGCCAGTGAGCGCAGACCCTGGTCGTAGTCGCCCTGGTCGAACAGGGGCTGCACTTTCTGCTCCTGTTGTTCCAGTGCCTGGTAAAGGGCCTTCTCCGGGGCCTCCTGCAAGGCGTCCGGGTGGACGCTGAGGGTCTCCGGGGTGTCGGACTGCTTGGCCAGGATGTTGGCCACCCGCTTGTTGGCGGCGGCCAGTGCCTGGGCTTCCGGCAGCTGGCGGAAGCTGTTGACGGCTTCCACGCGCTGGTGGAAGTCCAGTGGTCTGGTGGGGCGACGTGCGTGCACGGCCAGGTAAACCTCGGCGGGGATGCCCTGCTCTTCGTAGATGGCCCGGAAACGCTCCAGCAGGTAGTCCACCACCTTGTCCACGGTGTCGGTCTGGGTGAGGCAGTCGAAGCCGGCCTCGGCCCAGCGGCACAGTGTGTCCAGGTCCAGCGGCAGCTGGCGTTCCACCAGGATGCGCAGCACCCCCAGTGCGGAGCGGCGCAGTGCGAAGGGGTCCCGGGTACCGGTGGGGGGCTGGTTGATGCCGAACAGGCCCACCAGCGAGTCCAGCCGGTCCGCCAGTGCCAGTGCGGCGCCGGTGTCGGTGATGGGCAGCTGGTCGCCGGCGAAACGGGGCAGATACTGCTCGTTCATGGCCAGTGCCAGCTCTTCCGGCTCGCCGTCGTGGCGTGCGTAGTACTGGCCCATGGTGCCCTGCAGGTCGGTGAACTCCAGCACCATTTCAGTGACCAGGTCGGTCTTGGCCAGCATGGCGGCGCGGCGTGCCAGCGGGGCGTCAGTGCCCAGGGCATCGGCGATCTTCTCCGCCAGTGCGGCCACCCGCTCGCTCTTGTCGTGGATGCTGCCCAGTGTTTTCTGGAAGACGATGGGCCTGAGCTGTTCCACCCGGTTGGCCAGTGGGGTCTTCAGGTCCGTCTCGTAGAAAAAGGCGGCGTCCGCCAGTCTCGGACGGATGACCTTTTCGTTGCCCTCGATCACCGCCTGCGGGTCCTTGCTGTCGATATTGGCCACGGTGATGAAGTGGGGCAGCATGCGCCCTTCCTTGTCCAGCACGTGGAAGTACTTCTGGTGCTCCTTCATGGAGGAGACCAGTGCCTCGGCGGGCACCTGCAGGAAGCGCTCCTCGAACTGGCCCAGCAGTGGCACGGGCCACTCGTTCAGGGCGGTGACCTCGTCCAGCAGGTCCGGGTCGATGACCGCCTCGCCGCCGGTCTTCTCACGGGCCAGTGCCTGGACCCCTTCCCGGATCAGTTCACGGCGCCTGGCGAAGTCCGCCAGCACAAAGCCCTGCTGCTCCAGCACCAGTTCGTAGTCCGCCGGTGTGGAGATCATCAGTGCCTGTGGGTTGTGAAAGCGGTGGCCACGGGTCTCGTGTCCGGCGCTGCGGCCGAGGATCTCGCAGGGGACCACCTGGGGGCCGAACAGCATCAGCACCCAGTGCACCGGGCACACAAACTCCTCACGGGAGGCGCCCCAGCGCATGCGCTTGGGGATGGGCAGTCCGTTGAGTGACTCCCGCACGATCTCAGGCAGCAGCTCAACGGTGTCACGGCCTTTTTCCAGGCCCCGGTACACCAGCCAGGCGCCCTTGTCCGTCTCCATGGTGTCCAGCTGGTCCGGTGTCACCCCCAGTGAGCCGGCAAAGCCCTGCAGTGCCTTGGTGGGGTTGCCGGCGTCATCGAAGGCGGCCTTGACGGCAGGGCCGCGTTTTTCAAAGGGCTTGTCCGGCTGGGCATCGCTCAGGCCCTCCACCCGCACGGCCAGTCGCCGTGGTGCGGCAAAGGCCCTGACCGCGCCGAATTCCAGCCCTGCCTGCTTAAGGCGTTGTTCAATGCCGTCGGTGAAGGCGGCGGACAGGCCGGTCAGCGCCTTGGGTGGCAGCTCTTCGGTGCCGATTTCTACCAGAAAATCCTGGGCGCTCATGAGGCCTCCCCTTTTGTGTTGTCGGCTTTCTCCAGTGCCGCCAGGCACTCCTTGCGCAGCGCTTCATCGGCCATGGGGAAGCCCAGCTCACGTCGCCGCTCGTGGTAAGCGCCGGCCACGGCGCGGGCCAGTGTGCGCACACGGAGGATAAAACGCTGGCGCTCGGTGACGGAAATGGCGTGGCGGGCGTCCAGCAGGTTGAAGGTGTGGCTGGCCTTGAGCACCTGCTCGTAGGCGGGCAGTGGCAGGTTGATGTCGATCAGCCGCTGGCTTTCCCGCTCGTACTCGTCAAAGGCCTTGAAGAGGAAGTCGGTGTTGGCCTGCTCGAAGTTGTAGGCGGACATTTCCACCTCGTTCTGGTGGAAGACGTCGCCGTAGGTGACGTCACCGTCCGGGTCACGGGTCCAGACCAGGTCGTAGACGCTGTCCACCCCCTGCAGGTACATGGCGATGCGCTCAAGACCATAGGTGAGCTCACCGGTGACCGGGTAGCACTCGATGCCCCCCACCTGCTGGAAGTAGGTGAACTGGGTCACCTCCATGCCGTTGAGCCAGATCTCCCAGCCCAGTCCCCAGGCGCCCAGTGTGGGGGACTCCCAGTTGTCTTCCACAAAGCGGATGTCGTGCACCAGCGGGTCCAGTCCCAGTGCCCGCAGTGAGTCCAGGTACAGCTCCTGGATGTCGTCCGGTGAGGGCTTGAGTACCACCTGGAACTGGTAATAGTGCTGCAGGCGGTTGGGGTTCTCGCCGTAGCGGCCGTCCGTTGGGCGGCGGCTGGGCTGCACATAGGCGGACTTCCAGCGCTCGGGGCCGATGGCCCGCAGGAAGGTGGCCGGGTGGAAGGTGCCGGCCCCCACTTCCATGTCCAGCGGTTGCAAAACGACGCAGCCCTTGTCGGCCCAGTATTGTTGCAGGGCCAGTATCAGGCCCTGAAAGGTGGTGATGTCGGGTTTCGCCAGCTCTGTCACGGGGGTCACCTGGTGCTGTTGGGGTCGAGGGGGCGCACAGCGCCTCCTGCATTCGAGTAAGCGGCGTATTATACTCCCCTGCACCGAAAGTTTCGAAGTTGGGATTTATGAAAGCACTGCGAATGGTTCTGATAAGGGCCGGCCTGTCCGGGTTCAGCCGACTGCCCTTTGCCTGGGGACAGGCACTGGGGGCCTTTTTCGGGCGTCTGGCCTGGTGGTTCGGCGGGCGCTCACGGCAGGTCACGGAGGCCAATCTGGCCGTTGCCTTTCCAGAGCAGACACCGCAGCAGCGCCGTGCCCTGGCGCACCGCAGCCTGGCGGAGACAGGGCGCACCGTGGCGGAGATTGCCTATATGTGGGAGCGGCCCGTCCCACAGTGCCTGTCCCTGATCCGCGAGGTGGACGGGCAGCACTGGGTGGATGAGGCCAGGGAGGCCGGTACCGGCCTGTTGCTGCTGGCCCCTCACCTGGGCAACTGGGAGCTGACGGGTCTGTATTTTGCCGAGCACTTCAGTATGGCGGCCCTGTACAGCCCGCCCAACCTGCCAGAGATGGAGGCCTATATGTCACGGGTGCGTGGCCGCTCCGGCTCCGAGCTGGTGCGGGCCGACCGGCGCGGTGTACTGCGGCTGTTCACCCTGCTGCGCAACGGCGGCGTGGTGGGCATACTGCCGGACCAGAACCCCCAGCCGGAGGGCGGCGAGTTTGCCCCCTTCTTTGGCATCGAGATCCTCACCATGAAGCTGGCTTCCAGGCTGGTGAACAAGACCGGGGCCCGGGGGCTGATTACCTGGGCCGAGCGGCTGCCCGGCGGCCAGGGCTTCCGGCTGTTGATCCGCCCGGTGGATGAGCGGGTCTACAGCGAGGACCTGGCCACCTCCGTGGCCGGGGTCAATGCCAGTGTGGAACAGGCGGTGCGCACCGCCCCCGCCCAGTACCAGTGGGAGTACAAGCGCTTCAAACGCCGCCCCGCCGGGCAGCCCCATGTCTATGACAAGGGGCGCGTCTGTTAGCCCATTAGGCAGCTAATGATCTTTGTCTTATGATGACTCCATTGCGCTGAACAACAAAAAAACGCGTTCCGGGAGTCCCGTCATGAACCTTGTGCTCTACGCCATTCCGGCTTTTGTGGTGCTGTTGCTGATTGAGCTGTACGCGGATTACCGCTGCCGTACCGGCTACTACCGCACCAACGATGCCATTGCCTCACTCAGCACTGGCATACTGAACCAGACCATGGGTTTCGCCACCAAATTTGCCGGTTTTCTGGCCTATATCAGTCTCTGGCAGCTGCTGCCCCACCCGGAACTGGCCATGAACCCCTGGCTGTGGGTGGCGGCCTTTGTCATCTACGACTTCTGCTATTACTGGAAACACCGCTGCCAGCACCAGATCAATGTGCTCTGGGGCATTCATGTGGTGCATCACCAGAGTGAGGAGTACAACCTCACCACAGCACTGCGTCAGCCCTTTAACGGCTTTCTTGTCGGTGCCCTGTTCTATCTGCCGATGCTGTTTATGGGGTTTCCGCCGGAGGTGGTGATCACCGTCGGTTCACTGAACCTGATCTACCAGTACTGGGTGCATACCCGTTTTATCGGCCATCTCGGGCTGTTTGAGTGGTTTTTTGTCACGCCCATGAACCACCGGGTGCACCACGCCATCAACGACCCCTATATTGACAAGAACTTCGGCGGTGTCTTCATCCTCTGGGACCGGCTCTTTGGCACCTACCAGGCGGAGCTTGAAGAGGAACCCTGCGCCTACGGGGTGCGCAAGCCACTGCACAGCTGGAACCCCTTCTTTGCCAACTGGCATGTGCACTGGCAGCTGTTGCAGGACGCCTGGCACGCACGGCGCTGGCGGGACAAGCTGCGACTGTGGTTCATGCCCACCGGCTGGCGCCCCGAGGATGTGGCACGGGACTACCCGCTGCCCCGCTGCCTGCCAGAGACCCAGCGCAAGTACGACAAGGCACCGGCCGGACCACTGGTGGCGGCGGTGGTGGCGCTGCATCTGCTGCTGATGGGCTATACCCTGTGGTTTCTGTTTGTGGCCATGAACGAATCCTTCGCCACCTCGGCACTGCACTTTATCCCACTGGGTGGCGGGCTCTGGATGAATGCTCGCCTGCTCGATCAGCGCTCCGGCGCCGCTCCCATGGCGGTGCTGTTCTGGTTGGGTTGTGCCGCTCTGCCCTGGCTGGAGGGTGTCTGGCACGGCAGTAGCTGGCTGCTGCCGACGGGGGCCACTGTGCTGATCGCCGCCGTGGTGGCGGCGGGTCTGTTGCTGGCCATGGTGCTCGGCACGGCCAGGGAGCCCGCAAAGGCACCTGCTGGCGGGGCGCCGGCCGGGGATTAAAGCCTGTCGGTCAGGTCGAAGGGGCCTGCGGGCAGGGGGTTGCCATCCGAGTCCTGTGCCCCGTCCAGAAGGTTGAACAGGTCGCAGCTGGCCAGGTCCATGCGAAAGCCGGCCCGGTTGTCACTGCCCTCACTGAACAGCCTGATACGGCCGCCGCCGGCGCCACGGTTGTCCGGGCAGTTGGTGCCTCCGGAGGTAACCCAGCCGCTGTTGTCATCCACTTCCATGTCCATGCTGCCCAAGCGGCCCTCGTGGATCAGCCGCTCATTGCGGCTGGGGTCATTCTGCACCTCCACACTCAGAAGCCGCCACTGGCGGTCATTGCCTGCCAGCAGGGTATCCAGTGCCATCAGGCGCTGGCTGCCGTCGTCGTTCAGTGTGCTCAGTCCTGTCAGTGAGTAATCGCTGTTGCGCCATTGCACGCTTAAGCGGCTGATGCGCACCTCCCGGCTGGCGGGCTGCTGGTTGCCAAAGCTGTCCGTGCCGGCGCTGCGGCCATCCTGCCATTGCAGGGTTCCCTCAAGGCGATAGGGGTGGTTGTCGCTGCGGGCCACCCCCTGCACGCAGAAGTCATTGAACGTCACAAGGCCCTCCTCGCCATCATTCTCCAGGCTGACGGCGCTTTCACTGCCGCAGTTGAACGCGTTGCTGCCAAAGGCCGACAGAACTTCCCGGGTCTGGAACGGTCTGTCCTGTTCGTGGCGGATCACCAGCTCACGCACCAGGTTGTCCAGGCTGCGCAGCACATTCTGCATATGCCAGAGTCTGTAAGCGCTGACCGACAGGGTCAGTGCGTCTTCCTTACCGGTGATGACGGCGGTGTCGGTTTCCCCGTCGTAGACCCCTTCAAAGTCCGGAAAGTCCGCCAGTGTGGGGGAGCGGTCGCCATCGTTGTTGCTGTCTTCTTCCGGCGGGCTGGCGTTGAGCAGGCCTTCGGTAATGGGGTTTTCCTCACAGCCACTGGTCATCAGGGTGATGGCCAGCAGGCAGCAAAGGGTCGGCAGTGGCGGATGCTTCATGGGGGTGTCCGTCGGGTGGTTTTCATCTATGCTGAACAGACTATCGCTGTCAGGCACTGTTATCCAGTGACTGTTCCGGAGCGGCCTGTCATGCCTTTCACCCACGAGCGTCATCACGCCAGCCGCTGGTACGGAACAGGGCCTTTTGCATTTAAGCCGATGCTGCCACTGGCAATGGGCCATGCTGATGGCCGTGTTGGTCGCGGTCGGGGGGACCTGTGCTGATGGATGAGCGGGTGGCGGAGTACGAGCTGGCGAGAATGGACCCGGCCATGGCCGGGCAGATCGAGAGGGTGCCTGGCGGGCTGGAGGCCCGCTCATTGCACCTGATGTTCTCGGACCGCAAATCGGACAGTGAGGCGCTGCGGGACCGCTTCAACCAGGGGCTGCAGGCCCTGAAGGAAAGCGGTGAGCGGGAGGCGTTGCGCAGAATCCACTGAGTCTGTGCCCTGGGCCAACCCTCAGCGGCGCCAGAACTCCGGAGAGAACAGCACCAGCAGGGTGAAGATCTCCAGACGCCCCAGCACCATGGCGGCCATGCCCACCACCTTGGACACATCGTTGACATCCTGGAAGGTGCTGGAGACCTGCCCCAGCCCCGGCCCCAGGTTGGTGATGGTGGCCGCCACCGCCGTCCAGGCGGATACCTGGTCCATGCCCATGGCCAGGTTGATCAGCAGCATCAGCACAAACACCACCATGTACATGGAGAAAAACCCCCACACCGCCTGCAGCACCCGGTCCGATACCGGGCGGTTGCCCAGCTTGATGGGGATGATGGCGTTGGGGTGCAGCAGGCGGCGGATTTCCCGGGAGCCCTGGCGGTAAATCAGCAGTATGCGGATCACCTTCATGCCGCCACCGGTGGAGTTGGCGCAACCCCCCATAAAGGCCATCAGGATCAGCATCACCGGCAGCATGCCCGGCCAGGCGGCAAAGTCACTGGTGGTAAAGCCTGCGGTGGTGGCAATGGACAGTACCTGGAACATGCCCTTGGTGACGGCGGTGAAGGGGTCCATGGTGCGGCTGATGATCAGCACCAGCACCACCAGGATCACCGCCACCAGCATCACCGCCGTGTAGAAGCGGAACTCCGGGTCCTTGAGGTAGTGGTAGACGCTTTTCTGCCGCCAGCTGAGAAAGTGCAGGGCGAAGTTCACGCCGCTGAGGAACAGGAAGAAGCTGCCGATGACCTCGATCAGGCGGCTGTCAAAATGGCCGATACTGGCGTCGTAGGTGGAAAAGCCGCCAATGGCCACGGTGGAGAAGCTGTGCCCCACCGCATCGAACCAGTTCATGCCGGCGGCGAAATAGGACAGGGCGCAGGCCACGGTCAGGCCCACATAGATGTACCACAGGGCCTTGGCCGTTTCGGCAATGCGGGGGGTGAGCTTGTTGTCCTTCACCGGCCCGGGCACCTCCGCCCGGTACAGCTGCATGCCACCAATGCCCAGCATGGGCAGTATGGCCACCGCCAGTACGATGATGCCGATGCCGCCGAACCACTGCAGCTGCTGTCGGTACCAGAGGATGGACTCGGGCAGTGTCTCCAGCCCCGTGAGCACCGTGGCACCGGTGGTGGTCAGCCCGGAGAAGGCCTCGAACAGGGCGTCGATGTAGCGCATCTCCGGCACACTGCTGAGGAAAAAGGGCACCGAGCCGGCCAGGCTGAGCACAATCCAGAACAGGGAGGTGATCAGAAAGCCGTCGCGGATGCGCAGGTCCTGTGAGTTGTGCCGTACCGGCAGCCACAGCAGTGCCCCGAGCAGGAAGTTGATGGCAAAGCCCTCCAGGAACGGCAGCACCTGACCGTCGCTGTAGATCAGCGAGATCAGCACCGGCGGCAGCATGGTGAAGCTGAACAGCATCATCAGCAGGCCGAGGATCTTGGCGATAACGGCGTAACGCATGGTTCGTCTCTGTGCGCGTTGGTCAGTGGCCCCGGGGCCGCTCCGGTCAGAAAAAGGTCAGTCCCACCTGGAACAGGCGCTCCACTTCCCGGATGCGGCTCTTGTCCACCATAAACAGGATCACATGGTCATCGGGCTGCACCCGCACATGGTCATGGGCCACCAGCACCTCGTTGTGGCGCACGATGGCGCCGATGGTGGTGCCCTGTGGCAGCGGCACTTCGTCCAGCCTCAGGCCCACCACCTTGGAGGAGCGGGCATCCCCGTGGGCAATGGCCTCGATGGCCTCGGCGGCGCCACGGCGCAGTGAGTGCACATTCACCACATCCCCACGGCGCACGTGGGTCAGCAGGCTGCCGATGGTGGTCTGCTGGGGTGAGATGGCCACGTCGATCTCGCCCCCCTGTATCAGGTCCACGTAATCCGGGTTGTTGATCAGTGTCATCACCTTGCGCACGCCCAGTCGCTTGGCCAGCAGCGAGGCCATGATGTTGGCCTCGTCGTCGTCGGTGACGGCGCAGAAGACGTCCGTGTCCTCGATGTTCTCCTCCAGAAGCAGGTCCTTGTCCGCGGCGTTGCCCTGCAGGACGATGGACCGCTTGAGGTTCTCGGAGAGGTCGATGCAGCGGTCCTTGCCCCGTTCGATGATTTTCACATTGAAGCGCGACTCCAGTGTCTGTGCCAGGCGGAAGCCGATGTTGCCGCCTCCGGCGATGAAAATGCGCTTGTAGGGCCGCTCCAGTGGCTGCAGTTCGCTCATCACCGCCCGGATATGGTCCGAGGCGGCGATAAAGAACACCTCGTCCCCGTCCTCGATAATGGTGTCCCCCTGGGGAATGATGGGTCTGTCCTGGCGGAAAATGGCGGCCACCCGGGTGTCAATGCGGGGCATATGGGCCCTGAGGAAGGACAGCTCGTGGCCCACCAGGGGGCCGCCCACGGTGGCGCGGATGGCCACAAGGCGGGCCAGGCCCCGGGAGAAGTCCAGCACCTGCAGTGCGCCGGGGTACTCGATCAGACGGGTGATGTGCTCCGTCACCACCTGCTCGGGGCTGATCAGCACATCCACCGGGAAACCCTCGGGGCCGAACAGCTCCTTGCGGTTGAGGTAGGCGCTGGCGCGCACACGGCTGATCTTGGTGGGGGTCTTGAAGCAGGAGTAGGCCACCTGGCAGGCCACCATATTCACCTCATCGCTGCTGGTGGTGGCGATGAGCATGTCCGCGTCCTGTGCGCCGGCCTGCTTGAGCACATGGGGGAAGGAGCCGTAGCCCTGTATGGTGCGGATATCCAGCCGGTCCTGCAGCTGCTGCAGGCGCTCGGCCTTGCTGTCGATGACGGTGATGTCGTTGGCTTCGCTGGCGAGGTTCTCCGCCAGTGTCCCGCCCACCTGACCGGCGCCGAGGATAATGATCTTCATGCTGTGCCTGTCCCCCTTATCCTTGGAACCGAAAGCGCCATTTACACGGTGGCGCCGGGATTCTTGCGCAGACTGGCGTAAAAGAAACCGTCATGGCCGCCCTGTTGGGGCAATAGTTGGCGACCGTAGCCGGTATCGTCGCCCCAGTCCAGCTGGATCAGCTCCAGCTGGGCATCCAGCCGGGTGTGGGCAAAGCGCTGCACAATGCGGCTGTTCTCCTGGGGGAAGACTGAGCAGGTGGCGTACACCAGCCGCCCGCCCACCGCCAGGGTGCTCCAGCACTGCTCCAGCAGCGCCAGCTGCAGATCCGCCAGGGCCTTGATATCGCTCTCACGGCGCAGCAGTTTGATGTCCGGGTGGCGACGGATCACGCCGGTGCCACTGCACGGAGCGTCCAGAAGGATACGCTCAAAGGGCCGTCCATCCCACCATTGTTGCGTTTCACGGGCGTCCGCTGCCTTGAGTGTGGCCATCAGGCCGATGCGGTCGAGATTTTCCTGCACCCGCTCAAGGCGTGTTCCGTCCTGATCCAGGGCCACCAGTTCCGCCAACTCCGGCTGTGACTCCAGTATGGCACCGGTTTTGCCCCCCGGGGCGGCGCAGGCATCCAGCACCCGCTGACCGGGCTGGACATCCAGCAGTGTCGTGCACAGCTGAGCCGCTTCATCCTGGACACTGAAAGCCCCTTCCTGAAAGCCCGGCAGGGCCTCCACCGGCACCGGCTGGTCCAGCTGGATGCCCAGTGGGGCCAGCTGGCAGGGGCTGGCCTCGATGCCCAGTGACGCCAGCTGCTGCAGTGCCCGCTCACGGCTCAGGTGCCGTCGGTTGACCCTCAGCGTCATGGGCGGGTGACTGTTGTTGTTCTGGGCGATGCCCTGCCACTGCTGAGGGTAGTTGCCCCTGAGCTTGTCCAGCATCCACTGGGGGTGACTGGTGGTGATGGCGTCCGTGGCCGGTGTGGGTTCCCCCTCACGGGCGGCGGAGCGCAGCACGGCATTGACCAGCCCGGTCATGCCTGGCGCGCCCAGTGTGCGGGCGGCGGCCACGGTTTCATGGATGGCGGCATGGGGGGCAATGCGGGTGTGGCGCAGCTGGTAGAGCCCCACAATCAGCAGGCAGTGGATCAGTGACTGGTTGCGCCCCAGTGGCTTGCGCAGGCGCTGGCTGAGCTCTCCGTCCAGGCGGTGGTACCAGCGGCAGCTGCCAAAGCACCAGTCCTGCAGCTGGCCACGGCCAGGGCCGTCGTAGCCGGCCAGCAGCGGCGGCATCAGCTGGTTGAGCGAGCGGCCCTGCTGGGTGACGGCGTACAGCACACGGGCGGCCTGGGCTCGGGGGTCGCGGGCACTCATAGTGGGCTCAGCCGGCGGCCGGGCTCAAGCAGTGCCCGGCCGCCGTTGATCAGATCCTGTGGCGTCTGTGGCTGTTTGCCGGGCAGCTGCAGCCGGGTGATGCGCAATATGCCTTCGCCGCAGCGGATATCAATGCCGTCGCGGTGGCGGTCCAGTACCAGGCCCGGCTGGGGGTGGCCTGAGGGGCCTGGCAGGGGCTGCGCCTCCAGTATCCGGATACGGCTGTCCCCCTGGTCACAAAAGCACATGGGCCAGGGGTTGAAGGCCCGCACCTGGCGGGCCAGTGTCGCGGCATCCCGCTGCCAGTCCAGTGCGCCGTCCTGTTTGCTCAGCTTGTGGGCGTAGCAGGCCTGGCTGTCGTCCTGGGGCTCGCCGGAGAGGGGGCCGGCGGCGAGCCGGCCCAGGGTTTCGTGGATGGCCTCGGCCCCCAGTGCGGCCAGGCGGTCATGGAGTGAGCCGCCGGTGTCGCTCTCGTGGATGGGGGTGGCCACCTTGTACAGCATGGCCCCGGTGTCCAGCCCCTGGTCCATCTGCATGATGGTGATGCCGGTCTCACGGTCGCCGGCGGCAATGGCCCTCTGTATGGGGGCGGCGCCGCGCCAGCGTGGCAGCAGTGAGGCGTGGATATTCAGGCAGCCGTGGGTGGGGATGGACAGCACGGACTGTGGCAGCAGCAGTCCGTAGGCGGCCACCACCATCACATCGGGCCGGTAGTCCGCCAGTGCTGCCTGTGCCTGGGGGTCTTTCAATGACAGTGGCTGCTCCAGTGACAGCCCGGCTTCAAGGGCCAGACGTGAGACGGGGCCCGGGCGGGCACTGCGGCCCCGTCCGGCGGGGCGGTCCGGCTGGCTGTACACGGCCACAATCTCATGGCCTGTTTCGAGTAGCCTCTGCAGCGCGCTGGCGGCAAAGTCCGGTGTGCCGGCAAAGACCATGCGCATCAGGACGCCTGCCGCTGCTGCTTCTCCAGTTTCTTGCGAATGCGCCCCCGCTTGAGGCTGCTCAGGTAATCCACAAACAGCTTGCCATCGAGGTGGTCGATCTCGTGCTGCAGGCAAATGGCCATCAGCCCGGTCAGTTCCTCTTCAAAGGCCTCGCCCTTCTCATCCAGGGCTTTCACACGCACATGGGGTATGCGGGTGATTTTCTCGTAAAAGCCGGGGATGGACAGGCAGCCCTCCTGCATCTCTTCCGGCTCGCCGTCCAGCACTTCATACTCCGGGTTGATAAACACCCGGGGAGCGTTCTGCTCTTCGGAGAGGTCGATCACCAGCACACGCTGGTGGACATTGATCTGTGTGGCCGCCAGACCGATACCGGGCGCGTCATACATGGTTTCCAGCATGTCCTGCACCAGGGTGCGGATGCTGTCGTCCACCGTTTCCACCGGTTTGGCGACGGTGCGCAGACGCTGATCGGGGTACACCAGAATGTCGCGTATCATAATTTCCCGCTTGTGCCTGTGAGTCGGTAATCTCTGTGCGCTGCTGCCCTGAGGTCTGTGGCACAGATCCGATAGTGGAAATATTCGCCTTGCTGGACTAATTTACGGCAAGAACCAAATGTTATTATCCCAATTCGCCGAGCCGAGTACAAACGGGCCAGGCCACCGGGTGTGCCCGGTGGTCAAGAACCATGAAAGTCATCAAGGATCCAGATCATGAGGAAACTGCTGTTCGCTCTCATCGCCCTAGCCTGCCTGTCCGGGCAGGCCGCACTGGCGGGACCGGAACTTCGCGAGGATCATCCGGACCGCTATACGGTGGTGAAGGGGGATACTCTGTGGGATATTTCCGCCCGTTTTCTGAAAGAACCTTGGTTCTGGCCGGAAATCTGGCATGTGAACCCCCAGATCGAGAACCCCCACCTGATTTACCCGGGGGATGTGCTGGAGCTGGTCTACATTGACGGCGAGCCTCGCCTGACCAAGGTGGATTCCGACCGGATTATCCGGCTTTCACCACAGGTGCGCTCCACCCCCATTGAGACGCCCATCCCCACCATTCCGCTGGATGCCATCGAGAGTTTCCTGACGGGGAGCCGCATCGTGGACCAGCAGGAGCTGGATAATGCCCCCTATGTACTGGAAGGCTCCGACCGTCGCATTGTCAGTGGTGCCGGTGACAGGATCTACGCACGGGGTGAGGCGGAAAACGGTGAGAGCCTGAGTGTCTTCCGCCGCAATGTGGCCCACGTGGACCCGGAGACCAACGAATTCCTGGGTCTGGAAGCCCGCGCCATCGGCAACGGCCGTGTCGTCTCGGTGGACGGTGAGGTGCTGACCTTCCTGCTCACACGCTCCAGTGAGGAGGTGCGCACCAAGGACCGTCTGCTGCCTACGGAGGATCGTGAGATCACCACCAGCTTCCAGCCCAGCGCACCGGACCAGGAAATCCGTGGCCTGATGATTGCCGTGGAAGACGGTGTGTCCAACATCGGCCAGTACGATGTGGTGACCATCAACCGCGGCGAGCGTGAGGGCCTGAAGCCGGGCAATGTGCTGGCCGTGTACCGCGAGGCGGGCACGGTACGGGACCCGGTCACCAACGAGGTGGTGCGTCTGCCCCGTGAACGGGCCGGACTGCTGATGGTGTTCCGCACCTACGAGAAACTCAGCTACGGCCTGGTGCTGCAGGCCACCCGCCCGCTGACCCTGAATGACTCGGTGCGCAATCCCTGAGCACCCGGTCACTGCCCGGCCCCGGCCGGGACGCTATCCTCTGGTTTCACGGAAAATCCTGCCATGACCCGTCATGGCAGGATTTTTTTGGGTTAAACGCTTCCTGATCCGATCCCGGGGCCGGCCCCAAGGCAGGGCCCGCTCTATGGAGGGGCGGTCCGTGGACGGGGGTTCATGGCCGATCGGTTCATGGAGCGTCGTTGCATGGATGGAAGCGCACAGACAGGGATGACTTCATGCACAGGGATGACACCGCCCGCCGGAACCGGCCAGGCCCGGACGCCACCACCACGACGCCACCGCACAGGGACCCGCTGCCCTGGCTGATGCTCTCACTGCTACCGGCCATGACCCCCAGACTCTGGGCACCGCTGCTGGACCACTGGGACTGCCCCACGGCATTGCTGCGCCAGACGGTCTCCACACTGCGGGCGCTGGCACTGCCCGCCGACACCGTCAGTGCCATCCTGGCCTGGCAGGCCGGACGTCTGCCGGCGACACTGCGAGAGTGGCTGGATCACGCCCATGGGTGTGTGCAGCAGCAGGATGTGTCACTGGTGACCTGGCAGGACGCGGATTACCCGTCATTGCTGCGCCATATCCACGACCCGCCACCGGTGCTCTATCTGCGCGGTCAGCGACAGGCACTGGCCGGCCCCCAGCTGGCCATCGTCGGCAGCCGCCGGGCCAGCCACGATGGGCTGGACAACGCCCGCCGCTTTGCCAGGGCTCTGAGCCAGTCCGGCTACGGCATTGTCAGCGGCCTGGCACTGGGGGCGGACGGAGCGGCCCACAAGGGGGCCCTGGAGGGCCCGGGCAGGACGCTGGCGGTTCTGGCCGCCGGTGTGGAGCCGGTCTATCCACCCAGCCACCGGAGACTGGCCGTTGAGATCGCCCGCAGCGGCGCACTGATCTCGGAAATGCCACCGGGCACCCCCAACGAGGCCCATCGCTTTCCAAGGCGGAACCGGCTGATCAGCGGGCTCTGCCAGGGGGTACTGGTGGTGGAGGCCAGCACCCGCAGTGGCAGCCTGATCACCGCCCGACTGGCCATGGAGCAGGGCCGTGAGGTGTTTGCCCTGCCCGGCTCCATCCACAACCCACAGGCCCGTGGCTGTCACCAGCTGCTGCGGGAGGGCGCCCGCCTGGTGGAGTCGGTGCCGCAGATCCTGGAGGAGCTCGGCGCCTGGCAACAGCCCGGCGCCGGGGACCAGATGCCCGCCAGCAGGGTCACTCAGTCGGATAATGACGGGCAGGAAGACGAGGCAGCTCAGTCGGGGCCTGTGGATGAGCGCAATGCTGAGGATCCGGCACTGCCCGGTGCGGCAGCTCCGCTGAGCCCCGATGAAGCCCACCTGCTGGGGGTGATGGGCTACGACCCACAGTCCACGGACCGGCTCTGTGAACGCTCCGGAATGAGTCCCGAGCAGCTGATGCAGTGCCTGATGGGCCTTGAGATGGCAGCGCTGATCCGGGCCACCCCCGGAGGCTACTGCCGACGCTTCGATTAGACGGGTCGCCATGAGCGGCCAGCCAGGCCCATGAACCCTGTTCACCATGACTCGCCGCCATGGCGACGCCTTGTTACACTCTCGCCAGTCAGAGAACGTTTGGCCGAAGAGAGCCTTCAGCCGGGGAGAGTTCTCAGCCCGTAGAGTTTTCAGGTATCCAGGAACCCCGACATGAATCCAGCATTTCACCCCCACTGGTGGCACTTCCAGCAGGCGGCCCGTTGCATCGAACAGGGCGGTGTGATCGCCTACCCCACCGAGGCGGTCTGGGGCCTGGGCTGCGACCCCTGGAACCCCGAGGCCGTGGAGCGGCTGCTGGATCTCAAGGACAGACCCATGGGCAAGGGACTGATACTGGTGGCGGCGGACGAGGATCAGCTGGCATTTCTGCTGGACGACCAGAGCCGCGAGCTGCGTGAAACCGCCAGCCGCTACTGGGCCCGTCCCGAAGCCGTCAGCCTGCTGATGCCGGACCCCCGGGGGAGAATCCCCCACTGGATCCGCGGCGACCACGACAAGGTACTGGTGCGCGTCTCCCACCACCCCCTGGTACAGGGCCTGTGCCGCGCCTATGGCGGCCCCGTGGTCTCCAGTTCCTGCAACCCCGGCGGACGCCCCCCGGCCAGGCGCAGCTGGCAGGTGCAGCGTTATTTCCGGAGCGAACTGGACGGCCTGATGCCCGGCGCCACCGGCGCCGCCCGCCGCCCCAGCGTCATACTCGACCCACAAACCGGCCGCCAGCTGCGCAGCTAAAAACGGAAGGACAGGCACTCGGAACTGAGAAGAGCTGAGGGACAGGCACTCATCCAAGGGACAGGCACTGAGACCGACCGGGACAGGCATGCACGAACAGCAGTGATACCAGGGAAATGACCAAGGGACAGGCACAGTCAGACAGGGCAGACATCAGACAGGACAGGCACGATTCGCGACAGACTTACTATGCACAGGACAGGCACTCAGAGAGGCGCCCAGGGTGCCCAGCAGAGGCAGACAAGACCATGACAGCCATTGATGTGGATGCGGTAAAAGATTACCTGCTCAGTCTCCAGGACAGTATCTGCCAGCGCCTTGAGGCGCTGGACGGCAAGTCCCGTTTTACCGAAGAGAGCTGGCAGCGTGAAGAAGGCGGCGGTGGCCGAAGCCGTGTGATCACCGAAGGCGTGTTGTTTGAAAAAGGGGGCGTGAATTTCTCCCATGTCATGGGTCAGCAGCTGCCCCCCTCCGCCTCCGCCAGCCGCCCGGAGCTGGCCGGCGCCTCCTGGCAGGCCATGGGGGTCTCACTGGTGATGCACCCGGCCAACCCCTATGTGCCCACCTCCCACGCCAATGTGCGCTTTTTTGGGGCCACGCCGCCACTGGGGGAGCGGGTGTGGTGGTTCGGCGGTGGCTACGATCTGACCCCCTTCTACGGCTTTGCCGAGGACTGCCGCCACTGGCACCTGGCGGCCGAGGCCGCCTGCCGCCCCTTTGGCGAGGATCTCTACCCCCGCTTCAAGGCCTGGTGCGATGAATACTTTTTCATCAAGCACCGTGAGGAATGCCGTGGCATCGGTGGGCTGTTCTTCGATGATTACAACGACGGGGACTTCGCCACCAGCTTTGCACTGATGCAATCCGTGGGAGACAGCTACCTGGACGCCTATGTGCCCATTGTGGAGCGCCGCCGCCAGCATGCCTACGGGGAGCGCGAGCGTCAGTTCCAGCTCTATCGCCGTGGCCGCTATGTGGAGTTCAACCTGGTGTATGACCGGGGCACGCTCTTTGGCCTGCAATCCGGCGGACGCACCGAGTCCATACTCATGTCACTGCCGCCACTGGTGCGCTGGGATTACGGCTGGACGCCACCGGAAGGCTCCGAGGAGGCCCGTCTGACGGCCTATTTTCTCAAACCCCGCGACTGGCTGGGAGAAGACCATGACCGAGACTGACCGCTATGCCGTGGTGGGCAACCCCATCAGCCACAGCCTGTCACCCCGGATCCATCAGGCCTTTGCCCGCCAGACCGGTGAGTCACTGAGCTACGAGCGGCTGGAAGCACCACTGGAGGGCTTCGGGGATTTCGTGGCGGATTTCTTTGCCCGGGGAGGACGGGGACTGAACGTGACCGTGCCTTTCAAGCAGCAGGCCTGGCAACTGGCCCGTATCCACAGCCCCCGTGGGGCCACGGCGGAGGCGGTGAACACCCTCCACCAGGATGATCAGGGGCGCCTGGTGGGGGACAACACCGACGGCGCCGGACTGGTGCAGGATCTGAGGGTGAACCACGGCGTGACCCTCACCGGTGCGCGCCTACTGCTGCTGGGGGCCGGCGGCGCGGTGCGCGGTGTGCTGACACCGTTGCTGGAGCAGCAACCCGCCTCACTGACCATTGCCAACCGCACCCTGGCCAAGGCCGATGCGCTGTGTGAGCAGTTCGCCGGTGAGGTGCCTCTGCACAGCAGTGGCTTTGAGGCCCTTGAGGGGCCCTTTGACCTGATCATCAACGCCACCAGTGCCAGCCTCCAGGGTGAGCTGCCGCCACTGCCCGCCGGGCTGCTGCACGGACAAAGCGGCGCCTACGACATGATGTACGGCAAGGCCCTGACCCCTTTCTGCCGCTGGGCCGGGGAACAGGGGGCGGCACAGGTGATGGATGGCCTTGGCATGCTGGTGGAGCAGGCGGCGGAATCCTTCCGGGTCTGGCGGGGTGTGCGTCCTGACACCGCCGCGGTCATTGCCAGCCTGCGTGAAAGCCCCTGAGTGACTCCTGCCCGCCCGGAGATGGTATACTCCGGGCCCAATTTCCGTGATGACCGAGGTGTTACCGTGAGTGGTCCCGACAAGCCAAAAGTCTTTGATGAGCCCTGGGGCGATGAGCGCATCCGTGGCTTTCTCTTTATCTCCCCCTATGACAGCGCCAAGAACGCCGACTACCATGTGCTGATCAAGGCCTACCACGCCATGCGCATCGGTGAGTTCCAGCGTTTCCTGACCTTCTTCGATGAAGCGCAGCGGGACATCAACGCCCGTAACGAAGACGGCGAGACCATACTCGACCGTGTCTCACAGCACCGCCGCTGTGGCGAATACGCCGAGGCACTGAAGGCCGCCGGCGCCAGAACCTCCGCCGAGCTCAGCGAGGCCTGAGGCCCCGGGTCTCCCGTACGGACACAAAAAAGGCGGTCAGCCGTAGCTGCCGCCTTGAGGGAGGCCGAGGCGTGCTGTTTACTGCACTTCCACCTCGATGGCCCTGGGCTTGGCCTTCTCCTGCTTGGCCAGTCGCAGCTCCAGAAGCCCGTCGTGGTAGCTGGCCTTGATGTTTTCGTCGTCAATATGCTCCGGCAGCGTGAAGTTGCGGGCAAAGACACCGTAGGCGCGTTCCACCCGATGGCGCTTGATCTCCTGATCCTCGCTGACTTCCTTCTCCGGCAGACGGCGTTCCCCTTCGATGGTCAGCACGCCATTATTGACGGATACTTTCACATCTTCCTTCCGGACACCGGGAATCTCACTGACAATGGAAAAACCGTCCTTGTCTTCGGTGATATCCACCACCGGTATCCAGTCGGCTCTCTGTATCACCTCCCGGTTGCCATTGCCCAGGTTGCTCCGGCCGGCCAGTTGACGGTTGTAACGATCCAGAATGTCCTCGAACTCGGCAAGGGGATTCCAGCGTGTTGTGGTTACCATAATGCACCTCCTTAACGGACCTGTTGTAGCTAAGCCTCGTCAGAGGGAGTCCGTAAAGCGTTTCTCCCTGACTTATTCAGAGAAATAAGAGCGAGCGGCGCATTTTCAAGTCCCCGTCCGTCAATTTTCTGCCGCCTCCTCCTCCAGGTAGCTGTCCTTGAGGCGTACATAATTGGCGGCGGTGTAGCGGAAAAAGTCCTTCTCCTCCTCGCTCAGTGGCCGTGCCTGCCGGGCCGGGCTGCCCCGGTACAGGTAGCCGCTCTCCAGGGTCTTGCCCGGTGGCACCAGGGCTCCGGCGGCGATAATCACCTCATCCTGCACCTCGGCGCCGTCCATGATAATGGCGCCCATGCCCACCAGCACCCGGTGGCCGATGGTGCAGCCGTGGAGCAGGGCCTTGTGGCCCACCGTGACATCATCCCCCAGGGTCAGGGCAAAGCCTTCCGGGTTGTAGGGGCCGGCGTGGGTGATATGGCAGACGGTGCCATCCTGGATGCTGCAACGGGCTCCGATGCGTATGCGGTGCATGTCACCGCGGAGGGTGGTCATGGGCCAGACCGAGCAGTCATCACCCAGCACCACATCACCAATCACCGTGGCGGTGGGGTCCACCCAGACCCGCTCGCCCAGTTGTGGTGTGGTGCCCTTGTATTGCCGTATTCTGGCCATCATTGTTACTCCCTGAGTCTGTCACAAAAACCGCCGAGTGGAGTCGCTTACAGCGGGGTGGATGACAGCCCCGACTGTAGCCGTCATTATGGGCAACAGAGCGCTCCATTGTCACACTGCCTGATCAGAGGAACACCATGACCAATCCGTTACTGGCGCAGGATCTGCTGCCGCAGTTTGATGCCATCGAGAATGAGCATATCGAGCCGGCCATCGACGCCATCCTGGACGAGAACCGGACCAGCATTGACAAGCTGGCGGACCAGGAGAACCCCACCTGGGAGAGTCTGGCGCTGCCCATGCAGGCACTGGAAGACCGCCTCAACAACGCCTGGTCCGTGGTCTCCCACCTCAATGGCGTGATGAACAACGACACACTGCGCCAGATCCACAAGCGCTGCCTGGCCAAACTCACGGACTACGGCACCGAAGTCAGCCAGAATGCGAAGCTGTGCCAGGCCTACAAGAAGCTGGCGGCGAGTGATGAATACCAGACACTGAACGGTGAGCAGAAAAAGGCCATCGACAACTGCCTGCGTGACTTCCATCTCGGCGGCGTGGACCTTCCCGAAGAGCAGAAACAGCGCTTCGCCACCCTCTCCAGCGAGCTGGCGGAACTCACCAGCCGCTTCAGCGACAATGTGCTGGACGCCACCCAGAACTGGAGCAAGCAGATCACCGATGTGGACGAGCTGGCCGGGCTGCCGGAGTCGGCCATTGCCGGTGCCCGGCAGGCCGCCCAGCAGCGGGATCTGGAGGGGTATCTGATCACACTGGACTTCCCCAGCTTCTACCCGGTGCTCACCTACGCCGACAACCGGGATCTGCGCCGTGAAGTCTACGAGGCCTTTGTCACCCGTGCCTCGGACCAGGGCCCGGATGCCGACCGCTGGGATAATACCCAGCTGATGCAGGACATACTGGCACGGCGCCATGAGCGGGCCCGACTGCTGGGCTACGACAATTACGCCGAGCGCAGCCTGGCCACCAAGATGGCCCGCAGCGTTGAGGAGGTCACCGGCTTTCTCGAGGACCTGGCCCTGCGCACCCGGCCCATGGCGGCCCGTGAGCTGCAGGAGTTGCAGGACTTCGCCACCCGGGAGCACGGCGCCGGCACACTGGAGGCCTGGGACCTGGGCTATTACGGTGAAAAGCTGCGCCAGAGCCGCTACGACATCTCCGACGAGACCCTCAAGCCCTGGTTCCCGGTGGAACGGGTGGTCTCAGGGCTGTTTCAGTGTGTGGAAAAGCTCTTCGGCGTCTCCATCAGGGCGGACACCAGTGTCAGCACCTGGCACCAGGACGTCACCGCCTACCGCATCGAGCGCGACGGCAAGGCACTGGCCTGGTTCTACTTCGACCTCTACGCCCGCCAGGGCAAGCGCGGTGGTGCCTGGATGGCGGACTGCCGTGTGCGCTGGCGCCGTGGAGACGGCACTGTGCAACTGCCGGTGGCCTTCCTGACCTGCAACTTCACCCCGCCGGTGGGGGATCAGCCGGCGCTGCTGACCCACGACGAAGTCACCACCCTGTTCCACGAGTTTGGCCATGGGCTGCACCATATGCTGACCCGGGTGGATGTGGCGGATGTCTCCGGCATCAATGGCGTGGCCTGGGACGCCGTGGAGCTGCCCAGCCAGTTCATGGAGAACTGGTGCTGGGAGCCGGAATCACTGGCGCTGATTGCCGGCCATTACGAGACCGGTGAGCCACTGCCCCGTGAGTACCTGGACCGCATGCTGGCGGCGCGCAACTTCCAGGCGGCCATGCAGATGACGCGTCAGCTGGAGTTCTCCCTGTTCGATTTCCGTCTGCACCGGGATTACTCGCCGCAGAACCCCCTGGACCCGCTTCAGGTGCTGGACGAGGTGCGTGAGGAAGTCGCTGTGGTCAAGCCGCCGGCCTTCAACCGCTTCCCCCACAGCTTCAGTCATATCTTTGCCGGCGGTTACGCGGCGGGTTATTACAGCTACAAGTGGGCGGAAGTGCTGGCGGCGGATGCCTTCTCGCTGTTCCAGCAGAATGGCATCTTTGATGCGGCCACCGGGCAGTCCTTTCTGGAAAACATCCTGGAAAAGGGCGGTTCCCGGGAACCCATGGATCTGTTCGTGGCTTTCCGGGGCCGTGAGCCGGATGTGACCGCACTGCTGGAGCAATCCGGCCTGTTGCGGGATCAGGCCGCCTGATGGCCTTTCTGACCAGGTCGGAAACATTCTTTTATCACCAGTCCGGCCGTGGCGCCCACCACCGTCGGCTGGAAAGCAGGATCGGATCATGAAAAAACGCTTTATCGCCGGGGCCGTCTGCCCCCGTTGCAGTGCCATGGACCGCATTGTGATGTACAGCACCGAGGAGAACACCTACCAGGAATGCGTCAGCTGTGGCTTCCGGGACCGTCAGCCCACGGAAGATGAAATGGCCCAGGCGGCGGAGCTGGAAACCCGGGTACGGAAAAAGCCCAGTGCGGCGGCCACACAGGCCCAGCCGATCAAGTTCTTCCCCCGCAAGCCCAAAGAAACCCGTCACTGAGTCTCACGGGTGGCGGGAAAGGGCGGCAGGTTTTCCCGTTTCAGTGGCATCATGGGCAGATCAACCTCCCCCTCTGCACTGAGATAGGGGTTCTCAAGGCGGATGGTCTGGCGCTCATAAAGGCGCAGTTCGACGATGGCCGGCCGGAAATAGCGGTTGAAATAGTCATTGAAATCGTTGCTTTCCATGGCACGGCGAATCCCCAGCTCCAGGCGCAGTGCCAGCTGCGTATTATCCGGACCCACAAACAGGTAGGACGGCATGTCGTAGCGGAACAGCAGGTTCCGCTCCACCGTCAGTCCTTTCGTGTCCTGTTGCTGCAGATCGATCAGCACCTCCCCGGCCCCGCGCAGGAAGCAGTCAAAGCGTGAACGGCGCAGCATGGCAAAAAGATTTTGGAAATGGGCCGCTGTGACCACATTCAGGCCGTTGCTCTGGAGGATGATGCGGTCCGGCCAGTGCCGGCCCTGTCCGATCAGCAGTCCACGCCGGTTGAATGACGCCACGGAGTCAATGCCGTCAAAGTGCGCCTGATTCCCCTCGCGGATCAGGCAGACCCGGTAGCCCAGAAGCCCCCGGTCAAAGGGAAGGGCAATGGGCAGTAACTGGTCCTCCCGCTCCGGGGAGGTGGCCACATTGGCAACGGCCACCTTGCTGCGGCGGCCCTCTCGCAACTCACGCAGGGCACGTCCCTGGCCCATGGGCTTGCTGGCCACCAGTGTCAGGTCGGGGTATTCCGGGGTCTTGTCCAGAGCCATCTGCACCAGCGCCCGCACCGGCTCACTCTGGTAATTGCGGTGCCAAAGCACCAGCTCCTCCGCCGCCACAGGCAGACCGGGGGTCATTGCCAGGAGGCAGAACAGATTAGTCCGGGCGCTTTTCCAGAGAGGCACGACAATCCACTCCCGGCACAGCCCTGCAGTAGAGGGGTCTCACCAAAGGACTGGCCATTGCTAGAGGCTTTGTTGAAGTCTTGATCAATCCGGGGGTTTTAGCAATGCCTATCCTGCGTGTTCAGTGCCTGTCCCAGCCATCCCGTTTGTTGAGTGTTGAGTGCCTGTCCCAGTTGTGTGTGCCGGTAGTGCCTGTCCCCGGACCTCCTTGCAATGCCGCGCCTGCCCTTGGGGCTCCCGGCATTCTTTGGTGGTTTTTGGGGAGAGGACAGTGTCTGTCCCCCGGCTTTTCTGCGGCTTTTCGCAGTGCCTGTCCTTTTGGTATCAGTCCTTTTGGTGCCTTTGGTGTCTGGTCACGAGTGCATTCGGTAGCGTCCGGGGCCCATCAGAACCACGGTGACGGCGCTCATGAGGAAAAACACCTGCAGCTCGATGGCCCAGCCGCCGTTGGACTTGAGTGCCATCAGCTCGTGGCTGTGGGCGAGAAAAAGCGCGCAGAGCATATTGATGATCACCAGCGAGGCGGCCAGGCGGGTCTGGTAGCCCACGATCAGCATCAATGGGGCCAGTATCTCGCCGATAAAGACGCCGAAAGCCAGGAAGGCGGGCAGGTTGTGTGCCACCAGCAGGCGCTCGATAAAGCCCACGCCGTGGATCAGCTTGGAGAGGCCGTGAAAAAGCAGCAGAAAGGCCAGAGTCAGGCGCAGCAGAAGTCGCCCCAGATCAGGATGGTTCAGCACGGTATGGGCCTCCTTGGGCAGGGTGAGTGACGGTTGCCAAGGATAGTCCCTGTCAGCGCTGGCCGCGACTGTCAGCTCAGAAACAGGCGGTCACAGCCCGGCGCGATGGGACAGGTGGAAGCGGATGCGGTGGCGCTGCAACAGTGTCTGCCAGTAATGGCGCATCCACAGCCAGGCGGCATCACTGGCCTCGTCCACAAAGGGGGCCAAGTTCAGGCCGTAGTAATCCGGGCTGCCAGCGATCTGGCGCACGGTAATCAGTATGGATTGATCCAGCTCATTGGCGAAGGGCTCGCCAATCAGGTGGTGGACCACCAGGTTGGCCTGTGTGGCTTCGATTTCCACCAGGTTGGAGTTGCGCATGCTGCGGTTGTTCTCGCACATCTCTTCCATCAGCCGGTGACACTGATAGGCCTTGATCAGCAGAGCGTTGAGCCCGTCAAAACGGGCCAGCAGCACGGAGGGGGTAGTGAAATAGCCCATGGCCGCGTCCACAAAGGGCTGGAACAGGCGGCCCACATTGGCCTCCCTGGCGCAGACGGCCACACACTCAATAATCCGCGGCGCCATTTCAATGTATTCCACCGCAAACTGCACCAGGTCCCGGGCCGGCTCCTCCCCATCCAGGCACACCAGCAGGTGCATGGCAGGGAGTTTCTCCGTCATTTCCCGGTGAAACTGCCCGCCCTCCCGCTCTTTCTGGCAGGCCTGACGCACCAGGGATAACACCGCCTCGGGTGATAGGGACGCAGCTTTCATGGACCTGACTACTTTGCTGGAGAGTCAACAATGCAGTGCGCCCGGAGCCACCGAACGGGTCCTGTCGGAGACAGGCCGAAACGGCGATGCAGGAAGCACGGCGACTTTCTGGAGTGTAGTCCAGTTTGCCCCACTCGCCTGTAAACCGGATTGAATTTGTCCGGCCATGCTAAAAAAGCCCGCCATGGCGCTGCCAGTAGCGGTATAGCCCGGCCATGGCCAGACCCCGTGTGGCCAGGAAGCTCATAAAGGCCAGCCACAGCCCCTGGTTGCCCCAGCCCTGTGTCAGCCACCACACCGGCAGAAACACCCCCAGCACCGAGAGCGCCATGGTGTTCTGCATGGCCCGGGTGCGGGTGGCGCCGATAAAGATGCCGTCAAAGGCATAACCCCACACGGCGATCAGCGGCATCAGCCAGATCCAGGGCAGGTACTGTATGGCTGTTGCGCGCACCGGCTCAATGCTGGTCAGCCCCTGTATCAGCCAGTGGCCACCGAGAATAAAGGCCAGTGTGAACAGGGCGGCACCGATCAGTGACCACTTCAGTGTGGCCATGGCCGTCTGATCCAGCGCCTGCCGATCACGACGACCCCGCGCTTCACCCACCAGCGCTTCCGCGGCATGGGCAAAACCGTCCAGTCCGTTGGAGATAATCAGCAGAAACGTCAGCAGCACCGCATTGGCCGCCACGATGGTCTCGCCGGCCCGTGCCCCCTGGGCGGTAAAAAAGGCAAAGGTAAACAGCAACAGCAGTGTGCGCACCAGGATAAAGCGGTTCACGGACAGAATGGCCCGGTAGTCCTGCCAGGTGCCCAGCAGCCATCGAGGCTGTGGCAGAACCCCCGGCAGTCGGCGCCAGACCAGCCACAGGGCCAGTCCACAGCCGCTGTACTCGGCCATCACCGTGGCCATGGCCACGCCACGGCTGTGCCAGCCGAAGACCGTCACAAACAGCACATCCAGAACGATATTCAGGCTGTTGGCCAGTACCAGTATCAGCAGAGGGCCCCTGGGGTGCTGGGTGCCAATGAGCCAGCCGATCAGCGTGTACTGCACCAGCACCGCCGGCGCGCTCCAGATGCGGATGGCGGCGTACTCCGCCGCCAGCACGGTGACCGCCGGGTCGGCCTTCATCAGGCGCAGTCCCGTGGCTATCAGTGGCTGCTGCAGCGCCACCAGCCCCGCTGCCAGCAACAGGGATATCAGCACGGAGCGCAGCAGCAGTGCCACCAGCTCGTCGGGCCGCTGACGGCCATAGGCCTGTGCGGCCAGGCCCGTGGTGCCCATGCGAAGAAACCCGAAAGCCCAGAACAGCACCGTGAACAGATTGGCCCCCACCGCCACGGCGGCCAGATAGCGGGAGTCGTCCAGGTGCCCCAGCACGGCGGTGTCCGCCAGGCCCAGCAATGGCACCGTGATCTGTGTCAGCATCAGTGGCCAGGCCAGTGCCCACAGGCGGCGGTCCAGGGCCCCCACGGCCACACGCTGTCTGGAAAAAACCGCCATGATGGTTACCGAAAAAGAAGGGGTGGACTCTTGTTAATGGAAGAAAACTGCCTAGAATTTGGCCTGCTTTGGGGAAAAGTTTCAACAATGTTTTGAGTCTGGGCCCCCTGACGCACTATAATTGCGTCCTGCTTAAGTTCGGATCCTTTCTGTCACCAGTGTCAGTGCCCGGTGTGAGGCGCTTTCCGGGAAAGAATCGAAACCTTGCTGAATATTAAATATTGTCTGTGGAGACACGGTATGAGTGTGCAGGCCTTGCGTACCGGTGCCCTTGCGGTAGCTGGTCTCGCCCCGGCGAGTGCCATTGCGGAATCGGACTCGAATTGGGGAGTCAACCTTCCCTACGGTGTAACACCAGTCAGTCAGAATATCTACGACATCCATATGGTGGTGTTCTGGATTTCTGTGGCCATTGGTGTGGGTGTTTTTCTGGCCATGTTCTGGTCCATCTTTGCCTATCGGAAGTCCAAGGGCGCCAAGCCGGCCCATTTCCACGAGAACACCACCGTGGAGCTGATCTGGACCGTGGTGCCACTGCTGATCCTGATTGGCATGGCCGTACCTGCCACCAGCTCCCTGGTGGACATGTACGACACCAGCGAAGCCGAGCTGGACATCAAGGTCACCGGTTATCAGTGGCGCTGGCACTATGAGTACCTGGACGAAGGGGTTGAGTTTTTCAGCAATCCCACCACGCCCAGCGCTCAACAGCGTGGTGAATCACCCAAGATGGCCACTTATAATCTGGAAGTGGACAATCAGCTGGTGCTGCCTGCCAACCGCAAGGTGCGCTTCCTGATTACTTCCAATGACGTGATCCACAACTGGTGGGTCAATGACTTTGCAGTCAAACAGGATGCAATTCCCGGTTTCGTCAACGAAGCCTGGGCGATCGTGAAGGAGCCCGGTACTTACCGCGGCCTCTGTGCCGAACTCTGCGGACAGGGCCACGCCTTCATGCCGATCGTCGTTGAAGTGCTGCCGGAAGAGGAATACGACGCATGGATCGCCGAACAGGTGGCCAACAAAGGTTCGTAATGGAAGCGGCCTTGAGCACAAACGCCTGTGGCAATGACACCGATGACGGCGTCAGTTCGCAGGGTGTCCAGGATTTCAAAGAAACCATGGGTCGCAAGACCGAGAACGGGTTTACCTACGGGGGTTCAAGATGAGCACTGTCGCTGACGCCCATACCGATGATCATGCAGGTCACGGTCCAGCCAAGGGCATTACACGTTGGCTGTATACCACCAACCACAAAGATATCGGGGCCATGTACCTGATATTCAGTTTCACCATGTTCCTCCTCGGGGGCGCCATGGCCATGGTGATCCGTGCCGAGCTGTTTCAGCCGGGCATGCAGATGGTGGAACCGGCTTTCTTCAACCAGATGACCACCATGCACGGCTTGGTGATGGTCTTCGGTGCCGTTATGCCGGCCTTCGTGGGCCTGGCCAACTACATGATTCCGCTGATGATTGGTGCGCCGGACATGGCGCTGCCACGGATGAACAACTGGAGCTTCTGGCTGCTGCCGGCGGCCTTTACCCTGTTGGTCTCCACCCTGTTCATGCCCGGTGGCGCCCCCAACTTCGGCTGGACTTTCTACGCACCGCTGTCCACCAGTTACGGCCCCCCAAGCACCACCTTCTTTATCTTTGCCGTGCACATCATGGGTATCTCCTCGATTATGGGGGCCATTAACGTCATTGCCACCATCATCAACCTGCGTGCCCCTGGCATGACACTGATGAAGATGCCCCTGTTCGTGTGGACCTGGCTGATTACCGCTTTCCTGCTGATCGCCGTTATGCCGGTACTGGCGGGCGTGGTGACCATGATGCTGATGGATATCCACTTCGGCACCAGCTTCTTCGAGGCCGCTGGTGGCGGTGACCCGGTTCTGTTCCAGCACCTGTTCTGGTTCTTCGGTCACCCCGAGGTGTACATCATGATTCTGCCGGCCTTCGGCATTGTCTCCGCCATTATTCCGGCCTTCTCCCGCAAGCGCCTGTTTGGCTACACCTCCATGGTCTACGCCACCGGCGCCATCGCCGTGTTGTCCTTCTTTGTCTGGGCGCACCACATGTTTGTGGTGGGGCTGCCGCTGCAGGCGGAGCTGTTCTTCATGTACGCCACCATGATCATCGCGGTACCCACCGGCGTGAAGATCTTCAATTGGATCAGCACCATGTTCCGTGGCTCTCTGACCTTCGAAACGCCCATGCTGTTCGCCACCTCCTTTGTCATCCTGTTCACCGTGGGTGGTCTGTCAGGGGTCATGCTGGCCATCGCGCCGGCGGACTTCCAGTACCATGACACCTACTTTGTCGTGGCTCACTTCCACTACGTGCTGGTACCGGGCGCCATCTTTGGTATCTTTGCCGCCGTGTACTACTGGCTGCCCAAGTGGACTGGCCACATGTACAACGAAGCGTTGGGCAAGACCCACTTCTGGATGTCCTTTATCGGCATGAACCTGGCTTTCTTCCCCATGCACTTTGTGGGTCTGGCGGGCATGCCACGGCGTTATGCGGATTATCCGCTGCAGTTCGCCAACTTCAACATGATCTCCAGCATTGGTGCCTTCATGTTCGGTGCCACACAGCTGCTGCTGCTGTACATCATCATCAAGACCATCCGTGGCGGCAAGAAAGCCCCGGCCAAGCCCTGGGATGGTGCGGAAGGACTGGAGTGGGATCTGCCCTCGCCACTGCCCTACCACACCTTTGCCAAGCCACCCAAGGTGGACTGAGGCCGGAAGTGTGGAGTGCGGCGGGGCCAACAGGGCCCCGCCCTGGGATTGAGAGAGGTTGCCATGAATGAAACACAGCCGAAATCCAACAAACGTGTACTGGGCTGGTCGGTACTGGCCGTGGTGGGCATGTTTGCTTTCGGTTTTGCCCTGGTGCCACTCTACGATGTGATGTGCGAGGCGCTGGGTATCAACGGCAAAACCGGCAGCCAGTACACAGTGGAAGCGCCGGATGAGATGCGGGTGGATACCTCCCGAACCGTTCGGGTGCAGTTCACTGCCCAGAAGGGCCCGGATATGCCCTGGGAATTCAGTGCCGACCAGCGCAGTGTGGAGGTACACCCAGGCGAAATGACTTTTGTGGAGTTTGTGGCTCATAATCCCACGGACCAGGTGATGACGGCCCAGGCCATACCCAGCCTGTCACCCTCAAAGGGGGCCAATTATTTCCACAAGACGGAATGTTTCTGCTTTCAGGAACAGAAGCTGGAGCCGGGTGAAACGGTACGGATGCCACTGGTGTTCTTTGTGGACGACCAGGCACCCAAGTCCCTTCACCGGGTGACGCTCAACTACACCATCTACGAACAGTCCCGCAGCGAGTCCGTCGCTCCGGTGGCGGAAAAAGTAGACTCAAAAACAACGGATAGAGGTTAACGACCGGAGGCGGCATGTCGACTGACCAGTCTTACTACGTACCAGATCAAAGCAAGTGGCCGATTATCGGCAGCGTCGGGATGTTCCTGATGCTGGGTGGATTGGCCGCAGTGATGGTCAACAATGCCGAGAGCAACCCCACAACCACGGCCTGGGTGGCGTTTACACTTGGCACCCTGACCATGATCTACATGATTTCCGGCTGGTTGCGTGACGTAATCAAAGAAAGCCATGCGGGTCTCTATGATGACCAGATGGATCGCTCGTTCCGTCAGGGCATGGGCTGGTTTATCTTCTCGGAAGTGGCTTTCTTCCTGGCCCTTTTTGGCGCTCTCTTCTATGTACGCTTTTTCGCCGTCCCCTGGCTGGGTGGTGAAGGTGCCAAAGGTTCCGCCAACATGCTCTGGGAGGGCTTCCAGGCCCAGTGGCCCTTGATCAACATGCCGGACCCCAGCAACTACCGGGTCCCTACCGAAGTCTTTGGCCCATGGGGGCTTGCACTGATCAACACGGCTCTTCTGGTGACGTCGTCCATTACCCTGACGTTCTCTCACCACGCCCTGAAAAAGAACCACCGCAAGCCCACCATCCTGTGGATGGCGGCCACCATTGTTCTGGGTCTGATATTCCTGTTTGTTCAGGGTTACGAGTACTACGAGGCCTATGCTCACATCAATCTGACACTGGAGTCGGGCATCTTCGGCAGCCTGTTCTTCCTGATGACCGGTTTCCACGGTCTGCACGTGGTGCTGGGTACCACCATTCTGATCGTGCTGCTGGTGCGGCTGATGAAGGGGCACTTTACCGCGGAAAACCATTTTGGTTATGAAGCCGGTGCCTGGTACTGGCACTTTGTGGACGTGGTCTGGATTGGTCTCTTTGTCTGTGTCTATGTACTCTGATCACAGACCCTGAAAAGAAACAGAGGGGTTGGTTTTACCAGCCCCTTTGCGTTCACTGAGCCAGAGGAATCGTATTCAGCTCCAGTTGCCCGGTCATCAACCCCACCACGATCAGCACCCCCAGAATCACGGACAAGCCCACCCGCACGATCAGACTGTTGACTACCCGCAACTTTGACCCGTCATCCTTCATCAGGAAGAAAAAACCACTGAACAGGCTGATGATGATACCCAGCAGCACAACCACGATAAGAAACTTCAGCATAGGAAGACTCTCTTGAAATCCAGTAAATCGGTACACTATAACAGAGCATGACCCAACCGAGCAGATCATCCCAATGGCAATGGCGTCCTGACTGGCGCATCTGGACACTAACTGTTTTGTTGCTACCCGTTTTGCTGTCACTGGGCTTCTGGCAGCTGGACAGGGCACAGCAGAAAGCCGAGGAACAGGCCCGCTGGGAGAGCACCGAAAGCGACATCTGGCCACCCACCGACCCGGCCCCGGGCCAGCCGTTCACAGTGGCCGGCCACTACGACGCCCACTACCAGTGGCTGCTGGATAACCGCACCCGGGACGGACAGCGCGGCTATGAGCTTTACCAGCTGTTCC
The DNA here is from genome assembly GCA_033721915.1 of Oleiphilaceae bacterium. GTDB lineage: Bacteria > Pseudomonadota > Gammaproteobacteria > Pseudomonadales > Oleiphilaceae > REBR01. Next base: position 37,202 of record JAWWAC010000011.1, read on the forward strand.
GGCCACTGGCCGGGGAGCCACTGGTGGTCAATCGTGGCTGGCTGGCCGCACCACGCAGCCGCCAGCAACTGCCCAGTGTGTCGACCCCGGAGGGTCCTGTGGTGCTGGAAACCCGGCTGGCGCAATGGCCACAACCCCCCATGGTGGGTGAGAGTGACCCGGCGGACGCGACAGGCTGGCCACGACGGGTACAGTCACTGGATCAGTCCGATGTGCTGGAAGTCCTGGACGCCGTGTCTCCTTATACGGTGCGCCTGGCCAATGCGGACCAGCCGGGTGCGCTCAGAGTGGACTGGCAGCCGGATACCATGGGCGTTGCCACCCACAAGGGCTACGCCCTGCAATGGTTTTCACTGGCGGTCGTACTACTGACACTGACCATCGCCAGCAGTTTCCGTAAAAATACCGATGAGCCCCATCAAGACACAGAGGAATCACAGCGCCAATGACGAATCCATCGCAACACAACCAACACGATCCGGCTGCCGTGCGACGCGGACAACTCAAGGCATTGGCCCTGTTTGCCATCGCCATTGTTCCGGTGCTTGTCGCCTCTCTGATGTATTTCACCGGTTGGGGCGTGCCCGAAGGCACCTCCAACAAGGGAGATCTGGTGCCTCAGGGCACACTGGCCTCGGATCTGGGTCTGGTCACCAGCGAGGGTGAGTCCCTCGATACGCTCTTTATTGATGAAAACGAAGACGCCACCTGGTGGCTGCTGGTGGTGGCGGATGAGTGCAACCAGGCCTGTGAGGAGATGGTGTTTCTTACCCGTCAGGTGCACATCTCCCTCAACCGCCAGTCCAACCGGCTGCAGCGGGCTTTCTATGCCAGCAATGCCGAGGAAGTGGACCTGTCAGAGCATCCCCGCCTGAGCCTGTGGAAGAAGGCCAACGGCACGGTGTCACTGCCAGAGGGGCAGACACCCGCGGATGGACCCTATGCCTACATTATCGATCCCATCGGTAATCTGGTGATGCGCTATGACAGCTCACACAAGGGGCGTGACATGCTGGATGATCTGAAACACCTGTTCAAAGTCTCTCCACTGGGTTAACTCCACCATTGCGGGTAATCAGCCATGAAATCAACTTCTACTCCTGATCTGGTGGCCCTGGGCAAGCTGCGCCTCTGGGCCATCGTGGCGTTTTTTTTCACCATCGTTGTGATTGTACTCGGAGCCTGGACCCGTCTGGTCGAGGCCGGGCTGGGCTGCCCGGACTGGCCAGGGTGCTATGGTTTTCTCACCGTCCCCAGCGGGGCCGAGAATGTACAGCTGGCTGAGTCCCGTTTCCCGGATGCGCCACTGGATGCGACCAAAGGCTGGCCGGAGATGATCCATCGTTACGCGGCGGGGATTCTGGGGTTGATCATTTTCGGCATGACGGTTGCCAGCTATCGACTGCGCCAGTACGGCGCGCCGCTGAAGCAGACCCTTTTCATGTCGGCGTTTGTCTGCCTGCAAGCCGCTTTCGGTGCCTGGACAGTGACCCTTTCCCTGTGGCCACAGGTGGTGGCCGCCCATCTTCTGGGTGGCTTCACGACACTGACACTGGTGTTTATCCTGGCACTGCGGCTGAGCCCTCTGAAACTGGCCGGCCTGAGTGCCACTGCGTCGGAAAAGCTGCGTCGCCTGCGACCGCTGCTCTATGCGGCGCTGGCACTGGTGGTGATGCAGATTGCACTGGGGGCCTGGACGGCGTCCAACTACGCGGCCCTTGCCTGCCCGGATTTCCCCACCTGTCAGGGTGAGTGGTGGCCTGAAATGGACATTGCCCACGGCTTTGATGTCACCCAGAGTGTTGGACCCAACTACATGGGCGGTCAGCTCGCCCATGAGGGACGCATTGCCATTCACCAGTTTCACCGGGTGGGGGCCATTGTGGTCACGGTTGTTCTTCTGGTGCTGTTTGCATTGCTGTTCCGCCAGACACGGGGCTCCAGCCTGAACCGCTGGGTGTGGGTGTCACTGGCGGCCCTGGTCCTGCAGATGGTGCTGGGGGTGGTGAATGTGCTGCTGCACATCCCGGTCGCCATTGCCGTGGCCCATAACGCAGGGGGCGCACTGCTGCTGATCAGCCTGGTGAATCTGGCGTACCGGTTGCACCACCTGCCTGCAAACGGGGACAATGGCGGACTACAACGGCAAGAGGCAGGCCCATGAGCTCCCAATCCCAGACCGCAACATCCGCCCGTCCAGGCTGGCAGGACTATCTTGAGCTGACCAAGCCCAAGGTGGTGGCGCTGATGCTGATGACGGCGGTGATCGGTATGGTGCTGGCCGAGCCGGGCCTGCCCTCCTGGCAGGTTCTGTTTTACGGCAACCTGGGCATTGGCCTTCTCTCCGGTGCCGCCGCCGTCGTCAACCATGTGGTGGACCAGAAAGTGGACACACAGATGGCCCGCACCGCGCGGCGCCCCGTTGCCACAGGGCGGCTGAGCAACCTTCAGGCACTGGGATTCGCGGCCACCATCGGTCTGCTGGGCATGATCGTACTGGTCTGGCAGATCAACATGCTCACCGCCTGGCTGACCCTGGCCTCCCTGGTCGGCTATGCGGTTATCTACACGCTGTTTCTCAAACGGGCCACACCCCAGAATATCGTGATCGGTGGTCTGGCGGGTGCCATGCCACCGCTGCTTGGCTGGACGGCGGTGACCAACTCCGTGGATGCCAACGGGCTTCTGCTGGTGCTCATCATCTTTGCCTGGACGCCACCTCATTTCTGGGCGCTGGCCATTCACCGCAAGGAAGAGTATGCCAAGGCCGGTATTCCCATGCTGCCGGTTACCCATGGCAACCGGTTTACCGAGTTCCATATCATTCTCTACACACTGGTGCTGATCGCCGTCACATTGATGCCGGTGGCCACGGGTATGTCGGGACTGATTTATCTGGTGGCCGCGGTGCTTCTGGGGCTGCGTTTCCTGCAGCTGAGCATTCGCCTGTGGCGCTTTGACGATCGCCGTGTGGCACTGCATACGTTCAAGTTTTCCATTACTTACCTGATGTTGCTGTTCGCGTTCCTGCTGATTGACCATTTTGTGCGTTTTTAGAGGGCTTCAACCATGTCCACACAGGGCAAAATCTATTTCACTGCGGCCTTGCTGTTTGCCCTGGTCGCAGGCGTTATCGCGCTGACCTTTGTCACCCAGGGGACCGGTGCGGAGGGGAGCCGGGAGATGCCGGACCTCTCCGAGTACAACACCTATCTCTACGAAGAGCCCCGGGGCATCCGGGAATTTGAGCTGGTGAACGACCAGGGAGAGCCGGTGGACAATGACATGCTACTGGGCCAGTGGACCATTGCCTTTATCGGCTTTACCTACTGCCCGGACATCTGTCCGGCCACCATGGCCACCCTGTCACGGGCCGCCAAACAGATCAGCCCGGATGTGCCCGATCCGCAGTTCCTCATGATCAGCGCCGACCCGGAGCGGGATACTCCGGAACAGCTGAGCAGCTACGTCAGCTTCTTCGGTGACGACTTCCGCGGTGTTACCGGCGACCGGGAGACACTGCGCAAGCTGGCCCGAGACCTCAACGCCGTCTTCACCCACCGTAAAGATGAAGAGGGTGAGGTAGTGGTGGACCACAGCGCCCACCTGGCACTGATCTCCCCTCACGGCAACTTTGTGGGCATGGTGCAACCCCCTATGGAAGCGGACAAAATCGCCACCATCTACCACGCCGTCGCCCACTGGATCCCACCTCAGAACTGATACTGCCCCTCTCAACCCGATAAAAAAGCACCGGCCCCAACTGCCGGTGCCAAAATTACAGCCGTTAAAAAACAAACCCCCAACACACATCACCACCACCCCACCCTAAAGCCCAAAGCCCAAAGCCCAAAGCCCAAAGCCCAAGGGCCAAGGGCCAAGGGCCAAGGGCCCAAGGGCCCAAGGACAGGCCCAAGGACAGGCACAGTCCAAAAGAGGACGCATCATCCTCAAATAACTCGCGAAGCACCTGGCACAATAACCCTTGGGACAGGCATACACCCGCACGAAGCACCATAAGCCCACTGGGGCAGGTACTCACATCCAGGACAGGCGCACTTTCGGGACAGGCACACTTTCGGACAGGCACACTTTCGGGACAGGCACTCAACTATGCGGTGATTTTTCAGCTTGTAGTCCATGACTGAAGTTCATATCATGACCGCCGGTCACGACGGGGTATGGAAATACACGCATGGGTTATCAGAATGACGCATTTCAGCACAGGGAACAGCGGATACTGGACACCGCACTGAAGCTGTTCCGGGATCATGGCTGGGAGTCGGTGACGGTTGCGCAGATGGCCGCCCGTGCGGGTATTGGCAAAGGGACTGTTTATCGGCATTTTGCCAGCAAGGAAGCCGTCTATGCCCGCATCGTTCTGGATTTCTCACGCCGCTGTCTGAGCCGTTATCGTCAGGAACCGATCGGGAGTCGGCCACTGGAAGCGATGCGTCGTATTATCCGCCTGGCCTTCGACCTGCTCAGCGATAATCCCATGGAAGTGCAATTGTGCATGCACTGCGAGCGGATGGAGTTCCAGGAGCGGTTGACGGAGGAGACAAGACAGGCCTTCCGTGAGCTGGAGCTGGCCTACCAGCGGTTATTTAGCAGAATGCTTGAGGCGGCCGTGGCCGCCGGTGAAATTGCTCCCAGGCCCATGGAGCCCCTTTACTGGGGGCTGGATGCCACCTTCCAGGGGGTCATGGCCCATGTCGCCGGTGGCGGCTTTGGTCCCAGACACCAGGATGTCTCCAGAGAGCGTTATTTTGATCACGTGGCGGACTTTATCATGTCTGGCATTATTGGCCCTGGTGTCTTCAGGGAAGGCGTCGGGGAGGAGGAAAAACAATGAAAAGCTTACGCAGCTATGGTTCTCTGTTATTGGCGGTGGCTGCAGTACTGGGCATAGTGCTGTGGATGGCCAGCGGTGAGGTGAGCACCTCACAGGACGACCGGGAAGACATCTGGCGCGACAGCGAATCCCGCCCCTCCAAAGTCCAGGTGGAGACACTCGCCGCTCAACCCTACCAGCCGGAAGTAGTGTTGCAGGGCCAGGTGGAGCCATGGCAACAGATTACCCTCAGGGCCCGTGTGGCCGGGGATGTTCAGAGCCTGCCTCCCCTGGGGAAAAAAATCGAACAGGGACAGGCACTTTTAACTCTCTCCGATGAGGCCCGTCAGGCTCAGCTGGAACAGGCCAATGCGGAACTGCAACGGGCTGAGGCGGACCTGCGGGGTGCGGAAACCCTGCGAGGACGTGACCTGGGCTCGGAAGCGGAGTTGATGAGACTGAAGGCCGAAGTGGCCCGTGCCCGTACAGATCAGGCCCGTGCCCGGCAGGCGGTGGCAGATCGCCGGCCAAAAGCGCCTTTTTCCGGGGTCATTGATCACCATGATGTGGAGAAGGGGGATTACGTCCGTGTGGGGGACTCGCTACTGCAACTGGTGGATGTGTCGCGACTGAAGGCCACCGCCCAGGTGCCACAGCAGAAAGTGGCTCGTCTTGAAGTCGGGCAACCGGTCCTTTTATCCCTGCTTAATGGCGAGACCCTCAAAGGCGAGCTGAGTTTTATTGCCAGTGCTGCCGACCCTCAGACCCGTTCGTTTACTATCGAGGCCAGTGTACAGAACCCCGATAATCTGCGTATTGCCGGCGGCAGTGCCACTCTTCGGATCGCCCAGGAAACCCGGCTGGCCAGCCGTATCTCACCGGCCTATCTCAGCCTGAATGACCTGGGTCAACTGTCGGTAAAAATTGTCGACGATGAGGATCGGGTACAACAGACCCCGATCCGGTTGCTCAGTGCGGATAACGAAGGCGCCTGGATTGACGGGCTGCCTCTTAAGGCACGGATCATTACCCAGGGAGCAGGCTTTGTCCGTCCGGGTGAACAGGTGGAAGCCATTCACGCCAATGACGGAGGCTGACAGACCATGTTTACCCTGATTCACGCCGCCATCAATCGCAGCCGCACTACACTGCTAACACTGCTGTTTCTGGTCATTGGCGGCATGGTGGCTTTCGCTTCCATCCCCAAGGAAGCCAACCCCGATATCACCATACCGATGATTTACGTGTCATTGACGCTGGAGGGCATCAGTCCGGAAGACGCCGAACGGCTTCTGGTGCGCCCCATGGAGCAGGAGCTGCGCTCACTGGAAGGGGTTCAGGAAATGCGCAGCACGGCATCGGAAGGTCATGCCTCGGTGATGCTGGAATTTGATGCCGGCTTCAACCCGGAGCTGGCACTTCAGGATGTGCGGGAAAAAGTGGACACCGCCCGCAACAAGCTCCCCTCGGAAGTGGACGAACCCCGGGTGCATGAAATTAATGTGGCCCTGTTTCCCGTTCTTTCCATCGGTCTTTCCGGCCCCCTGTCGGAATCGGAACTGATCTTTATCGCCCGTGAATTGCAGGACCGCATCGAAGGCATCAATCAGGTGCTGGAAGTGGACATCGCCGGCGACCGGGAAGACATGATGGAGATCGTGGTGGATCCCCAGGTGCTGGACAGCTACGGGCTGGATTACAACCAGCTGGGCAACCTGGTCGCCCGAAACAACCGCCTGGTGGCCGCCGGCAGTCTGGATACCGGGGCCGGACGCATGACCATGAAAGTCCCGGGAGTGATTGAGAACCTGGAAGACGTCCTCAGCATGCCCATCAAGATTGAGGGGGACACGGTGGTCACCTTTGGCGATGTGGCCACCCTGCAAAGGGGCTTCAAGGACCCCAAGGGCTTTGCCCGCATCAATGGTCAGCCGGCGGTGGTATTGGAGGTCTCCAAGCGCACAGGCGCCAACATCATCGAGACAGTGGGACAGGCACAGGCTCTGATGGACGAGGCAGCCCGCTTTCTGCCCGATGAAGTGGAAGTGCAGTACATCATGGACCAGTCGGAGGAAGTGCGGAACATCCTTGGTGACCTGCTCAACAATGTCCTGACTGCCATCGTTCTGGTCATGATCGTCATTGTGGCCACTATGGGATTGCGTTCGGCACTGTTGGTGGGGCTGACCATTCCGGGGGCCTTCCTGGCGGGCATATTGCTGATCTGGGGTCTGGGCTACACCATGAATATCGTGGTGCTGTTCAGCCTCATTCTCGTAGCGGGCATGCTGGTGGACGGGGCCATTGTGGTCTCCGAGCTGGCAGACCGGAACCTCTCGGACGGGCAGACCCCGGCGAATGCCTGGGGCGCCGCCGCCAGCCGAATGGCCTGGCCGGTTATTGCTTCTACAGCCACCACGCTGGCGGTGTTCCTGCCCCTGCTGTTCTGGCCCGGCACGGTGGGGGAATTCATGAAATTCCTGCCAATAACGGTGATTCTCTGTCTGCTGGCTTCATTGGCCATGGCGCTGATCTTCCTGCCGGTGATGGGCGCTGTAAGCGGAGGCCGGCGTGTTCGTCTGCCCAGTAAGCAGGGCGCTGGCGGACGGATGTACCGCCGACTGCTACGGCGAATACTGGAACGTCCCCTGGGCAGTCTGATGGTGATACTGGGGATTATCGGCCTGATCTACGCTGCTTATGGCAAGTTTAACCATGGCGTGGAGTTTTTCCCCAGCGTGGAACCGGATTCGGCACAGGTCTGGGTTCGTGCTCGGGGCGACCTGTCCGTATATGAAAGGGACGCACTGGTGCGCCAGGTGGAGAAGCGACTGCAGGGCATGCAGGAGGTCAAGGCCCTGTACGCACGTTCTATGGTCAGCCCCAGCACCCGCATGGCGCCGGATGTGGTGGGCACATTGCAGTTTCAGTTCCAGGACTGGGATGAGCGTCGCCCCGCCAGTGCCATATTGGCGGACATGCGAGAGCGTACCCGGGATATTCCCGGCATTGTGCTGGAATTCCGGGAGCAGGAGGAGGGCCCGGGGGGTGGCAAACCCATTGAGCTGAAGATCAGTGGCAATGACGGTGATGCCCTGTCGCGCTACATGGAGACTCTGCGGGAGACCATGGACAGCACCGGTGGCTTTATTGATGTGGAAGACGATCGCAGCCTGCCCGGCATAGAGTGGCGACTGCAGGTGGATCGTGAAGCCGCTGCCCGTCTCGGCGCGGATGTGCTCAGTGTTGGAAACGCTGTGCAGTTGGTCACGAACGGCCTGATCCTGGCCACTTACCGTCCTGAGGAGGTGCGGGACGAGGTGGATATACTGGTCCGCATGCCCCGCAACGACCGCACACTGGATCAGTTCCAGCGCCTGACGCTGAATACCGACCGCGGTCAGATGCCACTCTCCCATTTTGTTACCCGGGTGCCGGCCGACAAAATCGGGACACTGCGACGGGTGGATGGACAGCGAACACTGACACTGCAGGCGGACGTTGCGGAAGGGGCGCAGGCCACTGAGCGGTTAAGGGCGTTGCAGGAGAACATGCCTGAACCTCCCGAGGGCATACGGGTCAGAGTGGGCGGTGAGGACGCAGACCAGCAGCAGGCGGCCAACTTCCTGGTCAGTGCCTTCGCCGTGGCCATCTTCCTGATGTTTCTGATACTGGTCACCCAGTTCAACAGCCTCTACCAGGCCATTCTGGTCCTCTCAGCCATACTGCTCTCCACCGCCGGTGTATTGCTGGGGCTGATGCTCAATGCCCAGTCCTTCGGCATCGTCATGGTGGGCATGGGCATCATTGCCCTGGCGGGAATCGTGGTGAACAACAACATCGTATTGATCGACACCTACAACCAGATGCGACGGGAAGGCCTGGACGCCTTTAACGGCGCCCTGGAAACCGGCTGCCTGCGTCTGCGTCCGGTGCTGCTCACTGCCATCACCACCATACTGGGCCTGATGCCCATGGTGATGGGAGTCAATGTGGACCTGCTGACACCAGAGCTGGGTATCGGTGCCCCCTCCACCCAATGGTGGACCCAGCTTTCAAGCGCCATCGCTGGTGGTCTGGCTTTTGCCACTATACTGACCCTGTTACTGACACCAGCGCTGCTGGTGCTGGGCGAGCGAAGCGGCAACGCCTGGCGCCGTCTGTGGCAACGTAATGTCCAAAATGAGGAAACCCCATGAATCCGATCAGCCCGCAAACCGTCGCTGCAAACGGCCTGGAATTCTGTGTCGAGCAGCGCGGAGACCCCAAGGGTGAGCCATTGATCCTGATCATGGGCCTGGCTGCCCAGCTCACGCTCTGGCCTGAGACCATGCTTGAGCGCTATGTCCAGGCCGGCTTCCGGGTGATTCGTTTCGATAACCGGGACATCGGCCTTTCCTCGGAGATCAAGGCGCGACTCCAGGGCAAGCCCCTCACCGCCATGGCCCGCTACAAGCTGGGTATGACTGTCCCGGCACCCTACAAACTCTATGATATGGCAGAAGACGTTGTGGGACTGATGGACGCTCTGGATATCCCTCAGGCTCACATCAAGGGTGTTTCCATGGGCGGTATGGTCGGCCAGATACTGGCTGCCCGCTACCCGGCCCGGGTCAAAAGCCTTACGCTGGTGATGACGTCCAACAACAGCCGCAAGCTCCCCATGCCCGCCCCCAAGGTGATCTGGGGCCTGCAGGGCAGCAACATCAAAGGCCACCACGAGAACGCCGCCGTTGCCCGCAGTCTGGCGTTGTGGCGCAATATTCAGAGCCCGCTCTATCCCAGGGATGAAAAGGAGCTGGCTGAACGCATACGCAGCGACTACCGTCGCAGCTATCGCCCCGGCGGCATACTCCGCCAGATGCGCGGTATCCTCGCCACCGGAGACCTTTCCACCATCAGCCGTGGCATCCGAGTCCCCACCGCCATCATCCATGGCAAGGCGGATCCGTTGGTTCGCCCCGTGGCAGCCAAGCAGCTTCAGGCACTGATCCCGGGGTCAAAACTGCACTGGATCCAGGGTATGGGCCATGACATGCCCGAGCCATTGATGGACGAACTGACCACCCCCACCCTGAAGCTGGCCGGACGGACCTAGTTGCAAGTGCACAACCCCCTGATTCCAGCCTGGCAGACAATGTGCAAAGTGGCTTAAGGACAGGCACCTCCAGTGGGAGGTAAAGAAAGAGGTAAAGACATAAAGCATAAAGGACAGGCACTGCAATGGCACTGCAATATCAAGGACAGGCATTGCGCAGTAGGAACACTCTTTCGTGGGATATTCAGGGGCATAATTCGCTGCAAGATTGGATCGTTGTTACCTGATTGCTTCAAATCTCAGCCCAAGCCCCCAGGTGGGCGGAATTACAGGCACGGAAAGTACCTGGCAGGGGCACCAGTTTGTGTATTTGAATGAGGGTGGGGTCAGGCAACTTTCAGTGGTACCCGGTGTGCTCGTCTCGAGTGTCTGCGGTGGTATTGCGCTTCAAACTGGTGAGCCTGGGTAAGCCAGTCAGCTTCAGTAAGCCCCAATCGAGTGAGAATCGGCTTGACCAGTGGCGATATTGCACCCTGTTTTCTCGGGTCAATGGCCCGGCCGGTATAGTCGACCAGTTTCATGTAGGCGAGATAGTGGAAAGGTATCCCGGTTTTTTTGGTGCTGGTGGTGCTCTCTTCAAAATGAAGCAGGGGTTTCAAGGGGAGTTTTGAATAGTTAAGGGCCCGCTGGCCATGCATGGCATGGGAGAGGCTGGCTCGCGGTTGGATGCGCTCCTGAATGCTGGTGTGGTCGGAGGTTTCCGGTGTGTCGGCTATACCAGCCCGAATGGGGTTGAGATCCACGTAGGCCATACAGGACAGCAAGGCCTCTTCATTTAGAAGAGGCTGGCTTTTGAAGCGGGCTTCCCAGAAGTGGCCAGTGACCTCGTCCTCTTTGTTGGCTTGACGGGCAATGGGCTCATTCAGGCATTTCATGAACCAGCTGAGATCGGTCAGATTTTTTCGGTAGAGAGTGGCGAGGTCCGCGACAGTCTCCTGTTCAGCGGCGGAAAGGGCATTGCCTGCCAGATGCCTTTGAACCAGTAACGGGCCCTTATACAGGGAGGTCCAGCGTTTCAGAACCTCATCCGTTGTCCATTCTTCGGCTTGTTCCGGGCACAGCTTTACCACCAGGTGGTAATGGTTGGGCATCACTGCGTAGGCACAAAGATCGATAGTAAAGATGGAGGCCAGCAGGTGAATCCTGTCTTCAATCCATTGCCGTCTATACTCGTAGCTTTTACCGGTGTGATGATCCTTGCCACACAGAAAGCTTCGGCGCACACAGCGGCACATAAGGTGATAGTAGGGGGTGTCAGACAGGGAGATCTGCTGGTGGCGAGGTTGCGTCATGGCAATTTCCTTATTGCGATGGCTGTTATGCGAAAATAACCAAACGTCAATTAACTGTCAATGCATACAGATTTGTTGATTCAGCGACAAAAATCCCAGGACCTTCAAGCCGGTGGAATCAACCAGTCAGGCAACACATTTAAAGCAAACGATTTTCCATCTGGCTTCTACAGGCAGATCGTCTCACCGATAGCCATTAACCGCCTTGGTATGGTCGAGGAGGCCGCCAGGAAGCGTCTTGGTGGTTCGTCCATGGGTTCGGTGGTCAGGCGAATACTGCCCCAGTGCATTGGGATGGCGTGACGGGCGCGGAGCTGGCCGGCGATCTGAAGGGCTTCTTCCGGGGTGGCATGGACACAGTGCATTAGTCGCCGGGGCTCGTAGGCGCCAATGGGGACCATGGCCACGTCGAACGGTCCCAGCCGCTCACCGACCTCATCAAATACCGGACCCTGAGCGGTATCACCGGAAAAATGGCACTGCCAGTACCTGTCTTCCTCAAGCTCCTCAAAGTGCCTGTCCTTGTCCTTGATTTCATCGCGGATGGCGAAGCCGCACCAGAGGGTTTGGTTCATGTCTGTCAGTCCGCGTCGGGCCATGTGTAGTGCGGGGGTGGCGGTGACAGTGATTCTTCCGTGGTGGAAACTGTCGTACCAGTCCAGTTCATGGATTCTGGAAAAGCCGCAGGCTTTCAGTAGTCGACCCAGTCCCAGTGGCACCAGCACCTGGGCATTGGGAAATCGACTGGCCAGTATCTGCAGACTCGCCCGGTCCAGATGGTCGTAGTGATTATGGGAGATCAGTATCAGATCCAGTGATGGCACCTGGTGGGCTCTGAGTGCTGGTGGTACCAGACGTTTCGCGGCCGGTGAGGCGTAATCGCTGAGAAACGGGTCCGTGAGGATATGGCACCCATGGAGCCTGAGCAAAAAACTGGCGTGGCCCAGCCAGGTCAGTGTCCGTTTGGAAGAAGGGTTTTCCAGACCCTGCAGGGTCTGCTCCGTATTGAGGCGGTGATCGTCACTGAAAGGTGAGCGTTCATGACGCAGGCGCCACATATCCCGGGCAAACCGGGCGAATGCCGCTGCGACCGACAGGGAGTTGCGGTGCCACTGTGGGTTGCCCGGAGGGTTGCGAAAACCGTCAGGGCAATGGTGTGAGCGGCTGGGGTCGTAGTGGGGATTGTTGGCCAAAGGCGATCACTCCTGCATGAGTCCCTGTCAACACCGGGCCTGCACTTCAGGCCCGGCTACCAATAAGCCCCTTGGGCGGCATTCAGGCTCGACGCGGCTTGATGGCGTGCAGCCCCAACTGCGTGATGGCGCCGCCGACCGTAAACCAGGCACTTTGCTTGGGCTTGGTGTTTTTGCCCGCAGCCAGTCTTGCCAGCTGAGTTTCATAGAAGGTAATGTCCAGCATAAAGGCCTTGTCCAGACCTTTGAAGCCGGTGCTGGGCCTTTTCAGCGTCAGGCTGATGCTGTTGTCCGCCAGCAGATCTCGGGGCCAGGCCGGAGCCACGGCCACCGGGCGGGCCAGTCCGATCAGGTCGGTTGCGCCGCTGCTGAGCGCGTCACTCATGGCAGCACCGGAGCGGAAACCGCCGGTGACCATAAGGGGCACGGAGGTATGCTGGCGCACGGCTTCTGCGTACTCAAGGAAGTAGGCTTCCCGTTTACGAGTGGACTCCGCCACCTTGTGGCCGGTCATGGCCGGGGATTCGTAAGTGCCTCCGGAGATCTCGATCAGGTCGATTCCTGCCTCGGACAGAGCCCTCACCACGTCCATGGACTCCCCTTCACTGAAGCCGTCCTTCATGAAATCCGCTGAGTTGAGTTTGATGCCAATGGGGAAGTCCTCACCCACTTCCTGACGGATGGCCTGATACACAGAAAGCACAAAGCGGCGGCGATTCTCAGGGCTGCCGCCCCATTGATCGTCCCGTTGATTGTGACGGGGCGAGAGAAACTGGCTGACCAGATAGCCGTGGGCGCCGTGGATCTGTACGCCGGAAAAACCGGTTTCTTTGGCCTTGCCGGCAGCGTAGGCGAACTCCCCGATAATCACCTGGATCTCTTCCTCGCTCAGGGCTCGAGGCTTGGCAAACATCTTCTCCAGCCCCCGTCCCAGGGGAATGGCGGAGGGGGAAACCGGCTGAGGGTTGAGAAAGCGGGGGATTTGTTTGCCCGGGTGGTTGAGCTGCATCCACAAACGACTGCCGTTGACCTGCCCTTCACTGGCCCAATGGCGGAAAGCTTCCAGATCGCTTTGCTGGTCCAGAACGACGTTTTTTGGCTCCCCCAGTGCCTGTCGGTTGATCATGACGTTACCGGTCATGGACAGGCCCAGGCCGCCTTCTGCCCATGTGCGGTAAAGCCTGGCCAGCCCCGGCGTGGGGTTGTGTTGGCGGTCGCCAAGCTGCTCGCTCATGGCGGATTTGGCCAGGCGGTTCTTGAGGGGGGCACCACGCTGTAGTGGCAGGTCACTGTTGAGGGTAATGGCGTCTGTCATGAGGACTCCGTTGGCAGGTAGGCATGGGTTTATTGACTATTTGAGGGTGCCAGCAACCGATCCAGGAGCTGGTCGAGTGTCTGGTGCAGTGAATCGCTGTTCCCCAGCAGTTTCATACGCAGGATGGCGCCTTCCCAGTGATTCCAGAACAGGATGCTGATGCTCTCAGGGGACAGGTCCTGTCGGAACTGGTCTTGTGCCTGTCCCTCTGCCACCAGTTCGGTGAAGCGGTTTTGCCAGCGGTTGTAGGCATCGTTGAGTGCTTGGCGACAGTCTGGACTGGCGGCGCCGATTTCAGCAGCCAGGTTGCCCAGAAGGCACCCCTGTACACAGTCGTGGCGTTCGAACTCGGCGATCATTTGGCGGTAGAGCTGACGTATTCGCTCCCGTGGGGAAGTGCCCTGTCGGGCCAGGGCCATGTCCATCAGCCCCAGTAGCCAGTCTGAGTAATCACGGATGATAGCCGCGGTAAAGGCTTCCTTGCTGGGGAAGTAGTGGTAGAAAGAGCCTTTGGGTACGCCAACCCGATCGAGCACCGCCTTGATGCCTGTGCCGTGATAGCCCTGCTGTGAAAGCAACTCGCGTCCAGCGTTGAGTAACGAGGCTTTGACCGGGTTTTGTGTCGCAGGGACAGGCATGGGGCTCTCCGGGACAGGCGTGGCAATGGTTACCGGGACAGGCACGGTGTTTCGGTGTTTCAGGTGACATCCGGAACGGGCATCGACATATCTGGGACAGACATCATGATTGTGTGATGGCTGAACTAGACCGGTCGTCTACAGCTAGCAAGTACACTAATTAAATGCCGGCTCGGGGTCAAGTGTGGGGTGTTTGATGCTTGGGCTGATCAAGCCCTTGAGGGATAATACCGCCTCTTCGATTCAGCCACTGATCCCTTACCGAGAGTCCCATGACCCGCGCCAGCACACTGCAGTCCCGACTGGAAGCCCTGCACAGAAACAAGTTTTTTGAGTTGACCGTGATCTTCATCATTATTTTTTCGGCGCTTCTGGTCGGGGCCCGGACCTATGATGAGGTAAGCCGCTTTGATCGCATTATCGGCATTCTGGACTGGGTGGTGACGGGTTTTTTCCTGGTGGAGATCCTGATCCGCATGGCGGCCGAGCAGAGGCTGTCGAATTTTTTCCGCAGTGGCTGGAATGTCTTTGATTTCACCATCGTTGTCGCCAGCCTGATTCCCATCAATGAGTCAGAAATGGTGCTGGTGGCCCGGTTGCTGCGCATTTTCCGGGTGCTGCGTCTGGTGTCGCTGATTCCGGAGTTGCGGGTGCTGGTGTCGTCGCTGCTGATTGCCATTCCCCGTATGGGGTATGTGGCCCTGCTGATGTTCATTATTTTCTACATCTACGCGGCGGTGGGCAGTTTCTGGTTCCATGAGGTGGATGAGTCGCTGTGGGGCAATATCGCACTGGCCATGCTGACGCTCTTCCAGGTGGCCACTTTTGAGAGCTGGGCCACCGCGGTGCTCTATCCCACCATGGAGCACCACCCCTACAGCTGGGTCTTTTTTCTGACCTTTATCTTCTTTAATGCCTTTATTTTCCTGAACATGATGATCGGCATTGTGCTGCAGGTCATGGAGAAGGAAAGCACCAAGGCTTCACTGGAGAGCGGGGAGGGGGAGGCCGCCCAGATCAACCAGATGCACGCCCAGATGCAATCCATACAGGAGCAGCTGGCCCGTATGGAAGCCCGTCTGGAGCGGCGGGATTAGACTTTGGCCCCGATGCACAAGTCACCTATCCGTGCCATACTGACAATTGTCGTATTACAGAGCGGATGGTGTTATGAACCGATTGTTACGCAAGGTGCTGCGCAGTAGTGCCATTCCCGAGGATCTTTCCTCCGTGACCCGGATTGACCATGCCAGTGAAGTGGACCCGGAATCGGTGGCCATGACACGGGAGCAGGTGGACAGTATCTGGCAGGCCACAGAGGCGCTTTACCGCACCGGAACCCATCCGGGCATTCAGTTATGCGTCCGCCGCCGTGGCCATATTATTCTCAATCGGGCACTGGGACATGCACAGGGTAATGGGCCGGAGGACAGCGTGGACGGGCCTCGCATGGCCATGGATACCGATACACCGGTCTGCTATTTCTCCGCCTCCAAGGCCGTGACCGCGCTGGCGGTGCATATGCTGGCGGAGGAGGGGCTGATCAACCTGCTGGACCCGGTGAGCTTCTACTGCCCGGAGTTTGGGCAGAAGGGCAAGGAACAGATCACTCTGCTGCAGATACTCTCCCACCGGGGGGGCATACCGGGACTGCCTACCGGGACGCCACTGGATTTTCTCTGGGATGAGCAGGCCATCTGGGAGCTGTTGTGCGAGGCGGAGCCCATTGATGTGGACGGCTCCAAGCTGGCCTATCACGCCATTACCGGGGGCTATGTACTGGGTGAGGTAGTGCGCCGTGTTACCGGCCACTCCATTGAGGCCTTTCTGGACGATCGGATGCGCCAGCCCATGGGGATGCGTTATTTCACCTATGGCATCGATCACAACAAACTCCCGGAGCTGGCCTGGAATTACGCCACCGGCCCCAAACCGGTCGGCCCTGTGGCCTGGGCGGTAAAGCGGGCACTGGGGGCGGACCTGGATACGGTGGTGGAAATTTCCAACGACCCGCGTTTTCAGGAGGCGGTGATTCCGGCGGGCAACCTGGTGGGTACGGCGGAGGAGATGAGCCGCTTTTACCAGCTGATGCTGGATGGAGGTGTCTGGCAGGGGCGCAGGATCTGCTCAAGGCAATGTGTGCAGAGGGCCATCCAGCCCATCGGCACCATGCAGCTGGACCGCACACTGATGATTCCCATGCGCTTCAGCGCCGGCTTTATGCTGGGTGCGAATCCGGTGGGGCTCTGGGGGCTTAACTCTGCCAGTGCCTATGGCCACATCGGACTGATCAACAAGTGGTGCTGGGCCGACCCAACCCGTGAGATTTCCGTCTCGCTACTCAATAACGGCATTCCCATTCTGGGGCACCATATGGCGGCACTGATGCGTTTTGTGCACTGCGTCAATGAGTCCTGCCCGGTATTGACTCACACCGAACAGCTCCAGTCGGCGTCATAGGCCACCCAGCTCCAGCTGTTCATCCAGTATGTTAAGCACCGAGGACAGGGCCTCACGAAAATCGTGGCCTGTCCGGGTGCGCTGGATGATCTCCAGCTGATCCTCATTGAGCTTTACCAGGCGCGGCACCACCCGCTGCAGGCCCTCGCTGATAATCTCGTAGGGGTAGTGGTGATCCTGGACACTGAGCTTGTTCAGCTCAGCCACCTCGTTACTGAAGATGCTGATCACATCGTACAGGCTGTCCTTGTGGCGGATGCTGCTGGCTTCCCAGTAGGCATCGTCCAGAATTTCGGTAAAGGTGGTGAATTCCCTCAGTGCATCAGCGACGCTGGCGTTGGCCATGGTGCCTCCCGATCGTTTCTGTGAATCCGGACAATCAGTGAAAACGTAATCTCTGTTGATAGCCCTTCAGTAAAACTGAGTCCAGGCTCAGTCCTTTGTTGCATTCCAGGTGGCGCTATCGCAATATGGAATGACTTTGGCCACGATCTCATCCCCTGTTATTAATAGCAGGTCAATGCGGGCCCAGGCCAGAATCAGCACATCAGGGAAAGGTTAACTGCAGGAAGGAATCGTTGCCATGGCGATTGTTAGGGAAGCCTTAGTTCCGGAAAGGGAAGACAGATTTGCAGTGCCGGTATTGGATGAGTATTTCAGTGTCAGAGATCACTTGCACGGGCGTTTGTGCCGGGAAGTGAAAGAGCTGGAAAGCCGAATTCAGTGTCTCAAAGACTCCCCTTCTCCCCACAGTGACACCATAATCCGCACCTATCAGCGCATGATTACCCAGAAAAGGCGCTTTATGTCCCAGTGGGGCATGGAGGCCGGCTCCGGCACGGCTTGTGATACGCCAGGTGGCTGACTTCAGCGCTGTTCAGCCACGTCCGGGTTCATGCTGTAGCGGAAATTCTCCAGTGGCATAAGTGACTCGCCGTCTTCGACGCCACTGCAGGGATCTTTCTGTGTCCAGACCTCCACCACACGGTCCCGGTAGTCGGCCTGGAAAATCATGCAGGCAATTTCCTGTGGCTCGCCATCCGGGCCGGTGAGGCTGTGGTGGCCCTCCCGGCGGCTCCAGACCCATAGCTCCAGGTCATCCGGCTGCTGTTTCCAGGGGCGGAAGCTGAAAAAGCTCAGCTGTGCCGGATTCCCGTTCTCTGCGCCGGCCGTATCCTCCCCGTCGCTCTCCTCGACGACCTCTTCCACATCCTGGTTGAAAGACAGGCTCAGCTGCTGTGGTGGGTTAAAACCGGTGGCGGAGAAGCGCTTCCTGTCATAGAGGGTGAGATAGGTGACGCCGAAATCCCGCAGCCTGATAAAGCGCCGGATATTGGGGTTGCCGGTGTTGGGACTGGGGTTGTGGCTGTATTCCAGCTCCAACTGCCATTGTGGCGGTTCATCACCCTCCTGCCCGGCTTCGCTGTCTTCCTGTGGCTCTACCGTGAGCCGGATCTGGCTGTTTTTATATCGGCCAAAGCTTGCTTCCTCAAAGCAGCGGCGCATGGCGTTACGGGCATTGTTAAAGGTGTCCACCTGGCCGCTGACGATCAGCGCCTCCATCAGGTCCGGCATGTTGCGGGTGCTCTGGTAGTCGGGGAAGTCACCGGTAAAATCGATAAAGGGGCGACTCAGCTGCCCTGCCTCACGGGCCAATGCCTCGGCCCTGTCGCTGTTCTCGTCTTCCGGGTCCGGCATGATGGCCTGGAAAAAAACCCGCATCACGGTGACCTCCCGCAACCCGGCATCCACCGATTCACCATCGCCCACCCGGAAGCTCGGCAGTGTTCTCTCTACCGGGGGGATGAACCCGAACTGGTCCACGCACTCATTGCCAGACTGGTTGAAGTCGTCATTGCTGCAACCGCCCAGCCACACAAGGCTGCTGACCAGCAGGGCGGCCACGGAGAGCCGTGAGGGCACCATTACAGTCGGAACCATGGGGACAGTCGAAGCCATAGGCAAAACCGGATCTGGCGGGTGGCTGGAGCGGTACCTGGCCGGCACCTGTGACATTGCAGGATAACGTGGCAGTCAGGGCAATAACCGGGGCTGTATCACAGTTTGGATCAGGCGCTCAGCGAATGAACCGGGCGGTACACTAGAGCGCCTTTTCCTGCGGACAGGAGACTACGGCCTTCCAGGTCTCATGGAGGATCAGTGCGTCGTTGGCGGCGCGGTGAGTATCCAGCGACAGCTCACGGATCACCCGGGCCCTGGTGGCGGCCCAGCGGTCCACTTGTGCCGGTGTGAGTATGGCGGAGACGGACTCCAGCTGGAATGCGGGGCTGACCCGGGCGGCCCGGTAAAGTCGGTGCAGCCAGAAGCTGTCAAAGGTCCAGGCATCGCAGTAGACGGTATCCGGCAGGATTTCGTTGAGGTGACAGGCCACCCAGGCCAGGTCATGGCCCTCATCCAGCAGCTGCTGGCGCTCGATGCCATGGATGTTCTGGGCGCTTTCGGACCATTCGCGCCACAGAATATGGGGTTCGATCAGCCAGCTGTCGATATGGCCCTCGGGCAGGCAGACGCCCACTTCAATAGGGTAACTGGCCACCAGATCCAGGCTGGAGGCTTCAAAATCGATAAATGCCGGTGGTGTGGGATCGCTCATGTGTGGACCATGGTGCTCAGTCACCTTTGCCTTCTCATTCAACAGTGTAGACGTACTGGCGGAGAAAGCGGTAATCCTGCCACAAAACCCGTGGCAGAACAGTTACGGAAGGCCCATGGAGGACAGGGTATGGCGATTTTCACCCCTGGTTTACTCCCTACAGGCCGCCACTGATACAATAGCCTCTTATTCAAGGGCTGAGACAGCGCAATGAGCAACCCCCTGGTCGTCATATACTCCGGTGGCATGGATTCCTATACCCTGCTGCATCAGGCACTGGCCGGTCAGCGGCCGGTGCATGCCCTGTCCTTCCATTACGGACAGCGTCATGCCCGTGAGCTGAACTGTGCCCGCGAGGTTTGCCGCTCCCTGAAGGTCCCTCACCAGGTGGCGGATATCCGCAGTATTACGGCGCTGCTTCAGGGCTCGGCCCTGACCGGCGACAAAGCGGTGCCGGAAGGGCATTACCAGCAGGCCTCCATGCAGGATACGGTGGTGCCCAACCGCAATATGGTGCTGTTGTCACTGGCCATTGCCCATGGGGTCAGCATCGGTGCGGATACGGTCTGGTACGGAGCCCACGGAGGCGACCATGCCATCTACCCGGACTGCCGCCCGGCCTTTGTGCAGGCCATGGATGCGGTGAGCCGTGTGGCCAACTACCAGCCGGTGGCGGTGGAGGCCCCCTACCTGCACCTGGACAAGGGTGAGATTCTGGCCCGGGGACTGGCCATGGGGCTGGATTACCGCAACACCTGGACCTGCTACAACGGCCGTGACCTTGCCTGTGGCCGTTGCGGCGCCTGCGTGGAGCGACTGCAGGCCTTCGCCGCCCAGGGTCTGACGGACCCGCTGCCCTACGAGGAGCCGGCCTGATGTACAAGGTCAAGGAAACGTTCTATACCCTGCAGGGGGAAGGGGCCCAGGCGGGGCGGCCCGCGGTGTTCTGCCGCTTCTCACGCTGCAATCTGTGGAATGGCCGTGAGTCGGACCGGGCCCGCTCCGTGTGCCAGTTCTGCGATACGGACTTTGTCGGCACGGACGGCGAGGGGGGCGGTCGCTTTGCCAGTGCCGCCGCCCTGGCGGATCACGTGGCGTCGTTCTGGCCGGACCTCGCCCAGGGGGCGCCCTTTGTGGTCTGCACCGGCGGCGAGCCGTTGCTGCAACTGGACGAGCCGCTGCTGGAGGCCTTCCATGAGAGGGGCTTTACCGTGGCGGTGGAGACCAATGGCACGCTGCCGGCCCCGGCGGGCATTGACTGGCTCTGTGTCAGCCCCAAGGCCGATGCCACGGTGGTCCTGAGGGAGTGTGACGAGCTCAAACTGGTCTACCCCCAATCACTGGCTCCACCGGAGCGTTTTGAGCATATCCGCGCACAGCATTACTTTCTTTCACCCATGGCCTCCCACGGTGTTATCGCCGGGGAGGATCCCTTCCGCAACGCCAACACCCGGGCGGCCATCGACTACTGTCTGAGCCACCCCCGGTGGCGTCTGACGGTACAGATGCACAAAATGGTGGGTATTGCCTGAAGGCTGCGTATGTGAAGGCCATAAAAAAAGCCGGCAAGGGAAAATCCCAGGCCGGCTTTTCTAATGCCATTCACCAATAAACAGAATGGCCTACCTGCGGCGAATTACTTGCCGCTGGTGCGATCGAGCATACGCTTGGCGCGCTCGTTGGCTTCTTCCGCCTGCTTGTGGGCTTCAGTGGCCTTGGCCAGAGCTTCTTCGGCCTTGGCGTACGCATCGTCAGCGCGGCTATGGGCAGAATCGGCGCGGCTTTGTGCACGCTGTGCAGCCTGCTGAGCGGACTCGGAAGTGTTCAGTGCGTTTTGCACCTCATCTTCCATGTCGCCGTTGCTGGCACAACCGGTAGCCATAACGGCCATTGCGAAACCTGCGATGGTCAATTTCTTCATGATAATCCCCTTCAGATAGGTGTACATGTTGTCTTCAGTATCCTTTGGCGACAACGACAGTCGTGCGCCTAGTGAAGATGGTTACTGAACCTGTGAAACTTGGGTTTTCAAAACGATAACCCAATACCGCAAGTAGTGTATGCAATGACAGCGCGCAGTAAAAGTTTTTAACCTTTATTTAAAGGAACTTTTTGCTTACGAACAGGTCATGTGGGCTTTTATGCCGCAATAATGAGCGGTCAGGGGCGAATTTCAATGGTGGTGCCGTTTTTCACCAGTTGCCAGATTTCGTCCATGGCCTCATTGGTGACGGCAATACAGCCTTCGGTCCAGTCCAGCCCCACATAGGCGAAGGCCCAGTCCTCGGCCTCGTTGGGCAGACCGTGGATCATGATGGCGTCCCCCGGATCCTGCCCCCAGGCCTCGGCCTTGCGCCGGTCTTCCTGGTTGGGGTAGGAAATGCGGATGGATTTGTAGAAATCGCTGTTGGCGTTTCTGGCATCCAGTGTATAGCGCCCCTCGGGGGTGCGGTGATCGCCGGAAAACAGCTTGTGCCCCACCGGGTTACTCCCCAGTGAGATGCGGTATTCCCGAACCGGTTTGCCTTCCTGCAACAGCCACAGACGACGCTCGCTTTTTTTCACCAGCACCTTGTCCACCCGGTAGGGCTTTGCTGCGTCTGCAGTGGCGCTACTGTGCCTCTCTGAGGACAGCTCATGGTGGCCCACATAAGCAGCCAGCTCCTGGCCTGGGGAGGGCCGTGAGTCGGCCTGGACACTGCTGCACAAAAGCGCAAGCAGCAGGCTGGCAAGCCAGTAACCGGGCCGGAGCTTGGACAGTGTCGGGATCATGGGCATTACAGCGTCACGGATTGAAGGGGTGATGGCGTTCCAGACGAAGCTTCCAACGATAATAGACCCCCTGAGTGTTATGGCAAGAGTCCGCCGGTTTTGTTAATGATTTTGTGAACCCGTCCGCCGGCTCAGAAATTCAGTCCCAGCCCCAGAGACACCCTGTCGCGGCGGTAACGGTAGAAGTTCAGCGTGCTGTCGTTCTCGGTGTGACTTCCCCGCAGGGTCAGGCTCCAGTCACCGGCAAAGCGGTAACTCAGGCCCAGACGGGCCTCAAGGCGCCGGTCGAGGCGGTTTTCACGGAAGCGTTCGCCGCCGCTTCGGGCTTCAAAGGGGTCGGCAAAACGGCTCTCACGGTATTGCAGCCTGGCATTGAGTGACCATTGTTGGCTGAGCCGGTAGCGCCAGAGCGTGCTCAGCTGATGACGGTCCGCGGACTGGCTGATAAAAAAGCCCTCAAAGCGGTCATCCTCCGGTGGTGCCTGCGGGTCGCCGCTTTCAAAGTCGTTGCGCCTGTCCCGTATGAAACGGTAATCGCCACGGATCAGGTGGTTGCCGAAGACATAACGGTAACCCAGCCCGGCCACTGCCTGGTGGCCCTCCTGGGACTCAAACTCGGCCCGGGTCTCTATGCGGCTGAAGGCCACTGACAGATCGGCGCGGCCCTGTCCCAGGTTGCGCTCCAGGTCGTAGTGCAGGGTGTGGTGCCGGACAATGTCCCGGCTCTGGTCAAAAAGGCGGCTGTGACTGACTCCGGGAGAATGGCGCCAGTTGAACCGCTGCCAGTCATAATGCAGTGCCAGGGAAAGTACCGAGCTGTCCTGTTCGTCCTCCTCCCGGAACTGGCGATTAAGGCCACTGGCGACCAGTCTCAGCCCCTGACCGGGGCCGCCCTGGAGGTAGCCCGTGGTGACCAGCCTCAGCTCCGCGAAGGCATCCCCGGAGGCCGTGTTCCGGTCCGGTCTCAGAAGGGGGTTGTCGTTGTAGCCCACCAAGAAATCGATGCGGCTGCGCCAGGGTTGGCGGATACCCGCCCTGCCCCGGAACAGATCGTCCAGGTCGAGCCGCTCCAGCTGGCGTCTGGCCAGCTTGGCGATGGTCTCATCACTGGACAGCAGATAGGCCCGCTCAAAGGATTGGGCCGCGGTCAGCGCCTGTTCCAGCGCCAGGTAGGTCAGGCCCAGGTTGTAGTGCGCCAGTGGGGCATGACGGGGTTCGCTGATGAGGCTTTGAAACAGCGGAATCGCATCCCGGTAACGCCCCAGCCGGTAATACACCACGCCCAGGTTGTAGCGCAGGCTGGCAGAGGCCTGCTCGGAGCTGGCCATGGCCTGCTCGAAGGCCGCGGCGGCCTGCTCCATCTGGCCGTCCCGGAATGCCTCAATGCCACGCTGTGCGGCGTCTTCAGCCGCAGAAACGTTGACGGCAAACAGCCACAGGGCCAATGCCAGGCACAGACAAGGAATGCGGGTGCGATCGTTCGCAGCGGGAATACGCGCCACCAGAGAGCCCAGTCGTTAGCAATAGGAACAGACCAGTGTCGCAGGCTTTATGGAAACTGTCGAATTACGGTGGGAGTCTCGTTTATTCCACCAGGGGAAGATCCGGGTCCAGCAGGTCCGGATCGTCCTCCAGCAATGGACCGTCATTCTCATCTTCAAGAGCCGGCTCGTCCGAGCCTTCCTGCAGCTCATCAAGAATGGCCTGCTGTTCCTGCTGGGACAACTCTTCCACCATCTGATTGACGCGGTTGCTGTCGAGTGCCTCCAGCAGGCTCACCAGGCTGTTGCCCGAGAGGTCTTCCATCAGGCCTTTCAGCTCGCCGTTATCCAGGCCTTCGATCAGGCCCTGGATCTGCTCGCTGTCGGCCAGATTTCCGTCCTGTCCTGCGGCCAGGAGCTCCTGTCGCTGCTGCTCAGTAAGGCGGTTGCGCAGAGCGCGTAACAGCTCAAGACGCCCGCTGCGGGACTGCTGTGCGACGGGTTCGGACAGCTCAATCTGACGGGTGATGGAGTCCGTGAGGTTCTCCTCATCCTCGGCCATCACGCTCATGGTGACACCCAGGTCATCCGCCCAGCACAGGCTTGCAGACAGACACAGCAGGGCGGCTGTCAGCCAGTAACGGGTTTGCTTCATGATCCCCTCCCATGGTGTGCTCAGAACACAGCCCCTTGTGTCTGTTGCTTTACAGTGCATTGCCATTGTCCTGATTCGAGTCTGACTCCGACTCTGTTGCCGCCCCGGGAACGGGCGCGGTAAAGGTGGCCTGCTGGTCGCCATGGCTGAGACGGGCCACGACTTCTCCGTCATCCGGGTAGAGAACGCGCATGGGCAGTGCCAGTACGTTTTCACCCGCATCCAGGTCCACCACCCAGCTCAGTTGCTGCTGTCCCGGATAGCGCTCAAGCTCTGCATGGGGGGGCAGCTCCAGAGTCAGGGTGACCCCCTGCAGCGGCTTTTCGGCATTGAAGGCCAGGCGCATGGTGCGCACCCGTTCATCCAGTGGGCGAAGTGCTTCCATACCGTTTTCGGCGGCCATTTCCTCTCCACCCGGCTGTGGAGAGCCGGGCCAGTAGACCCCCAGGGCCAGACCAAGGGCCAGACTGGCGGCGACGGCGACACCCAGCCATGAGCCGGAATGGGAGACACTCTGCTGATGCCGTGCATGGGCACTGGCCAGCAGTTGCTCGGCCGCTTCGCTGGACAGGGAGGGGGCGCCGAGGCGGCTGAGATTGGCACGCCACTGGCGCTCCAGGGACAGATGACGGCGACACCGGCCGCATTCACGCAAATGCGCCTCAAGAGCCACTGCGTGGGCCTCGGAGAGCGCTCCGTCCAGATAATCGTCCAGGGTGTCGGTGTCACATCGCATCATTTTTTACCTCTAGGACTTGACACGGCTGACGTTGGCTGCCGGTTCCAATTCAAGGGCGACTTTGCGTTTTAATTGTGCCCTTGTGCGATGCAGTCGTGATTTTATGGTGCCCACGGGGACTTCCAGTATTTCGGCAATCTCTTCCTGGGGGCGCCCTTCCATGTCATGCATGACAATGAGCGCCCTCTGATCGGGTTTCAGTTCGCCCAGTATTTTACGGATGCTTTGCCGTAGTTGCTCATTATCCAGTGAATCGGCGGGGCCTTCCAGGCTGTTGGCCATGCGCTCCATGATATCACCCTGGTCGTCATCCAGAGCTGTACTGCCGAAGGCCACCAGATTCACATCCAGACGCCGTGTCTGCTTGCGGTGGTGGTCGATAAACTGACGGTACAGAACCCGCTTGAGCCAGGGCCGCAAGCGCTCGATACGGCCCAGCTCATCGGTTTTCGGCATCAGTTTTACCAGCACGTCCTGCACCAGGTCCTCGGCATCGCTGCGTTCACCGCTGAGGTGGTAAGCCAGGCGGAAAAGGCTGTCCAGATGCGGACGAATCAGGGCATCGAACTGTTGTGCGCGTTTTTTTCCGAAGCCCAGCATGTATTGTTCTACTCCGGGAGCTGATCCCAATGCGTTGCAATGACCCAAGAAAGGCGAGCAGAATACCGCTGCCCGAGTACAGCAGCAACCTGATAGCGCATGCCTCCCCCAAGGTGACGCCTGTGAATGGTCTTGTGGGGTTACCTGTGGGAATGTTTATGGCTGCCTTACAGGAATTGTAGTCAATAAACGCCCCGGGTCTGTGTTAGTTTGGATGAGACTGGCGAACGGATCCCTTTCATTCGGCGTCCTGTCGTTACAACCAGTCTGTCATTACCGGAGTTTTCCCATGCAGAATCTTTCCGCACACCGTCGCAGCATTGCCTTTTTCATGTCACTGATGATGCTCTTTGCCGCCGCACTGCCACTGACGGCCTCCGCAGCCATGGTGGGCACCGAGGAAATGATTACCCAGCAGCAGGCGGATCTGGACCGTGAATCTCTGCGGGCCATGCTCGACAACAGTGAAGCAAAACAGGCCCTGCAGTCCATGGGTGTCACCCCTCAGGAGGTGGAGCAGCGCATTAACAGCCTGACACCCCAGGAACTGGCCCAGTTTGAGCAGCAACTGGCCGAGGGCCCGGTAGGTGAGGGCGTTGGCGGAGTGGTCAGCGTCATCGTGCTGTTCGTGCTGGTCTTTATCATCACGGACATGCTGTGTGCCACCAATGTGTTCTCCTTTGTCCGCTGCGTTAACTAGGTCTTCCGGCCGGGCCCGCCGGGTGCGGGCCGTTCCACTGCTGCTGGCATTACTGCTGTTGGCGGGCTGTGCCACTCAGTCGCAATGGCCCACCCCCGGGGCCGGGCCGGATCTGCCTGAATCCCGCCTTCTCGCCCAGGTACCCTTTCACGCCCAGGCGCGCTACCAGTGCGGCCCTGCCGCGCTGGCCATGATGCTCAACAGCCAGTCACTGCCCCATCGGCCAGAAGAACTGGTGGATCGTGTCTACCTGCCCAAAAGAGGGGGCACACTACAGGTGGAGATGGTGGCGGCGGCCCGTGAACAGGGGCTGATTGTCTACCCCCTGCGTCAGCAGACCGGGGCGATTATCGCGGAGGTGGCGGCGGGGAACCCGGTGCTGGTGATGCAGAATCTGCGTTTCTCCTGGTGGCCCCAGTGGCACTATGCGGTGGTGGTGGGCTATGACCGCCCCCGTCGCGAGCTGATACTGCATACCGGCACCCGCCGTGCCCATCCCCAGCCCCTGAAAGTCTTCAGGGCCACCTGGGACAGGGCCGAGCGCTGGGCCATGGTCATGCTGGACCCCCGGCAGATGCCGGCTACCGTGGAACCCATGCCCTGGCTGCGCGCCGCCAGCGACCTGGAACAAAGCGGTCAGCCAAGAGCCGCCTATCAGGCCTATCACAGTGCCCTCCAACGCTGGCCGGACCAGCCCGCGGCCCTGTTCGGCATGGGCAACAGCGCCGCGGCACTGGGTCAGTACAGTCTGGCGGTGGAGCATCTGCTGTCTTTCACCCGGCAGAATCCGCAGTTAGCGGCGGGCTGGAACAACCTGGGTCAGGTGCTCTACCGGCTGGACTGCCCACAGGCTGCCACCGTGGCCAGCGGCTGTGCCGCCTCCCTGGACGCACGCTTTGCCGGATCGGCCTCAACGCCCCGGAAAACAGGCCGGCCAATGGCCGCCTGTCCGGTCCTGAGCTGCCCCTGACAAATCCGTGGGGGCGCCTGAGACCGGGGGGATGTGATAAGGTCAGCTTCTGTTCCATCTTTTACCCCGGCTTGTTAAGGAGACAGCGTTGCCAACGGATCTGCTGCTTTTTGGCGGCCTGCTGCTTACCATCAGCATACTGCTAAGCCCCCTCTCAAGCCGCATCGGCATGCCCATACTGCTGCTGTTCCTGGCCATCGGCATGATCGCCGGGGAGGACGGTCTGGGCGGGCTGTCCTTTGACGACTTCGAGGCGGGCTTTCTGGCGGGCAACCTGGCGCTGGCCATTATCCTGCTGGACGGTGGCATGCGCACCCGGGCGGAGAGTTTCCGTGTGGCATTGCGCCCGGCTATGGCGCTGGCCTCACTGGGGGTGGTGCTGACGGCCACGGTCACCGGCCTGGCGGCCATGTGGATTTTTGACCTGCCGCTTCTGATGGCGCTGCTGATCGGTACCATTGTCTCCTCCACCGATGCCGCAGCGGTCTTTGCCCTGCTCCAGGGGCGCGGGCTGCATATCAACGACCGGGTCAGCGCCACACTGGAGATTGAGTCCGGCAGCAACGACCCCATGGCCATCTTCCTCACCATTGTGTTGCTGACTCTGATTACCGAGTCCGGTGAGAGCGGCGCCTGGGCCGCTTTCTGGCTGCTTCTGCAGCAGTTCGGCCTGGGGGCACTGGGCGGCTGGCTGGGTGGCTGGTTGCTGGTGCGGATGCTCAACCGCATCCAACTCGTCCCGGCGCTGTATCCACTGCTGGTGGTGGCCGGTGGCCTGGTGATTTTCGGCGGTGTGAATGCCCTGGGGGGCAGTGGCTTTCTGGCCATCTATCTGGCCGGCGTGCTGCTGGCCAACCGCCGTGTGCGCATGCTGCCGGCCATACTGCAGATGCACGACGGTCTGGCCTGGCTCTCCCAGATGGCCCTGTTCCTGATACTGGGCCTGCTGGTGACGCCCAGTCAGTTGCTGGAGGTAATCAGCGGCGGCCTGCTGGTGGCGGCGGTGCTGATTCTGCTGGCCCGGCCGGTGGCGGTATTGCTGACACTCTGGCCTTTCGGGTTCAACTGGCGGGAGCAGACCTTTATCGGCTGGGTCGGTCTGCGTGGCGCCGTCCCCATCGTGCTGGCGCTCTTTCCCATTATGGCCGGTGTGGAGGATGCCCACTTGATGTTCAATGTGGCCTTCTGCGTGGTGCTGGTGTCGCTGCTGGTGCAGGGCACCACGCTGACGCCACTGGCCCGCTGGCTGAAGCTGGAAGTGCCGGCCAGCCGCGAGCCTCACCGGCGTGTGCCCATCGACCTGCCCTCCGCCGGGGATCACGAACTGCTGCTGTTCTCACTCAGTGGCGAGCGCTGGCAGGATCCGGTACCCCTGCGCACACTGAGATTGCCCACCGGGGCCGAACTGGCGGCGGTGTTCCGGGATGGAGAGCTGTTCCCTCCCAGGCCGGATCAGGCCATTGCCACCGGTGATGTGGTGGCCCTGCTGGCCGCCAGCCACCACCTGGATGAGCTGGGGCGGATTTTCCAGGGCCACCGCCGGCCAAGGCGTCTGGAAGAGCGGGAGTTCTTCGGGGAGTTTGTGCTTAATGGCGATGCCACCATCGGCGATGTGGAGCAGTTCTACGGCATTGATATCACCGGCTATGAGCCGGGACAGTCACTCTCCACCTGTTTTGCAAGGGCGCAGCACGGCCATCCGGTGGTGGGTGACAAGCTGCGGCTGGGCCCGGTGACGCTGGTGGTGAAAGCCGTGGAAGGGGATCAGGTCACCAAGGTGGGCCTGAAGCTGCACAAGGACCGCTAGAGTCCCATCCAGCCTTATGGGCCCCGGGACAGGCGCTGTGAGAACGTAGCACTCCCTCAGAGAGGCTCGTTGTTGAAGCGCCGAGCCACAATGCGGTTGCGGCCCGTGGTTTTCGCCTTGTAGAGACGCTCATCGGCCCGCTGCAATAACGCCTGAATGGAATCCCCGTCACGGATCTGGGCCACACCAAAGCTGCAGGTGACCTCCAGAGACCGTTTTTCCGCCTTGATGGGGGTGCGGGTCATCAGGTCGCGGATGCGCTCCGCCGTGGTAATGGCCGCATCCCCATCGGCGCCGGGCAGCATCAGCAGGAATTCCTCGCCACCCCAGCGGGCCACCATGTCCATCTGGCGACAACCCGCCACCAGCCGGCGCGCCACTTCCTGGATGACCTGATCGCCACTGGCATGACCAAAGGTGTCATTGATGCGCTTGAAATGGTCGATGTCGATAAGAATCACGCTGAAAAACTGGTGGTTGCGGTGAAAACGGGCGTATTCACCGGCCAGGCGCTGGGTGCCTTCGCCACGGTTATACAGATTGGTCAGGGCATCGTGCTTGGCGGCGTGCTCAAACACCTCCGCCATGTGGCGCAGCTTTTCTGCATGACGGCGACGGCTGCGGTCCAGTATGTAGCTGAAAAACATCACAAAAGACAGCGTCACCAGAAGGAGCAGACTGAACACCGTGGAGTAGTCATGCACCGGGGTAAACATGGGCCCCAGCGGTGAGAGAGCCAGCGCAATGGCCACCAGTGCCAGCAGGCACAGTGTGGCACCCAGGCGCAGACTGCTGACATAGAACACCATGGAGGGGAAAACGTAGAGCCAGAGGATGCTGTGGCCCTCTTCCAGGCCGTTGAAGACAATAAAGATCAGCAGCAGGGCAATGGTGATGATAAAAAGCCCCTGCAGCAGCGCCAACCGGCGCTGCCAGCGATAGAGCAGCACATTGCCCAGCAGCACCAGGGCAAGGCCTAACAGAGTCTGGCCAATCCAGGGAGGCGCCGCCTCGATAA
>JAWWAC010000012.1:0-66495 GCA_033721915.1 Oleiphilaceae bacterium
CCACCTATGCCAATCCGGATTCGATGATCGCCAGGGCCTACCGTTCACAGAATCCGTGAACGGCGAAATCTGGCTGCTCTGTCGGTGAATCTCTCTACCAGTTGGGTAACACCATGAACAAGAAACAGCCCCTCCTGCTCCTCGTCATTATCACGGCTTCTTTGCTGGCTTCCAACGCCTTTGCCGAGACGCTGATACGTATCGGCTGCGTTGGCGAGGCTGAGGGTGCCAGGGTGTTTATCAACGGCGAATTTGCCGACAACTGCCCGGCAAACCTGTTTATTGAGCCGGGCCGCAAGCGTATCCGTGTGGTTAAATCCGTGGGCGAGGGTTATGAGCGTGTTTACGAAACCGAACTGGTCCTGCGGGCTGACAGCCCCAAAAGGGTGAATGTTGAGCTCTCACAGCCCCAGATGACCGCAGAGGCCAGGCAGCGCCTTGAGCAGGAAAAACAGCGTGTCGAGCAGGAGCTGGCCCGCAAAACCCTGGAGGCCGCCCGTGCCGGGGAAATCGATGCGATGCGTCAGATGGCCACCTTTTATCGCCGGGGCAAGGGCGTTGAACAGAGCCTTGAGAAAGCCCGTTTCTGGGACAACAAAGCCAGCGATGCCGAGCTGGCTGAACAGGCCGAAGCACTGCGACAGCGGGCGGAAGATGGCAGCATTGATGCCATGCGGGAACTGGCGGAGTATTACGACCAGGGCCGGGGTGTGGAAAAAGACAGCGACAAAGCCGCTCTCTGGCGCAACAAGGCCCATGAGCTGGAAGCCAACAGAACGCTGGCCGAGGCTGAAGCCGGTGATGTGAAGGCCATGGAAGCCATGTCGGAATTGTATGCCGAAGGCAAGGGTGTCAGGCGTGATCCCTACAAAAGTGACGAATGGGCCATCAGGGTCCGGGAGATCAGGCAGACTCAACTGGAACAGGAAAAAGCCATGGAAAGGCAACAGAAGGCTCAGGAGAAGCTGAATAACATCGACTTTTTCCAGTACACCAAAGAAGGCCGGTCCATGCTGGGTCGTCCCCCCAACACGCCACTGGAACATACGGTGTACAGCCTTTTTGTCCCGCCGTCTGTCGCTATGGGCCTGTTGGCGGATCTGACAGCAGCACCCACCAAAACCGTGCAAAAAATCCGCCTGAAAAATGACATCGCGGCGCGTCCGTCCACCTTTGCCAATCCGGACTCGATGATGGCGAAGGCACACCGGTTACAGAATCCATAAACGGCGTGTGGCGGGAGGTCCGGAGAATGGGCACATTCAAACCCATGGCACTGTTACTGGCGGGTCTGAGCCTGATTTCAGGCTGCGCCGCCTACACCCCGCCTCCCACCGATACCGACAACCAGGGGTCAGTTACCCTCGAGACCCTTCGGCAATCAGGGCCAGAAGCGCCGTTCAGCGAGACACTCCAGCGGCTGGATATCGGGCCCGACCGGGGATTCGAGTCATTCTGGGAAGTGGCCGGTCGCCATGGCGAGCCTCTTGAGGTGGCCTTTTCACGGGAGCTGGAGCAGTTCACCGGGGACAGGCACTACCCATGTCGCAGACCTCTGCTGTACCGCTACTTTGTCAGCCGCTTTGGTCAGCCGTCACGGGAAGCGGCGTGCCAAAACGACGTGCCCTTTCTGGTGACCTCCGGCATGGAGGGCAGTGCCCTCACCTGGGTCAACCCGGAACGGGTCAAGGCCATTCATGTCCTGTTTGCCGGCCAGGGGGACGGGATAGTCTCGCGGTTCGGTCACCTGTCCTTCCGGCTGATTATCTGTCCGGAGGAGCGACATGATGCGTCCTGCGATGAGAATCTTTACGAGCATCTGGTGCTGGGCTACCGGGCCCATGTGGACGATCTCAGAATCGATTACTGGTCCGGGCTCTTTGGTGAGTACCGCGCCCACCTGTTTGCGAACCCCTTTATGGAAGTGTACCGGGAGTACGCCATCGGCGAATTCCGCGAGCTGTACTCCCTGCCCCTTACCCTCAGCCGCCGGCAAACCCGCCAGATGGTCAGGGAGCTGTCCGAGATTCACTGGAGCTACGCCGGGGATTATCGCTTCCTGACCAATAACTGCTCGAGCATTGCCCAGAAATACCTGCTCCACAGTGCCGGGCCCATGGTGCAGGACAGGGCGCTGCATGACATTCGCTGGCGGCCGGATTATTTTTTCCAGCGCTTGCGTGACAGCCGGTACACGGTTTCAGACACGCTCTCGGATCTGGAAGAGGCGGAACGGGAGGGGTATTACTTTCCCAGCACCCGACCCGTCTATGAAAACGCCTTTGAACTGGTACGCGCAGCCCGCAACGGTAAAGGTGCCTCCAGTCTGGAGGCGTATCTGGTCATGCCTGTCCCCCGGCGGCTGAACGCGCTCCGGGAGAATGAGGATTATCTCGGCAAGCTGCTGGAACAGCCGCGCCTGATGGAAGCCCAGAGGCTGCTGGAGGAGCTGGCACTGATTCGTACCGAGAAAACCCTGCTGGCATCACTTTCTGGCTATTTCAGCGACAACCCGCCTGAAACACTGGGGCAGAAGCTCAGGCCACTGACAACAGCAGAGGAATTCCGAACCTTCGACCAATGTGTTCTGCAGCCCGTAATGGCGGAGTTCCGGCCCCGGCAAAGGCTTTCCGGGATTCCCGGGCCGGGTCAGTCACCCACCCACGCCAGCGGGGAGCGTTGTGGCGGTGCGCAGATGCAGGCCCGGCTGAAAGGCGCCATCAGGGCATTGAACGACATTGACCCGGAGCGCTGGTCCGGGGTCGATGACGCACTTACCCACTGGGCGGGATCGCTGGAAGCGGTCTCAATCCTGTCCGAACTGGCGGGCGAATACTGATTAGGGGCGGCGCCGTCGGGCGCTTCCCTAACCTGAGGAGGTCCTTATGAAATTCCAATTGAGCGCATGGAGTGTTGTAGCGCTGGCGATGGCGTGCCTGGCCATGCCGTCACAGGCGGAACTCACTGCCAAGCAGGAGAAGCGTCTGAAGATGTTGCAGATGCTGGATCAGATGGATCAGATGGACCATCAGGATTTCATGGATGAGATCACCTCCGCCATGGACTGCATCGATTCCCGCAACTTCAACTGTGCCCGGGGGCGCCTGGAAGAGGCCAGGCAATACATCAATACACAGGAGCAGCAGGAGCGATTGCAGATCGCCCATCAGAGCCTGGACGCCGCCATTGAGCAGGTGCGTAAAGAGCGGCAGATTGCCCGCCGGATGGAACGGGAGAGACGGGAGCAGGAGCGACTTGAGCGCGAGAGGCAGGAAGAATGGGAACGTGAGCAGGAGCGTCTGGCCCAGGAGGCCGAGGACCACGACCCCTACTCCCGCAGCCGTGGCTGGGCCATGGCTCTGGAGATTACCAACGCCTATACGGAAGTCATGACCGAGAAAAACCGGCAGAGGGCGCAACAGATTCAGCAGCAGCAGAACTGGCAGGCACAGCAGGACAATCTCGCCGCACAGCAGCGGCAGCAAAGCCGGCAACAGGCAGAGCAGTACGAAAGCAACCAGAGGGCTTTGCAGCGAGAACTTGAAGCACAGAGAAAGGCCTTTGCCCGGGAGCAGGCAAAGCGGCGCAGAGAGGCCGAACGCACCCTGAGCCGCGCCGCGGCCGGCAGTCAGAGCCGTGAACCCGTGAACGTGGGAGCCACTTCCAGAGCCGGCAGCAGCTCAAGTACCTTTGGCGGGGGTGGCTCTTCAGCCTCTTCGTATTCAGGCACCAGCGCAAGCTCCGGCTCCGGCAGCAGTGCCTCCTCGCGCAAAAAGCAGAAGGTTTACGAACCCATGCCCCAGGTCGTGACAGGGGAGACAGACACCTGGTTTTCCGATCGTGACATGGCCGTCGCCTATTCCAGGCTTGGCGCGGTAAACGATGTGCGCGATGAATGTCGCAACAAAGGTGCCCGATCCGACAGCGTCGGTTTTAAAGACATCAAGCAGGGTGACACACCGGGACGCTGGACCTATGCCAACCCCGATTGCCGGCAGAACGGCAATGGCAACTGGAAGTGCCGGGCGGAAGTGCGCACCCATTGTTACCGGATGCAATGAGCGACAGGCCCTGCTAAACCCCGACAGGGCCGCATACAAAGATTTGAATTATTGCTAATATCAGCCATAGTGAATGCCATTGACCATGCATCACACAGACCATAGCCCCGGCGCCCATGGGGCCAGGGCCAAGATCCGGAACTCCAGGAGAACATCGCAATGCCGGCCAAGATGAAAACCGCGCTGCTTACCATGATGGCGGTGATACTGCTCACTGCTGGCACCAGTGGCTTCGCCCAAGCCAATACCGTGCAGGAAGAGCCTTCCGCACTGGCCATGCTGGGCGATGCCCTGTTTGCCAGGCCGGCCCTGCTGGCCATTACCGTGGTGGGCAGCGCCGTCTACACCGTCTCGCTGCCCTTCTCACTGGCCGGCGGCAATGCCGGACAGGCGGGTGACACCCTGGTGGTGGGTCCGGCCAAGGCCACTTTCATCCGCTGCCTGGGCTGCACCATGTCCGGCCGCCGTACCATGGAAGTGGTTGAGTCCGAAGACGACTGAACAGGGAGCCCCCATGATTGACTGGCAGCCTGTCAGCACGGTGCTGCTGGACATGGACGGCACCCTGCTGGACCTGCATTACGACAGCTATTTCTGGCTGACCCATCTGCCGAAGCGCTACGCGGAAAGCCGGAAAATCCCCATTGAAGACGCCAGGGCCCTGATACTGGATCGCATCCGCCGCGAGCAGGGCACCCTCAACTGGTACTGCGTGGATTACTGGAGCGACCAGCTGAAGCTGGATGTGGCCCGCCTGAAGGCGGAAGTCAGCCACAAGATCGGATTCCGTCCCCATGTTCAGGCCTTTCTCCGCCAGCTCCAGCGCAGTCAGCGCCGGGTGGTGATCGTCACCAACGCCCACCAGGCCGGACTGGACCTGAAGCTGTCCCGCACCGGTCTGGCGGGCTTTGTGGACGCTATCCACACCAGCCACAGCTTCGGTCAGCCCAAGGAATCCCCCGGTTTCTGGAAGGCGCTGCAACAGACCGAGCCCTTCGAGCCCCAGAGCACACTGCTGATTGACGACAGCACACCGGTGCTGCGCAGTGCCCGGGAATTCGGCATGGGCCAGCTGCTGGCGGTGCTTTCACCGGACAGCCAGGCACAGCCCAGCCAGTGCGACGAGTTTCCCGCCATCCATCACTTCGATGAGCTGCTGCCGATTCACAGCGCCCGCTCCCAGGCCCTATAATGAATCCATGAGCAAAGACGCCGCCCAAAAAAACAGCCAAAACAGCGACGATGACAAGGTGCGCCTGGACAAGTGGCTGTGGGCGGCCCGTTTCTTCAAGACCCGCAGCATTGCCCGTGAGGCCATTGAAGGGGGCAAGGTGCGCTACGACGATCAGCGCGCCAAACCGGGCCGGGCGGTGGCCATCGGTGCCCGTATCCGTCTGCGTCAGGGGTTTGATGACCGGGAAGTGGTGGTGGAGGCACTGAGCGACAAGCGCCGTGGCGCCCCCGAGGCACAGCAGCTGTACCGGGAAACCGAGCAGAGCCAGGCCCAGCGGGAAGACGCCGCCTGGCGGCGCAAGACACTGCAGGCGGCCCATATGCCACCGGCCCGTCGCCCCAACAAGAAGCAGCGCCGCGAGCTGCAGCGCTTCAAGGAAAATCCGGATTCTCTCTAGCACAGGCCCCGGCACAAGCCCGTGGCCTGTCAAAGACTCTTCCTGCAAGGAACTTTATGAACGACTCCGATACTCTGCAACGCTTCCTGTTCGACGATGGCGATGTGCGCGGCGAACTGGTGCATATGGCCTCCTCACTGCAGGAGGCACTGAGCAAACACGATTACCCGGTGGCCATTGGCCGCCTGCTGGGGGAATCACTGGCGGCGACAGTGCTGCTCAGTGCCACCCTGAAAATGCAGGGCCGTGTGGCGCTGCAGGCCCGTGGCAACGGCTCTGTCTCACTGCTGATGGCGGAGTGCACCGACCAGCGCGGTGTCCGGGGCATCGTCCACGGCGATGCACAGGACGACAGTCAGCGCCTGAGAGGGCTGCTGGGTGAGGGGCAGCTGAGCATCATACTGGAGCCCGAGAACGGCCAGCGCTACCAGGGCATAGTGCCACTGGAGTCCGCCCGGCTCTCGGACTGCCTGGAGGATTATTTCACCCGCTCCGAGCAGCTGGAGACCTTTATACTGCTGGCCTGTGACGGCCAGCATGCCGCCGGGCTGATGCTGCAGAAAATGCCCGGGCGCGCCGGTGACAGCGACCTTTGGGAACGGCTGACCCAGCTGGCGGCCACCACCAGCGAGGAGGAGCTGCTGACACTGGCACCGGACGAGCTGCTGCACCGTCTCTTCCACGAGGAAAACCTGCAGCGTTACCCGGCCCAGCCCGTCACCTTTTACTGCCACTGCTCCCGTGAGCGCACGGAAGACGCTCTGCATACCCTCGGCGCCGAGGAGTGCTACGAATTGCTGGCCACACAGGAGAGCATCGATGTGGACTGCCAGTTCTGCCACGAACACTACCGCTTTGTACAGAAGGATCTGGAGCGCCTGTTTGGCCCACCCAGACGTCACTGACCGGCACCACTCAAAAGCCTGAACCTGCCTCTTTGGCGGTCGTAATTTGACAATTGCTCTGGCATACTAGCGCGCCTGAACAGCACCCGAGCACGCCGCTCCCGGCGAAGGGGTCAGGATTACACATTAAGGGCGAGGTCAACGTGAGTCATACCTACACTGATCTGTGCTCAGCACGACTGGTCGAGCTGGCACTGGAACGGAAAGAAGGGCGCCTGGCCGCCAATGGGTCATTGGTCGTGGAAACCGGTGCCCGCACCGGACGCTCTCCTGTCGACCGTTTTATTGTTGATGAGCCCGGCACTTCCGGCGACATTCACTGGGGCCCCATCAACCGCCCCTTTGTGGCGGAGAAGTTCAGCGCCCTGTGGGACCGTGTGGGCCAGTACCTGGAAGAGCGCGACCACTTCCTCTCCCACGTCCATGTGGGCTCCGACCCGGCCCATTACCTGCCCGTGGCCATGACCACCGAGACCGCCTGGCAGAACCTCTTCGGCCGCAACCTCTTTATCTGCCCCGAGGAATACAACAGCCAGGACCGCCCCCAGTGGCAGATCCGCAACGCCGCCAATTTCGAGTGCATCCCCGAGCGTGACGGCACCAACAGCGACGGCTGTGTCATTATCAACTTCGCCACCCGCCAGGTGCTGATCGCCGGTATGCACTACGCCGGCGAGATGAAAAAGGCCATGTTCTCGGTGCAGAACTTCCTGCTGCCGGCCAACGACGTACTGCCCATGCACTGCTCCGCCAACGTGGGTGACGACGGCCAGACCTGCCTGTTCTTCGGACTCTCCGGCACTGGCAAGACCACCCTCTCCGCCGACCCGAGCCGCTACCTGATCGGCGACGACGAGCACGGCTGGGGCGAGGGCACGGTGTTCAACCTGGAAGGGGGCTGCTACGCCAAGACCATCGACCTGTCCCGCAAGAACGAGCCTATTATCTGGGACGCCATCCGCTTTGGTGCCCTGGTGGAAAACGTGGCCGTGGACGAGGACACCCGTGAGCCGGACTACAGCGACACCACACTGACGGAAAACGGCCGCTGCGCCTACCCCCTGGAGCATGTGGAGAAGCGGGTGGAAGCCAACCGGGCCGGTGAACCCAGCGCCATTGTCTTCCTCACCTGTGACATGACCGGTGTGCTGCCGCCGGTGTCCATACTGAGCAAGGAATCCGCCGCCTATCACTTTCTCAGTGGCTACACCGCACTGGTGGGCTCCACCGAGATGGGCTCCGACAGCAAGCTCAAGTCCACCTTCTCCACCTGTTTTGGTGCGCCTTTCTTCCCGCGCCCCGCCGGTGTCTATGCAGAGCTGCTGATGAAGCGCATGCAGGCCTACGGCAGCCGGGTTTTCCTGGTGAACACCGGCTGGACCGGCGGACCCTTCGGTGTGGGCAAGCGCTTCAGCATCCCCACCACACGGGGCATTATCACCGCCATCCAGTCCGGTGTGCTGAACAACACCGAGACCACCCACCTGCACGATCTCAACCTGGACATCCCCAGGGAAGTGCCCGGGGTGGACAGTGCCCTGCTCAACCCCCGGGATACCTGGAATGACCCGTCGGAATACGACCAGAAGGCCCAGGAGCTGATCAGCCAGTTTGTGGACAACTTCAAGAAGTTCGAAGTGCCCGAGTCCATACTCAGGGCCGGCCCGCGACTGCGTCCTTAAACGCAAAACGTCTCGAAAAACCCTGCCACGGCAGGGTTTTTTTATGGTGGAATGGAAACAGTGAGAGAAACCAACCACGGCAAACCCACTGACAGGATCCAGCCATGACCCGGACAACACCACAACGCCTGTTGCTCAACTGCGACATGGGAGAGAGCTTCGGCCAGTGGACCATGGGGCGTGATGAACAGGTGATGCCCCTGGTGGAGCTGGCCAATGTGGCCTGCGGCTTCCACGCCTCGGACCCGGTCACCATACACCGCACACTGGCACTGGCGGCGGAGGCCGGCACCCGTGTGGGGGCCCACCCCAGCTACCCGGATCTGGCCGGTTTCGGCCGGCGCAGCATGGACTGCAGCCATGAGGAGGTGGTCACGATGGTGCGCTACCAGGTGGGGGCACTGGAGGGGCTGTGCCGGGCCCACGGCATCACGCTGCACCACGTCAAACCCCATGGCGCCCTCTACAACGACATGATGAAAAGCACCCCATTGCAACGCGCCGTTCTGGAGGCACTCAGCCCCTGGCAGGGGGCGCTGCCACTGATGGTACTGGCGGGGGTGGACAACAGCGCACTGCAGGATCTGGCCGCCGGCTATGGCGTGCCACTGCTGCTGGAGGCCTTTGCCGACCGGGTCTATGAGCCCTCGGGCCAGCTGCGCCCACGCAGTCAGCCCGGTGCCGTGCACAGCGACCCCCAGGCCATACTGCAGCAGGCGCTGGGGCTGGCCCGTGACGGGCATGTGGCCACCGCCGACGGCGGGCGCCTGTCCCTGCCGGCGGACACACTCTGCGTGCACGGCGACAACGACGCCTCGGTGGAGTCGGTGCGGGCCATCCGGGAGGCACTGGACCGGCATTACGGGGGCCTCTGAACATGGCTCTGTGGCATATTGAAAACGCCGGCCCCGAGGCACTGATACTGCGTTTCGGTGAGCGCATGGATCCACAGCTTCTGCCAGTGATCCGCGCCGCCACGGAGCGCCTGGCCGCCCTGAAAGAGCCGGCGCCAGGGGGCGACAAGCCCCCCGCCATCCGAGACCTGGTGCCCTCCTACAGCACACTGCTGGTCTGCTACGACCCGGTGCTCAATGACTTCCGCAGCCTCTCAGGTCAGATCCGTCAGTGTCTCAGGGGCCTTGAGCAGGATCTCAGTGATAACCGGGGCGGCGGGCGTCTGGTGGAGATTCCGGTCTGGTACCACCCTCAGGTGGGGCCGGACCTGGAGCGGGTGGCCCGGCATCACGGCCTGTCGGTGGAGGAGGTCATACGACGCCACAGCCAGCGGGACTACCCGGTCTACGCCATTGGCTTCGCACCGGGCTTTGCCTACCTGGGCAATCTGGACCCTACACTGGCCACCCCCCGTCTGGACAGCCCCAGGCAGACCGTCCCCGCCGGTTCCGTGGCGCTGGCGGAGCAGCAGACCGCGGTCTACCCCATCGCTACCCCCGGGGGCTGGAACCTGCTGGGGCGCACCCCCATGACCCTGTTTGACCCGGACCTGGAGGGGCTTTGCCCCCTCAGCCCCGGCGACACCGTGCGCTTTGTCCCCATCAGCCGTGAACAGTTCCTGAAGGCAGGAGGTGTCGAGGAATGAATGACAGCGACACAGGCTTTGAAGTACTGGAACCCGGCCCCCTGACACTGGTCCAGGACCTGGGGCGCTTCGGTTACCAGCATCTGGGCCTCTCCCCCGGCGGTGCGGCGGATGAGCACGCCTTTCTCTGGGGCAACCGCCTTCTGGGCAACCACCCCAAGTGCCCGGCCCTGGAGGTCACACTGGGGGGGCTGGTGCTGCGGGCGCACAAGACCACCCAGATCGCCCTGACCGGCGCGGACCTGCAAGCCCGACTCAACGGCGAGCCACTGAGCCACTGGCACAGCCACCGCATCGAGGCCGGCGACAGGCTGGAACTGGGTTATCCCGCCAGCGGGGTGCGGGGCTATCTGGCGGTGATGGGGGGCTTTCAGTTCCCCCCCGTACTGGGCTCCGTGGCCACGGTGATGCGCGAGAAAATGGGCGGGCCGGACGGGCAGGGGCGCCCTGTCGAGGCCGGCGACTGCCTGCCCTGCCCGACACCCACAGCCCGGCAATACGACCGGCGGCTGATGGGGGTGCTGAGCCGTTTTATCCCCGACTACCGGCAACCACTGACACTGGGGCTGGTGGCCGGACAGCAGCACGACC
Source organism: Oleiphilaceae bacterium (assembly GCA_033721915.1). Taxonomy (GTDB): domain Bacteria; phylum Pseudomonadota; class Gammaproteobacteria; order Pseudomonadales; family Oleiphilaceae; genus REBR01. The sequence continues at coordinate 10,471 of JAWWAC010000012.1, forward strand.
ATTTCAGGGGACGGGACCTGGCACGGTTTCACAACAGCGATTACCGCCTCTCCAACCGCAGTGACCGCATGGGCATCCGCCTCGAGGGGGAGCCGCTGAAACCCGAGCCGGCGGGCATTCTCTCGGAGGGCATCCCCTTCGGTGCCGTCCAGGTCCCTCCCGATGGCCAGCCCATTGTGCTGCTCAAGGACCGCCAGACCATCGGTGGCTACCCCAAGCTGGGCACCCTCTGCCCGCTGCACGCCTTTGCCCTGTCACAGCGTCAGCCACAATCCACGGTGCGTTTCCGCCCCATGACGCTGGACGAGGCACAGGGGCGGCTGCGGCGGTTCTACCGGTTCTTCGGTGTCTGAGGGCCTGAGTCAAGCGATCAAAGCCCATAGAACAGCAGCGGCACGAAAGCCACCAGCAGCAGCGACAGACCCATCACCAGCATGGGCATCACCAGCCGTTCATGGCGCTGGTAGAAAGTGCCGCTGCTGAGATGGGACAGGCGCACCTCTTCATCCCCCACCACCTGCCGGGTCAGCAGGTGGTTGAGTGACACCGGCGGTGTGAGATAGCCCAGCTCGAAGGCCACCAGGGTCACCATCCAGAAGTGCACCGGGTGGATGCCGCTGTTGTAGGCCATGGTGGCCACGGTGGCGCTGACCAGAATAATGGCTCCGAAGGCGTCCATGATCATGCCCAGCACCACCAGAACGGCCACCATCAGGCCCATGGCGGCCCAGTGGTTGTCAAAGGCCTGTGGAAAGTGCTCCATGACACCGGCCCGCTCCACCACGCCACCCAGGCTGATGGACAGGCCGAACAGCAGCAGCAGGGCGCCGATTTCCGCCGTGGTGTCACTGGTGGCATGGCGCAGTCGGTACTCCAGCCCGGGATGCCCGGGTTCAGTCTGGCGGCGGCCTTTGCCATGGCTTGAGCCCGGTGAGAAACGCACCGCCTCGTACACCAGCACGGCAATCAGGATCAGCGGCAGTAGGCGCGGTGCCGAGAACTCGTCCATGGCCACACCCAGCACCGAGCGGTAGAAGAGCACCACCCCGGCGATCACCAGCCCATAGGGCAGCAGCGCCCTGAGGCTGGCCATTGTGGCGGGCAGCGCCTCGGACACCGGCGCCAGCTGCCAGCGGCTCTGACGGTTGAGGGTCATGGTGACCAGCAGAAACACCAGCGCCGTCAGAGCCAGCACCAGCGCGCCCCAACTGAACAGCTGCTCCGTGGTCACCTCCCGGTTGAGCATGGCAATCACCACCACCAGCAGACAGGGACGCAGCACCACCCCCATGGAGCCCGACATGGCCGTGGCCGCCAGTGCCAGCTGACGCCGTGCGCCGGCGAGGCGCAGCTCCTGGTAGACCACCGCGCCGGCGGCGATGACAAAGATCCCGGAGGCCCCGGTATAGGCCGTGGGCACCGCCGCCGCCACCACCGCCACCGTGGCCAGCAGCTCCGGTGGCATGCCCCAGGGCCTGAGCAGGTCAAACACCCGTGTGGCCAGGCGGGTCTGCTTGAGCATCATGCCGGCCCAGACATAGAGGGCCACATTGATGAAAATCTCCGAATGCTCCATCAGGGCCCCCAGGTAGACAGCCACCCCCTGGGCGTAGTCCTGAGCGATAAAATAGCTCCCGGCAATCAGGCACATGATGGCGTACAGGGGGATGCTCATCAGGGCATGCAGCCAGCCACCACCGGCGGGCAGCCCATCGGGCAGGCGCACAAGCCGCCACAGACTGGCCAGGCTCAGCAGGGCAAAACACAGCACCCACAGCAGATGCACGGCCTCACGCACCGGCGAGACCGCCACAATGGTGGCATGGGCCGACTCACGGAACAGCCAGTTGGAGCCCAGCAGCATCAGGTTGGCCACCAGCTGGGCACTGTAGGAGACCCGGTAGTCGAGACGGGACTCAATGCCCCGCATGGCAATATGGTGGCGGCCCAGTGTGGCGGTGATGGCACAGACCATCACCAGCAGTATCAGCAGGGGGCGCTGGGCACCCAGCCCCAGCAGTGTGAGGTCGGAGAAGCCCTGCTCCACGCTGCGGTAGAGGCGCAGCGGGACCGTGATACGGGACTGTCTGTCCTGGTACTCCAGGTGGCGCGCCTCGCAGGCCAGCAGTGAGGCCTCCACGGAGCGTTGCAGCGCCTCCCGGTCCGGCTCTGACTCCCCCAGCAGGTCGGTGACATCGCCCTGCTGCTGTTGCCGGCGCCGGGCCAGGCGCTCCACTTGCTCGTCAATATCCACCATCAGGTCGCACTGTGGCGGCTGCGGGTCGCTGCGCAGCTGGTGGTAGCCGGGCCAGAGTGCCTCACCCAGTTGCAGAAGGCGGTTATGGACATCGGTGCTGGTATTGAACAGCAGCACCGCCAGCAGTATCAGGCAGACAGGCAGTGACGAGAACCACTCCCGACTGGAGCGCCGGGGCACTGTCCACCGCAAGCCCGTCATAAAACGCCCTTACTCCCGGTCGTCCGCGCACTCGGCACGGCCCGGGTCCACCCGGCAGCGGATGCCCTTCATCAGGCGCAGTGCCGTGGCATCGAACTCCCCCTGGTCCCGCAGCTGGATGCGCACATTGCGCAGCATCCGGTCGTACTCCGCCACCTGCTCCGGTGCCGGTTCCATCCAGTAGCGATCCGCCACCTCCTGCTCCGCCTCCCGGATGATCTCGAAAGCCTCATCGATTCGGCTGAAGGCGTAGTCCCGCACTGTCTGGCCGTAACCCTCGGGGAAACGGTCACGTCGCAGCAGAATCTGGAAGTTCATCTGGGCCAGTGTGTAATCGAGAATGCCTCCGTTCTCCCCCAGCCCCCGGTAAAGCTCCATGGGGTTGTAGGCCACGGCCGGGGCATAGGCGGCGTCCACGCTGCCGTTATTGAAACGTCCGGCGAAGCTGGTGGTGCTGGAGCCCACCACCGAGGCCCCCACATGGCGCACCATGGTGATGGAGGCCAGGTCGTGGTCGAGGGTGGCAATGCGCTTGCCCTGGAGCTTCTCCACGCTGTCGATGTTGCTGTCACGGACAAACAGGTAGACACCGCCGGCGGGGAGTATGCCGGCCACCTCGTAGCTGTCTTCCACCAGATATTGCCGGGCGTTCTCCTGGCTGAGCACCCGCATCATCAGTCGCATTTCCTCCTCCCCGGGCAGCGCCCCCATGGCGTCCAGCGAGCCGGTGAAGCGGTTGAAATCCCGCGCCATGGTACCGGTCAGCAGTACCGCGTCGCACTGTCCTGCGCGGAATTCCTCGGCGGCGATGGCCTCCTTGGTGTAGGCCCTCAGGTTCAGGTCCAGGCCCTCTTCCATGGCCGCCGGCCTTGAGGACTCCATCAGGCTGAACAGCGGGCCATTGGCGCCGATCGGGTCGAAGATGCAGAAGTCCCTCTGCACCAGTTCGCCGTCCTGACCGCCCCGGGAGTCCGCCTCCGCCGCCATCAATGGCATCAGCAGCAGACAAAGCCGTGTCATCCGCGGGAACCTGCCTGTGAGGTATTGGGTCATGGGAAATCTCCTTGCCTGGAAATCGTTGCTACTGGTGTGCCGGGCCGGCGACCACCGTTGCTCTTTTTACATGAGCTCCTCTTTTACATGAGCGCCTCAAGGGGGATTTCCTCCTGCTGTGGGGACGGATCGTCCCAAAAGGTCCCCAGGGCGCCGGTGGGGGTGCGATGCCCCCGCGCCTGTGTCCAGAGGAGGTGCGAGAGGGCCTTGATTCTGGCCGTGGCGGTGCTGTCCACCATGACCCAGTCCGGGTGGGCCGGCTCCTGAATGGCCTCTGCGTGGCGCCTCAGTACCGCCCTGACCCGCTCACGCTCGCCGGCATTCTCCGCCGCCAGTGCGTGCAGCACATGGCTGAGACGCACACCGGCCTCTTCGCCCTTGCGGTCCGCCGCCTCAAGCCGCTCAAACGGGTCCACCCCTTGCGGGGCGTTATCCAGCAGGGACCAGACGGTGGCCTGTATGGCGCCGGGCACACCCCACCAGCGGTCGTCCTGCAGGCACTCGGCGCCACGGGCCGCCCTGCCGGGAATATTGCCGGGAATGCCCCCATGCACCGCGGACTGCACCTGGGCGTTCATGGCCTGCAGCCCCGCCAGAAGCCCACTCAGGTAGATAAACTCGTCCAGTGGCTGCTCGAACTGCCCTAGCGGACAGTCCCCTTCACCCACGGCCCCGTAATGGGCGTTGAGGTGCTTCCAGGCCTGGTGGTAACGCTCCGCGGCGCGGACCAAGTGCTCGCGGGCGGCAAACTGGGCATCCCGCGCCTCGGCCGGGCGCCGCTGGTGGAGGTGGCGGTGATAGGCCAGGCGGGCTTCAAGGGCCCGCTCTTCGGCGCAGCCCGCGGCGGAGAGCTGCATGATCACCCCCAGCTGATCCGGTGTGTCGGTGACACGGCCAAAGGAGAGCATCAGTGGCGTGGTGGCTTCCGCCATGGCGCAGGACATGGCCACATCGGACTGTTGCAGCAGGTAGGGGGTGGTGTGCTTTTTGGACAGCCCCTGCATGATGTGGCCGGTATTGCGGTACATGAGGTTCTCGATGCTGCCACAGCCGCTGAGCAGGGCGCACAGCAGAACGGCGGTGAAGGCGCGGAACAGTGGGATCATCGATGTCATAATGGGCCCTTTTCCGGAGTGGTTTGTTGTGGGGTCCCTGACCGGGCGGTTACGGCGCTGGCCGGCGGTCAATCCCCTGCCGTCCAGCCGCAGGGCATTATCCGCCCGTGCCGGCGGCGATGCTGAGACAGACAGCGCAGTTTGCCGGCAGGGCCTTTGCCTCAGGGGTCAACAGGCGGCAACGACGCTCTTCAGGGCTCTGCGGGGGTGGCGACTGGGTGTGAATCCCCACTTACCGGTACGGGCCTGATATGGAGGGACCATGGAACCACCATGACGGATTGGGCGTGTAGGCTTGAGGTCTGTCGGTGACCCGTGGGATTTTCCCGGCCATCAAGGGCTGAATCCGCCGCGGGACGCATTGACAGGGCCTGAAACTGAACTTAAATGATAGGGGCCGTGGCCCCCTGTGTGCAGAGGGATTGCGCAGGGCCATATCCGCCATCAACAACAGCAATAACAAAAGAGGATCGTATCCATGCGAAAACCGGAACTTGCCTCCGCCATTGCGGAAAAAACCGGCCTGACCAAAGCCAAATCCGAGGAAGTGATCACCGCGTTCACCGACGAGATCAGCCGCGCCATGACCAAGGACCAGAGCGTCTCTCTGATCGGTTTTGGAACATTCAGTGTGCGTGAGCGCAGTGCCCGCAGCGGTCGCAACCCCCAGACCGGAGCCACGATTCAGATTCCTGCCAGCAAGTCCGTCGGCTTCAAGCCCGGCAAGCTGCTCAAGGATTCCGTCAGCTGAATCGCTGAGCGGAAAAGCCTTTCTCCAGGTGCCTCACGGGGGCGCCTGATTCAGTCTGCCGCCCGGTAGACGATCTGCCCGCCCACCATCGTCATGGACACCACGCCAGGCAGTCGCTCGCCCAGCGCCGGGGCCTGTTTGCCCGTGGACAGTAATGTCTCCTCACTCACCGCCCACTGAGCCTGTGCATCCAGCAGAAACAGATCCGCCACACGGCCCGCCGCCAGCTCCGGCACCGGCTCTGACAGCACCTCGGCCGGGCCCTGGCACAGGCCGCGCAGCAGCGCAGTGCGGCTCAGCTGCCCCTGTGCCACCAGTTGCAGGCCCAGTGAGAGGGTGGTCTCCAGTGTGGAGAGACCCGCCTCGGTGGCGGCGAAGGGGGCCTGCTTGGCGGCGTGGTCCTGTGGCCGGTGCTGGCTGCAGATGGCATCGATAACCCCGTCTTCCACACCCCGCAGCAGTGCCTGACGGTCGCTTTCCTCCCGCAGTGGCGGGCGCACGTGGTAGCGCCCGTCGAATCCGGTGATCACCTGATCGGTGTACACCAGGTGGTGCATGGTCACATCCGCGGTCACCGCCAGCCCCTGGGCCTTGGCGGCACGGACCAGTGCCACGGAGCGGGCACAGCTCAGCGGCCCCAGGTGCAGCCTGACACCGGTTTCCTCCGCCAGCAGCAGCAGTTCGCTCACCGCCGTGGTCTCGGCCACCGCGGGAATGCCCGGCAGCCCCATTCGCGCCGCCAGAGCCCCGTCATGGGCACAGCCATCGGCGGCCAGGACGGCGTTTTCCGGCTGCACAAAGAGCCGGATGCCAAAGGTATGGGCGTAGGCCATGCAGCGGCGCAGTACACGGGCATCCCGCAGCGGACGGCCGCCGTTGCCCAATGCCACACAGCCGGCGCTGGACAGGCCCACCATGTCGCTGAGGTGTTCTCCGCCCAGCCCCCGGGTCATGGCTCCCACCGGCAGCACATGCACCCGCCCGCTCTGTGCGGCCAGGTCGCGGATCAGGTGGGTGACGGCGCTGGAGTCGTTCACCGGTGAGGTTTCCGGCACGGCACAGACCCGGGTGAAGCCCCCCCTGGCCGCCGCCAGGGTTTCCGTGGCAATGGTGCCGCGCCGGTCCGGGCCCGGTTCACCAAGATGGCAGTTGAGGTCGATCAGGCCCGGCAGCAGCCACTGGCCGCCACCGTCGATCACCTGGTCCGCCTCGCCGTGGCGGGCCTGGTCCCCGATCAGGGCAATCTGCCCGTCGGCAACCAGCACACTGGTGAGGGCCTGTGAAGGTTCACCGTGCTGTACGGGGCGGATGTTCTCAATACGCAGTACCCGGCTCATCGTGATGCCCTCCCCAACTGACCCTGGCGTTCCGCCAGCTGACCGCTCATGGCCATGGACATGACCGCCATGCGCACGGCAATGCCGTTGGTCACCTGGTTGAGAATCACCGACTGGGGGCCGTCCGCCACGGCGGATTCAATCTCCACACCCCGGTTGATGGGGCCCGGGTGCATCACCAGTGCCCTGGGGTGGGCCAGGGCCAGCTTCTCACGGGTCAGGCCATATAGCCTGTAGAACTCCCGCTCGCTGGGCAGCAGTGCCCCTTCCATGCGCTCGCGCTGCAGTCGCAGCATGATGATCACGTCCAGGTCCTTCAGCCCCTCTTCCATGCGGGCATGGACGCTCACTCCCATGGATTCCGGGGCCGTGGGCAGCAATGTGTCCGGGGCGATCAGACGCACTTCGGCCACCCCCAGGGTATTGAGCGCCTGTATCTGTGAGCGGGCCACCCGGGAGTGCTGCACATCCCCCACGATGCCCACTTTCAGGCCGCTGAAGGAGCCCTTGTGCTGGCGAATGGTGAGCGCGTCCAGCATGGCCTGTGTGGGATGGGCGTGGCGGCCATCGCCGGCATTGATGATGGCCACCCCGGGGGTGACATGCCGGGCAATGAAGTGGGCCGCACCACTCTGGGCATGGCGTATCACGAACATGTCGCTGGCCATGGCCTCCAGGTTGAGCAGTGTGTCGGAGAGGGTTTCCCCCTTGGAGGTGGCGGAGGTGCTGATATCCAGGTTGAGCACGTCGGCGGAGAGGCGTTTGGCGGCCAGTTCAAAGGTGGAGCGGGTGCGGGTGCTGGATTCAAAGAACAGGTTGACCAGGGTGCGGCCCCGCAGCAGTGGCACCTTCTTGATGCTGCGCTCGCCCACCTCGATAAAGGAGTCGGCGGTGTCGAGTATGCGGGTGAGCAGGGCCCGGTCCAGCCCCTCCAGTGACAGGAAATGCTTCAGCTCCCCATCGGCGGTGAGCTGCAGTTGGCGGTTGCTGTCGGCCATGGTAGCCATACCGGCGTTACCCTCTGAGTGATTCGGTGTGTGCCTGTCAGACCCCGACCCGCTCCAGCCAGAGCGGGGCCGGGCCGCGCAGTTTCAGCCGCTGGTGTCGCTCCAGATTGAGCCGCTCGCCGGTATAATCCGGCTGTATGGGCAGCTCGCGACCCCCCAGGTCCACCAGGGTCACCAGGCGGATGATCTCCGGGCGGCCGTAGTCGAACAGTTCGTTCATGGCGGCGCGGATGGTGCGCCCGCTCATGATGATGTCATCCACCAGCAGTACCCGCCGCCCCTCGGTGGCAAAGGGCAGGCTGGAGGGGCTGACCCGGGGGTTGAGTCCGGCGCGGCTGAAATCGTCCCGGTAGAAGGAGATGTCCAGCTCCCCCAGCGGCTCCGGCAGCTCCAGCGCCTGGTGCAGCTGTCTGGCCAGCCAGACACCGCCGGTGCGGATACCCACCATCAGCGGCGGCTCGGGGCTCGCGCCCAGCTCCTGACGCAGCTGCCCGGAGAGCCGCTGCAGACACTGCTGTACGTCAATCTCTGTCATGGTCATTCCCTGTGTGCCCCGGGGGAGTCTCGCCGGTCTGCCCCGGTGATGGGCGGGTGATTCGGCTGGCGAACCAGCCTTCCAGGATCAGCTCGGCGGCCCGGTCGTCAATGCCATGGACTCCGAAGTCCCGGTGGCCGCTGCGGTCAATCACCTCCCGCTTGGCCTGAAAGGTGGTGAGACGCTCATCCATCATTTCCGCCGGGCGATGATAGCGGCCATGCAGGCGTTTGGCGAATTTGCGCGCCCTCTGGCACAGCTCGCTTTCCGAGTCGTCCATGTTCAGTGGCAACCCCACCACAAAGACCTCCGGCTGCCACGCCTCCACCAGGGCGGCCACCTGCTGCCAGTCGGGGATGCCGTCACGGGCCCTGAGGCGGGCAACGGCCCTTCCCGTGCCAAGCATGGACTGGCCCACCGCCACGCCGATCCAGCGGGTGCCGAAGTCAAAGGCCATGGCGCGCAGGCTGCCGCGGGAAGGATCAGGCATGACCGATACTGCCACTGAGATGGCTCGGATCCACGCCCAGCTTCTTCATGGCCGCCGCCAGGCGCTGCTCCGGCGGCACGCTGAAGAGAATCTGCTCATCCGCCGGGCCGGTCAGCCAGGCGTTGCCGGAGAGCTCCTCCTCCAGCTGACCCGCCCGCCATCCGGCATAGCCCAGTATCATCAGGTAATCCGCCGGCCCCTCCCCCACGGCGATGGCCTCGAGTATGTCCCTGGAGCTGGTCATGGCCAGTGTGGGGCTCACCTTCAGGGTGTTCTGCCAGGCACCGTGGGGGCGGTGCAGCACAAAACCCCGCTCACTCATGACCGGGCCTCCGGCGTAGACCGGCTCCTGGCTGGGGCCGCCGGCCAGTGACAGCTGGCTGAGCACATCCGCCATGGTCAGCTGCAGCGGCTGGTTGATCACCAGCCCCATGGCGCCCTGGGCGTTGTGCTCGCAGATCAGGGTCAGTGAGCCACCAAAGCGGGGGTCTTCCAGGTAGGGTGTGGCCATCAGGAAGTGATTGCCCAGATAACGGTGGTTCTGGCTCATGAGCGGATTCCCCTGTGGTTGATCACGGGCCACTCGCCTCTAGCCGGCGGAGAGACCGCGAGGCTGAAAGGACCAGGTGCGGATAATCTCCAGCACATCCTTGTCCTCTTTCATGGCCTCGGTAAAGGGCGGGAACGGACCGGCCTGGCGCACAATGCGCACGGCCGCGTCATCCAGCACGCTGTGTCCGGAAGACTGTAACACAGTGATGTCGCGGATGGAGCCGTCCCGGTTGATGGCCACCAGCATGCGCACCTGGCCGTGGATGCCCTGGCGGCGTGCCTTTTCCGGGTACTGGGCGTTGCCCACCTGCTCGATGCGCTGTTGCCAGTTCTGCACATACCAGGCGTCGTGGGAGGCCACGGCCGAGGCGGCGGTGATGGTGGTGACACGGGGACGCTTGGCGTAGGCATTGCGCTGCTCTGAGAGCCTCGCCTCCAGGCTGGCGATGGCCAGGCTGCGCTCCATCAGGCTCGGTGCACGCTCTTCCTCGGCCTGTGGTTGCTCACTGGGGTCGCTTTCACGAGGCACGCTCTGCTCTCCCTCGCGACTGGTCAGCTGGGGTCGCTCACTGGCCGGCGAGGTGGTGGCGGGAGGACGGACCGGCTGTGGCAGTGGCTCCACCTCCTGCACCTGATCGTCGCTGATCACGGGGGTCTCCGTGGCGGTCAGCTCGGCCCGCTCCCGGAGGTCGCCGCTGCCGGCCTGGTCCGCATCCGCCATGAAATCCGCTTCCTCGGGGGGCTTCTCGGCGGCCTGCTGGGCCAGTGTCACATCCAGTGTCTGTGAGGCCGGCGTGGGGTCCTCGGGGGCAAAGGTGATGCCCAGCACGATCACCGCGTGGACAGCCAGCGCCAGGAAAAGGGTGAACCCCATCCGGTCACTGTCGTTGATCCGTGCCTCTGCCATAAATCCGCTCTTAAGACCGTTGTTCCAGGCGCTTTTCAATGGCGTCCATCAGCTGGCTGCTGATGTCCACGTCAAAAGCCCTGTCCAGCTCACGCACGCAGGTGGGGCTGGTGACATTGATTTCCGTCAGGTAGTCACCGATCACATCCAGACCCACAAACATCAGCCCCCGGGCCTGTATGGCCGGACGCACCTGCTCGCAGATCCAGCGGTCGCGGTCACTCAGTTCACGGCCCTCGCCGCGCCCGCCGGCGGCCAGGTTGCCCCGGTTCTCCTCCGCCGAGGGAATCCGCGCCAGTGAAAACGGCAACGGCTCGCCGTCGATCAGCAGTATGCGCTTGTCCCCCTTGTCGATGGCGGGGATGAACTTCTGCACCATGATCTGCTCTTTGCCGTGGCGGGTCAGTGTCTCAATCACCACGCCCAGGTTCTTGTCACCGGGCTTGATGCGGAAAATGGAGCTGCCCCCCATGCCGTCGATGGGCTTGAGAATGACATCCCCCTGCTCCCGGCAGAAGGCCCTGATGCGATCCGGGTTGCGGCTCACCAGCCCCGGTGGCGTGCACTGGGGGAACTGGGTGGCAAACAGCTTTTCATTGCAGTCGCGCAGCGCCGCCGGTGGGTTCACCACATAGGCCCCGTCCCGCTCCGCTGCCTCCAGTATGTAGGTGGCCATGAGAAACTCCCGGTCCACCGGCGGATCCTTGCGCATCAGGATCACATCCAGCCCCCCCAGATCCACCTCACAGGATTCACCCAGGCGGTACCACCGCTGCGGGTCATTGGCCACCTCCAGCCCCTGTACCCGGGCGCGGGCCTTGCCGTTTTCCAGGTACAGATCGTCCATTTCCATGTAAAACAGTTCCCAGCCACGCTTCTGGGCCGCCAGCAGCAACGCCAGTGAGGTGTCTTTCTTGAAGCTGATCCCGGCAATGGGATCCATGACGATGCCCAGCTTGATACTCATACATCTCATCCAGGGTGGTAGCCGCCCGCCGCAGGGAATTGTCTGCAGACAGAGTCGCGGCAGATCAGCGGATTAACTGCTATGCTCAGCACAGTGACGGATGGACGGAACATAGCTTGTCCGGGGGCGTCTGACAACGCTTGTAGTGCCCGCCATGCTGTCAATAACTGCGAATTGCGTCACATTATTTCAGTGATAACAACGCAACAACAGTGCCGGCGGTCACAATCGGATACAGAGGCAATGGTGCAGTACCGGTCCTGTCGGGCTATAAAGCAGTAGTGCTGTAGCGAGCCTCTTGTAACTGTGTTAAAAACTGTCGCCAAACCGGCTGCCAGGATCCGTGCCTGAAGAGGCGCGTTCCGACGGCCGATAACAATGACTTCCCGCTAACCCGTAAGGCATTTGGACAATGGATGAACACTTCGAGAACCTGAAGATCATGGTGATCGACGACAGCAAGACCATTCGTCGCACCGCGGAAACATTGCTGAAAAAGGTTGGCTGTGAAGTCATTACCGCCACCGATGGCTTTGATGCGTTGGCCAAGATCGCCGATACCGAACCGGACATCATTTTTGTGGACATCATGATGCCCCGCCTGGATGGCTACCAGACCTGCGCCCTTATCAAGAACAATGCCAGCTTCCGGCATACGCCCGTGATCATGCTCTCCAGCAAGGACGGTCTGTTCGACAAGGCCAAGGGGCGCATTGTCGGCTCCGACCAGTATCTGACCAAACCGTTCAGCAAGGACGAACTGCTCAGTACCATTCGCGAACACATACCATCCCCGGAACAGTGACCATTACCGTGGCATACGGACTGATTGCTGCATGAAAGATAGAGGATCCCATGGCCCGCATACTGATCGTTGATGACTCACCCACGGAAGTGAAGAAAATTTCCGGCCTGCTGGAAAAACACAACCATGAGGTGCTTTGCGCGGATAATGGTGCCGACGGTGTGGCCACTGCCCGCTCACAGAAGCCGGACCTGATCCTGATGGATGTGGTCATGCCGGGTCTGAACGGTTTCCAGGCCACCCGTCAGCTCTCCAGGGCCCAGGAAACCCAGGACATTCCGGTGGTGATCGTCACCACCAAGGATCAGGAAACCGACCGGGTCTGGGGTACTCGCCAGGGCGCCCGTGGTTACCTGGTCAAGCCGGTGTCGGAAGAGCAGCTGATTAACACCATCAACAGCTTGCTGGACTGAACACCGGAGAAACCATGGCCGCCGCAACCCCTTTCGAACTGCTACAGGATCTGGCCCGCCGCAGCCGGGACAACGCAGAAGGCCTGCCAGCCCAGGAAGAGGCGGTCAGCCTGTGGAGCGGTATTGGCTTCACACTCGCCGGTGAGCACTACGTTGCCCCCATGGGTGAGGTCGTGGAAATCCTCCATGTACCCCGCTTCACACAGGTCCCCGGCGTGCGCCATTTCATGCTGGGTGTGGCCAACGTGCGGGGCCGGCTCCTGCCGGTGGTGGACCTGGCGGACTTCTTCGGTCTGCCCCACGGCAAGCGCAGCCTCAGGGAGCGGCGCATCCTGGTGATTGAGCACGGTGAACTGTTCAGCGGCCTGGTGGTGGATGCCGTGCTGGGCATGCAGTATTTCGCCGTTGACAGCTTTACGCCGACACCCGGGAAAGACAACGAGGCCATCAGGCCCTTCCTGCAAGGCGCCTACCACCGTGGTGAAGAGACCTGGAAAGTCTTCTCCACGGTGGAACTCAGTGAAGATGAGGCTTTTCTGGATATCGCCCAATGGTAGGCGTCAGCTCAGACAGCCACAGGAGACAACAATGACACCATTCAGGCCGGGAGCCCGTCCATGAGAAATCCAGCTGAAAAACTGATGTCACTGCAGGAGGCCAACCGCACCGTGGGCGGTCTGATTGCGCTTCTTACCGTGCTGGCCGTTTCCCTGATCGCCGTACTGTTCATGATCAACCGGGAAAGCAACTACGATGCCGAGTACATCGACTACGCCGGTGACCTGCGGGTGCTGTCCCAGGAAATCGCCAAGAACTCCGGCGAGGCCGCCGGTGGCACCGCCTCCGCCTTTGACCAGCTGGAAGTGGCCCGCAACCGCTTCAGCACACTCTGGGGCTACCTGCTCGAGGGCAACGAAAAGACCGGTCTGCCACCACTGGAACTGGTGGAGCAAACCGCCGTGGACGAGATCTGGGGCAAGGTCCGCAACGACGCCGACGAGATCCTGTCCACCCGGCAAGCCGTGCTGTCACTCCACGAAGTGGCCCGCACACTTAACGACACCATCCCCGAACTGCAGATCGAGTACGAGGACATTGTCCGGATACTGCTGGACAGCGGCGCTCCGGCCAGGCAGATCTCACTGGCACAGAACCAGTCCCTGCTGGCCGAGCGGATCGCACGGAGCGTCAACAGCATCCTCACCGGAGAAAAGGAGGCTGTGGTGGCCGCCGACCAGTTCGGCCGTGACGCCCGTGAATTCCGCCGCGTGCTGAACGCCCAGATGGAAGGCAACGAGGCACTGGGAATCAGGGCGGTGACCAATGAAGACGCCCTCTACGGCCTGGAGGAGGTGGATAAGCTGTTCGGCTTTGTCAGCCAGAACATCGACGCCATACTGGACACCTCCCCGGACCTGTTCCGGGCCCGCACCGCGGCCAACAACATCTTTGAAAACTCCCCGGAGCTGCTGGCGGAAACCTCACAACTGGTAAGCCTGATCCAGAACCGCACCTCCATTGTCAGCCCCGCACTGGCCTACGCCATACTGGTGGCCATTGTGGTGGTGATCATCTTTATCGGCCTGGCCCTGTACCAGGCCTCCCAGCGGCGACTGCGCATCACCCAGGAGCAGAACGAGCAGAACCAGAACGCCATACTGCGCCTTCTGGACGAGCTGGCGGACCTGGCCGACGGTGACCTGACCACCGAAGCCACGGTCACCGAGGATTTCACCGGCGCCATCGCCGACTCCATCAACTACGCCATCGACCAGATGCGTTCACTGGTGCAGTCCATCCGGGATACCGCCGTCAACGTGGCCTCATCCGCCCAGGAAACCCAGTCCACCGCCCGTCAGCTGGCGGACGCCTCGGAGCACCAGGCCCAGGAGATTGCCGGTGCCTCGGCGGCGGTGAACGAGATTGCCACCTCCATCGACCAGGTCTCCTCCAACGCCTCCGAGTCCTCGGCGGTGGCGGAGCGCTCCGTGGCCATTGCCAAGAAAGGCACCGAGGTGGTGCAGAACACCATCCGCGGCATGGACAACATCCGCGAGCAGATCCAGGAAACCTCCAAGCGCATCAAGCGCCTGGGTGAATCCTCCCAGGAAATCGGCGATATCGTCTCACTGATCAACGACATTGCCGACCAGACCAACATCCTGTCACTGAACGCCGCCATACAGGCCTCCATGGCCGGTGACGCGGGCCGTGGCTTTGCCGTGGTGGCGGACGAAGTACAGCGCCTGGCGGAACGCTCCTCGGCGGCCACCAAACAGATCGAGGCACTGGTGAAAACCATCCAGTCCGACACCAACGAGGCGGTGATCTCCATGGAGCACACCACCGCCGAAGTGGTCCGCGGTGCCCGCCTGGCCCAGGACGCCGGTGTGGCCCTGGAGGAGATCGAGAGCGTCTCCACCAATCTGGCGGAGCTGATCCAGAACATCTCCAACGCGGCACGGCAGCAGTCCTCCTCCGCCTCGCACATTTCCAACACCATGAACGTGATTCAGGAGATCACCTCCCAGACCTCCTCCGGTACCAGCACCACCGCCGAGTCCATCGGCAACCTGGCGGAGATGGCTTCACAGCTGAGAGAGTCCGTGGCTGGCTTCAAGCTGCCGGAGAACCCCGGTGCCGAGGCCAGAGAGAAAGACCATGAGGATGAGGAAGTCCCCACCGTCCTTTAAACCGACGCAGCCACTGGTTGATGCATGGCCGACACGCAAGAACAGAACAGGACGGGACACTCCGGCTGGCACTACCGGCCGGTGCCGCCCATGGACGAAGCCCAGTTCCGCCAGTGGCAGTCACTGCTGGAATCCCACACCGGCATGACCCTGTCCCGTGAGAGGAAATCCTTTCTCGAGACCAACCTCAGCATCCGCCTGCGTGAGCTGGGCCAGGACAGCTACCAGGCCTATTACCAGGCCCTGATGGCCGGCGGGCCCGCCGCCGTGGTGGAGTGGGCCACACTGGTGGACCGTCTGACGGTGCAGGAAACCCGTTTTTTCCGGGACCCGGACGCATTCCGCCTGATTGGCGACTTTGCCCGCCAGTACTGTGAAAGCCGCCCCGGGGTGCGCAACCTGTCCGCCTGGAGCCTGGGCTGCTCCAGCGGTGAAGAGGCCTATTCCATGGCCATGGTGCTGGAGAGGGCGCTCAAGGGGCTGCCGAAGCCGCCCTACTTCAGCGTCACCGGCAGCGATATCAGCCAGCCGGCACTGAACAAGGCCAGTGCCGGCGTCTACAGCAGCCGCAAGCTGGTGACACTGGATGAGGCCTGTCGCCAGCAGTACATGGAGCCACTGGATGAGGGCCATTACCGGGTCTGCGAGCCACTGCGTCAGCGCCTGTGTTTTACCCGCATCAATGCCATGCAGCTGGACCGGGCCCCCATGCACGGCATGGTCATTATCCTGTGCCAGAACCTGCTGATCTATTTCCGCCACTGGCGGCGCCGGCAGATCGTCAACGCCCTGGTGGAGCTACTGGCCCCCGGGGGGCTTCTGGTGCTGGGCCAGGGCGAGCTGAACCACTGGCAGCACCCGGCCATGCAGCCGCTGAAAAACCGGCATGTCATGGCCTGGGTACGGCAAGAGCCGAAAGAATGAACTGGAGAGGTTATGGGGAATCAGCCTGACAACATCGCACTGGACTGGGTACGCGGCGAGATCCAGGACACACTGCATCAGGCCCAGCAGGCCCTGGAAGCCTTCGCGGACAACCGTGAGGACAGCACCCGGCTGCGCTTCTGCCTCAACCACCTGCATCAGGTCCACGGCACACTGCGCATGGTGGAGCTGTCCGGTGCCGCCATGCTGGCCGGTGAAATGGAAAAACTGGCCCAGGCACTGCTGAACGAGACACTGTCACTTACCGATGAGCGCATCAGCATACTGATGCAGGGCATCCTCAGACTGCCCCGCTACCTGGACAGCCTGGACAGCAGCCGCGACGACTTCCCACTGGTGCTGCTGCCACTGCTGAACGAATTCCGCGCCGCCCGCAGCGAACCGCTGCTCTCCGACAGCAGCCTGTTCAACCCCAACCTGGAGCCCATGCGCTTCCCGGTGGACGCCAGCGTCAGCCAGCGCCTGCAGGACCCGGATGTGCTGGCCCACCTGGGCAAGCTGCGCCAGATGTTCCGCTTCGGCCTCAAGGGTCTGGCCGGCAGCGACGACAGCAATGCCCACCTGGATTACCTGGACAAAGTGGTGACCCGACTGATCCGTCTGTGCCAGAAAACCCCCAGCGGCGAGCTGTGGCTGGCCGCCGGCGCCTTTGTGGACAGCCTCAAGGGGGGCTTCAACCCCCTCGGGGCGGCCACCCGCACCCTGCTCAAAGAGCTGGACAGCCAGCTGGGCAAGCTCATCGACGAGCATGTGGATGCGCTGCAACAGCCCGTTTCCGAGCCCCTGATGAAAAACCTGCTCTATTACGTGGCCAGGGCCGCCGAGCAGGACAGCCCAAGGGTGCAGACACTGATCAGCCGCTACCATCTGCAGTCCGCCATGCCCAACCCCGGCGCACTGGCCAGGGCCCGTGAGAAAGCCTCGGGGCCGGACCGGGAGGCCATCCGCTCCGTGGTGGCGGCACTGGGTGAGGAGCTGGCACGGCTGAAAGACCAGCTGGACCTGTTTGTGCGCAACCGTGACCGCCATAACCGGGATCTGGAAGAGCTGCTGCCGGGGCTGCACCAGGTGGCCAACACCCTCTCCCTGCTGTCACTGGGCATACCACGGCAGGTGACACTGGAGCAGGCCGAGCGGCTCGAACAGCTCACCGCCAGCGACACCCCCGTGGACGACGGCAGCCTGATGGATATCGCCGGCGCGCTGCTGTACGTGGAGTCGGCCCTGTACGGCCTCGAGCAGCAGCAGCACAACCACGGCGACACGCCATCGCAACAGGACAGCCCTTACGGCCAGCAACAGCTCGACCAGGCCAACACGGCCCTGCTGCAGGAGGCACGCAACAGCCTGGAGCAGGTGAAAACCGCCATCGTCAACTTCATCGCCTCACAGTGGAACACCGACGAGATCCGCCAGGTTCCGGGGCTGCTGCACAGCATCAGCGGCGGCCTGAAGCTGGTGCCGCTGGAGCAGGCTGCCGGCATGCTCCAGGCCTGTGAGCGCTTTGTGCAGGAGGCGCTGCTGGAAGGGCGCTTTATTCCCGACCTGGAGCAGCTGGACACCCTGGCGGACGCCATCACCAGCATCGAATACTATCTGGAACGCAAATCCCAGGGCATCCGGGACAACAGCATTGTGCTGCAGCTGGCCGAGGACAGCCTGGTGGCACTGGGATTCCCACCGGGCCGTGACAGCACCTGGCAGCCCCGGGAACCGTCACAGGAGCCAGGCCGCCAGGCCGCCGCCCCGGACAACCGCCCCAAGGCGGCCGACACCGAGCTGGTGGACGACGAGATACTGGCCATCTTCGTGGAAGAAGCCCAGGAGGTGCTCGAGAGCATCGACCAGCACTACCCGCAATTCAGGAACCACCCCGAGGACAGCGCCTCATTGCGTGAACTGCGCCGGGCTTTCCACACCCTCAAGGGCAGTGGCCGCCTGGTCAGCGCCACCAGCATCGGCGAACTCTCCTGGGCCGTGGAGAACCTGCTGAACCACCTTCTGGACCAGTCACTGAGCGTCTCCGCCCCCCTGTTTGAGCGGCTCGACCGGGTCATTGAGCGCCTGCCCTCACTGGTACAGGAGTTCCGTGAAGGCCACAGCAGTGGCGATGTGGACGAGCTGATCCGCGAGTGCCACGCCATGGCGGACAGGCCCACGGCCGAGGTTGAGACAGACTCGGAATCTGAGACAGAGGCTGAGCCCGAAGAGGCGCCACAGGCGACCACCGAGGCTCCCGCCACATCCGGGGACCTCCAGGACCCGCCCTCCCAAACCCCAGAGCCGGCCACTCAGGAGGAGCCGTCTTCCCCGGCGCCGTCTCCAGAACAGGCCCCGGAAGAACAGACACCGGCCAGCGCCGGGGAGGACAGCGACGAGCTGATTGACGACGAGATCCTGGAGATCTTCATCGAGGAGGCGGAAGAGGTCCTTGAGACCTTCCGTGACCAGCTGCCACAGCTTCTGGCCAATTACGACAACGCCAACGCACTGGGGGAAGTGCGGCGAGCCTTCCACACCCTCAAGGGCAGTGGCCGCATGGTCCATGCGGAAGTCATCGCGGAACTGGCCTGGTCCATGGAGCACCTGCTCAACCGGGTCATGGAAAAACACCTGTTCATGAATCCCGACATCGGTGACCTGCTGCAGCAGGTCGGTGAGACCATACCCTCACTGGTGGAAGACTTCCGCCAACAGCGTCCCGCCTCACAGGATACCCAGGCCCTGCGTGACAGGGCGGCGGCCCTGGCCCGTGGCGAACAGCCCGACCTGGGGGAGATGCCCGAGGATGAAAACCCGCCGTTACGGGACACCGCGGCCAGCGACAGCGGACAGGACGGGTCCGCGCCGTCCGGGGAAGAGCCCCGGGAGGACAGCGTCAGCGACGCACTGTTGCTGGATATTTTCCGCTCCGAGGCGGAAACCCACCTGAGCACCCTGTCGCACTTCATCAGCCAGGCCCGGGACCGCCAGCACACGGCCTACAGCGACGACCTGTCACGGGCCCTGCACACCCTCAAGGGCAGCGCCCACACCGCCGGCATTAGCCCCATTGCGGCCGTGGCCACCCCCATGGAACGCTACGTCAAAACCGCCAGGGACCAGAACCTCAGCGCCGACGCACAGGCCATTGCCCTGCTGCAGCGGCTGCTGGACTTTATCCGCGCCGGGCTGTCCCAGCTGGACACAGAGCCACTGGCACCGCTGCCCGGCACCGAAGAGTTTCTGCAGGACCTGGAGCAGTTCAGCCGCGACACCCTGGAAGAAGGCGCCAGCCAGGAAGCCCCCCACAACCCGCTGCTGGCGCTGTTCACCGTCGAGGGCATGGATCAGCTGCTGCGTGCGGAGTCCATCATCCGCGACTGGGCGGCCGAGCCGGACAGCCTCAGCGAAGAGCCCGAGCAGCTTCGACAGGCACTGCAACAGCTCGAGCAACGGGCCCGTGAGCGGGATGTGACCGACCTGGCCGATCTCTGTCAGTGCCTGTCACAGCTGCACCAGAGTCTCGCACTCAAGGGCGCCGGTCCGGACCCGGACTGCGCACAGGCCCTGCAGGAGGGCCATGAGCAACTGATCAACCTGCTCGACCAGGTGGCCGCCGGGCTCGGCACCCAGGGTGACAGCGAGCTGCTGCAACGGCTCAGGCAACTCAGCGAGCAGCAGGAGACAGAGCGCAACGCCGCCCGGGAACAGGCCTTTGAGGAGCAGTTCGACGGCCACCTGGACAGCCTGGACCAGCAGATGGACGACGACCCGGCCCTGGAGAGCCTGCACTGGCAGCAGCGCCACCCCGGCCAGCAGGGCGACCCCTCGGTGCTGGCCATTTTCCTGGAAGAGACGGAGGATCTGCTCCACCACGCCGGCGAGTTGCTGGGGCAATGGCAGTCAACGCCGCAAAGCCCGGAGCCGCTGCGGCCGCTGCAGCGTGACCTTCAGACCCTGATGGAAGGGGCCCGGCTGGCCGGGCAGGCTTCGATGCAAAACCTCAGCACCGCACTGGAGTCCCTCCTCGGCGGACTCAATGAGGGGCACCTGGCACTGCAGCCTTCACTGTACGATCTGCTGGCCCAGGGCCATGAGGCCCTGCGCCGGCAACTGGACCAGCTGCGCCGGGGTCACACGGCCGAGCCGGACGAGTCACTGCTGCAGGCACTGGCGGATTACCGCCAGCAGGCCCGGCAACCGGTGCCCACCACCCGGGTACCGGAGCAGCCCGACGGGAAAGCGGAACCGACGCCGGCGGCCGACGCGTCTGCGGAGACACCGCCGGAGGCGCCCAAAGCCCCACAGCCAGAGGCCCTTGACCCGGAGATGGTGGAGATCTTTCTGGAGGAGGCTCAGGAGCTGATCCTGAGCACCGGAGAGACACTGCACCAGTGGCTTGGCCACCCCGGGGACAGGGCCCTTGCTGCCACCCTTCAGCGCGACCTGCACACCCTCAAGGGTGGCGCCCGCATGGCCGGCGTCACCCCCCTCGGGGATCTGGGCCATGTTCTGGAGGACCTGTTCGAGAGAGTGGTGGACGGGCGTCAGGACGCCAGCGATCAGGCCTCACTGCTGTTTGCCTGCCACGACGCACTGGCCCGCATGGTGGACCAGCTCAGCGCCGGCGAGCCACTGGAGGACCCGAGCGGGCTGATCGACCAGGTGCGTGCCCTGCTCTCGGGACAGGCACCCGCTGCACGGGCCGACGCCAGTGACGAAGCCCCGGAAGAGGCGACGCCGGAACCCGCCAGCCACAGCCCTGAACCCGGGGACGTCGAAAGCGCCGTGGAAGACCACCAGGAAGAGGACCTGAACGCCTATTTCCTGGAAGAGGCCCGGGAGATTCAGGCCAGCCTGGAGCGCCACCTGGCGGACTGGACCAACCCGGACGACCTCAGGCCCATCAACGCCCTCCAGGAGCAGTTGCAGAGTCTGCGCGCCGCCGCCCGTCTGGCCTCACTGGAGCCGGTGGCGGAGCTGGCCGCTGGCTGGGACGGGCAGCTGAACCGGTTGCTGGAAGGCCACAGCGAGGCCGTTGCCACACAGTCACTGAGCCGCCGTTGCCAGGATACCCTGGTGGCCATGCTGGATACCCTGGAAGCCGGTGACAGTCCACGGATGCCCGGTGACCTCTGGGACGATGCCCCCCGGGAGCAGCCGGCGGAGAGCCAGGCGCCCGAGAGCGACCTGGACCCGGAAGTGCTGGCCATCTTCCAGGAGGAAGCCCGTGAGCTGATGGACGCACTGGACCATCGCCTGGCGGAATGGAAGCAGAACCCGGACCCGGAGCACAACTCACAGGCACAGCGACTGCTGCACACCCTCAAGGGCGGCGCCCGCCTGGCCGGGCTCAAACAGCTGGGGGACCTGGCCCACGAATTTGAAACCCGGCTGACGACACTGCCGGACAAGGGCCCCGGCAAGAAGGACTGGCAGGCCATCAACCGCCAGCACGACCAGATGATTGCCATGGTGGAGTCCATGATGGACGTCACTCCGGCGGCCCAGACCACACCGCCCCCCGGGGAGCCACCGGCCAAGGCACCGCCGCAGAAAGCCACGGGCGCTGTCTCCCCCGGCGAGACTGCCGGCGCTGACAGCCAGTCACGGGCCGGCAAGAAAGTCGCCGCCCGGGCACGGCGCAAGGCCGAGCAGAACCGGGCCCAGCAGGAAACCGTACGGGTCAACGCCCAGCTGCTGGAAGACCTGGTCAACCTGGCCGGTGAGACCAGTATCACCCGCAGCCGCATGGAGCAGCAGATCAGCGACTTCAGCCACACACTGGATGAAATGTCCGCCACCAACGAGCGCCTGCGGGAGCAGCTGCGGCGCATGGAGATCGAAACCGAGGCACAGATCCTGTTCCGGGAGCAGGATCTCGGCAGCCGCTACGACGAGGATTTCGACCCGCTGGAGATGGACCGCTACTCCACCATCCAGCAGCTCTCACGGGCCCTGTCGGAATCCGCCTCGGACCTTACCGACCTGAGGGAGACCATGTCCGACAAGGTGCGTGATGCGGAGACCCTGCTGTTGCAGCAGTCCCGCACCAACACCGAGTTGCAGGAGGGTCTCATGAAGACCCGCATGATCCCCTTCTCCGCCATGGTGCCCAGGCTGCGACGCATTGTGCGCCAGATTACCGGTGAGCTGGACAAGCAGGCGGAATTCGAGGTGCACAACGCCGAGGGGGAGATGGACCGCACCGTACTTGAGCGCATGATCGCCCCACTGGAGCATATGCTGCGTAACGCACTGGACCACGGCATCGAAACCGTCGACGAGCGCCGTGCCGCCGGCAAGCCGGAAACCGGCCGAATCACCCTGTCACTGTCCCGCGAGGGCGGTGAAATCGTACTGCGGCTGCAGGACGACGGCGCCGGCATCTCCATTGACCGGGTGCGTGACAAGGCCCGACGGCAGAACATGCTGAACGAGGATGAAAACCTGAGCGACCGGGAGATCCTGCAGTTTATCCTGCAGCCCGGCTTCTCCACCGCCGCCGCCGTCACCCAGATCTCCGGCCGGGGGGTGGGCATGGACGTAGTGGCCAGCGAGATCAAGCAGGTGGGTGGCAGCCTGGACATCGACTCCAGGGTGGGGCAGGGCACCACCTTTACCGTGCGCCTGCCCTTTACTGTCTCCGTCAACCGCGCACTGATGGTCACCACGGGGGAGGATTATTACGCCATCCCCCTGAACACCATCGAAGGCATTGTGCGGGTCAGCACCTGGGAGCTGGAAGAGTTCTACCAGCCCGACGCCCCCCTGTACGAATACGCCGGCCAGCATTACCGGCTGCAGTACCTGGGTGCGCTGCTCAACAGCGAACACCAGCCCAAGCTACAGGGCCAGTCACTGCCACTGCCGGTGATCCTGGTGCGTGGCGCCGAGCAGCCCATGGCGCTGCAGGTGGACAGCCTGCTGGGCAGCCGCGAGATCGTGGTCAAATCACTGGGGCCACAGTTCAACACCGTGCGTGGCGTCTCCGGGGCCACCATACTGGGCAATGGCAACGTGGTGGTGATACTGGACCTGCCGGCCATGGTGCGGGCCGATATCCTGTCACAGCGCCAGCGCATGCTCAGCCAGATGCAGCAGCGGGGGCGGCGTGAGGAGCGCCCGACACTGGTCATGGTGGTGGACGATTCGGTCACCGTGCGCAAGGTCACCTCACGGCTGCTGGAGCGCAACGGCATGGACGTGCTGCTGGCCAAGGACGGGCTCGACGCCGTGGCGCAGCTGCAGGACCACACACCGGATGTGATACTGCTGGATATCGAGATGCCCCGCATGGACGGCTTCGAAGTGGCCAGCTTTGTGCGCCACGACGAGCACCTCAGCCACATCCCCATTATCATGATCACCTCCCGCACCGGCGACAAACACCGTGAGAGGGCCATGAACATCGGCGTCAACGAGTATCTCGGCAAGCCCTTCCAGGAGCAGGAACTGCTGGAGACACTGCTGCGCACCGTCGGGATCGAAGAGGTATGAGCCAGACCCGCATGGCCAGGGTGGCGATCGTGGCGGACCAGCTGCTGCAGCGCCAGCGGTTACGTCAGGCACTGGGCAAGTTCGGCATCGAGGTGGTCTTCAATGGCAGTGCCGCGGATTACCTCAACCGCAACGGCGGCGAGGCCGCGGCACTGCTGATCGTGGAGCTGCAGGACGAGCAGGACTCACCGGAATTGCTGGAACAGCTGCTGGCACTGGACGACACGCCACTGCTGTTCGGCCCCGGCCCGGCCCCACACAGCCAGGGCCCTGAGTACATCCGCTGGGAGCGGCGCCTGTTCCGCAAGCTGGCACAGCAGCTGGGGGACATCGAGCCACTGGACGACACGGAAAGCCTGCAGGCACTGGCACAGCAACACCGCAGCACAGCCCTGGCACTGCCGGCCCGGGTGAACCCCTGTGAGGCCGGCACACCGGCGCCGATGGTCTGGGTGCTGGGGGCCTCACTGGGGGGACCTGCGGCGGTGAAGGCCTTTCTCGACTGCCTGCCCGCCGGCCTGCCACTGGCCTTTGTCTACGCACAGCACATTGACCACCGGGTCGCCCCACTGCTGGGCCGGGTGGTGACCCGGGACGCCCGCTACCCACTGGCCACACCGCGACAGGGCCAGCCACTGCGCTGCGGCGAAGTGCTGCTGGTGCCGGTGGAGCAGCAGCTGTCACTGAGCGCCGACGGCACCCAGTGCCTTCACCAACAACCCTGGCAGGGCCCCTACGGCCCCTCCATTGACCAGGTCATACTGCATATGGCCGACTATTACGGCAGCCAGTGCCACAGCATCCTGTTCAGTGGCATGGGCAATGACGGCTCACTGGCCGCCTCCCGCCTGAAATCCCTTGGCAGCCAGCTTTGGGTGCAGACACCGGGCAGCTGTGCCAGCCCCGCCATGGTGGAATCGGCACTGGAGACCGGGGCGGTCAGCTACCGGGGCGAGCCCGTGGAGCTGGCCGGGCAGCTGTTGCGCTGGCTGGAGGCCCAGTCGCTGCTGGCGGCACGGGAGCGGCGCCATCAAAGCCAGGAAAGAGCCCAAGGAGAATCCCATGAGTGAATCCACGGCACAGCTTCCCTGCGTGCTGATTCCCGTCAGCCAGGGCTGGCTGATGCTGCCCAACGTGGCCATCGCGGAAATCGTCGACCTGCAGGAGCTGGACGACGCAGACACCCTCCGGGACGGCATTGCCGGCTACGGCCAGTGGCGGGGTCTGCGTCTGCCCATGGTCTCCTGGGAGCTGGCCAACGGCCGCGAGCTGCAGCAGCCGGAGGAGGACCACAAGGGCCGCGGCCGGGTGCTGATTCTCAACAGCATCGGCCCCCATCACGAACGCATGCCCTTTCTGGCCCTGCTGACACAGGGCATCCCCCGCCAGGCCAAGGTCGCCCCGGAGCAGCTTCAGTCCCGCCAGTCGGAGAAGGGCCCGGCGGACGCCATGACGGTGGATTTTGACGGGGAAGTCGCCGTGATACCGGACCTGGAATACCTGGAGGAACTGGCCCGCAATGCCCTGACGGAGTAACCGGGGCAAATCCGGCTCCTTTTCCCCGGCGGATGAATGTTATAGTGTTGCATTATCATCGTTCACCGTCAGGAAAGCCATGACCAATCCCTTACCCTATCGCCCCCACAACCATCACGCCTGCGTCAGCAGCGCCATGGAAGAAGCCCAGGCCCTGTGCCAGTCTTCCGGCACCCGACTGACACGGCTGCGTGCACAGGTGCTGGAGCTGATCTGGCAGTCCCACCGGCCACTGGGGGCCTACGACATACTGGCGGTACTCAATGAGCAGGGTCGCAAGGCGGCACCGCCCACGGTCTACCGCACACTGGATTTTCTCCAGTCCATGGGGCTGGTGCACCGCATCGCCTCACTCAACGCCTTTATCGGCTGCACACAGCCCAGCCACAGCCACAGCGGCTACTTCCTGATCTGCGAGCACTGCCAGAATGTCCTTGAGCTGCCGGCGGACGGTATCCGCCAGGCCATTCACCGGGAAGCCGCCGAGCAGGCCTTCTCGGTACGTGAAAGCACGGTGGAAATCGCCGGCACCTGCCCGGCCTGCCGCCAGACTCAACCCAGCAAGAGCCCATGATCCATGAGTGACCCGGTTATTGCCCTGGAAGACATCCACGTGGACTTTGGTGGACCGCCGGTGCTGCAGAATGTGTCACTGGCCCTCTACCCCAATGACATCATCACCGTCATCGGCCCCAATGGCGCCGGCAAGACCACGCTGGTCAAAGTGCTGCTGGGCATACAGCGCCCGGACAGTGGCCGTGTGCGGCGCAAGACCGGCCTGCGCATCGGCTATGTGCCCCAGCGCATCGTGTTGCAGCCCACGCTGCCACTGACCGTGGAGCGCTTCCTGCGCCTGGGCAGCCGCCACCACCAGGCCATTCCCGAGACACTGGAGCGCACCGGTGTGGCACACCTGCGCAAGGCCTCCATCCATCACCTCTCCGGCGGGGAGATGCAACGGGTGCTGCTGGCCAGGGCATTGCTGCGCCGCCCCCACCTGCTGGTGCTGGACGAGCCGGCACAGGGGGTGGACATCAACGGCCAGGCCGCCCTCTACGAGCTGATACGGGATCTGCGGGTGGATCTGGGCTGCGCCATCCTCATGGTCTCCCACGACCTCCACCTGGTGATGGCCTCCACCGACCAGGTGATCTGCCTCAACCGCCACATCTGCTGCCAGGGGCAGCCCGAGAGCATCGCCGCGGACCCGGCCTTCAACGACATGTTCGGCGACCGCCTGGCCCGCAGCGTGGCCGTCTACCACCACCATCACAACCACGACCACGACCTGTACGGCGACCCGGTGGATGAACAGCAGCAGGGGTCCGGATCATGATCGACGGGATTCTCGACGACTTTTTCTGGCGCGCACTGCTCGGCGGTCTGGGGGTGGCCATCATCGCCGGCCCACTGGGCTGCTTCGTGGTGTGGCGACGCATGGCCTATTTCGGCGACACACTGGCCCACTCGGCGCTGCTGGGTGTGGCACTGGGCACCCTGTTCCATGTGGACCTCAACCTCAGCATCGCACTGGTGTGCATTCTCCTGGCACTGGTTCTGGTGGCCCTGTCCCGACAGCAGACACTGGCCAACGACACCCTGCTGGGCATTCTCTCCCACAGTTCACTGGCCATCGGACTGGTGGCACTGAGCCTGATGGGTGAAGTGCGCATTGACCTCTCCGGCTACCTCTTTGGCGACCTGCTGGCCATCAGCCGCGACGACCTGGCCTGGATCGCCGCCGGCGGTGCCCTGGTGCTGACACTGCTGACCGGCCTCTGGCGGGGCCTGCTGATGACCACCATCCATGAGGAGCTGGCACTGGTGGAGGGCTACTCGGTCACCTGGCTGCGACTGGCACTGATGCTGATGTTCTCACTGGTGATTGCCGTGGCCATGAAGGTGGTGGGGGTGCTGCTGATCACCGCACTGCTGATTATCCCCGCCGCCACCGCCAGGCCACTGAGCCGCACCCCGGAGACCATGGCCCTGGTGGCCTCACTGATGGGCATGGTGGCGGTGTCCGGTGGGCTGTCACTGTCCTGGTTCAGTGACAGCGCCGCCGGACCCTCGGTGGTCATCTGTGCCTTTGTCCTGTTCCTCTCCGTCTGGCTGCTTCGTGGCAAGGCGGCCCGCTGATGTTCCTTGGTGGCGCGCCGTTAGTGAGCTACATTGAGTAGACAATGGCACAGGGAGTGACAGCATGGACACCACACCGCAACCCCTGAGCAGAACCCGTGAAATCGGCCTGACGCTGATTGTCACACTGCTCGGGCTGCTGATTACCGTCAGTCTGTGGGTGGGCATCACCCGAGGTCATCCGGCACTGCCACTGGCCATACTGGTGGTGGGCATCCTCACCAGCGGGCTGCTGGGCGTGGCCACACTGCTGATACTGCGCCATCACAACCGCCTGATCCATCTGCTCAGCCGCCTGCGTGCGGTGCAGGAGCGGGACCGCCAGACACTGCAGAACAAACAGATCGAGAAAGAGGTGCTCAGCCGGGCCCTGGCGGACAGCGAACAGCGTACCCGGGATTACATCGCACTGGGGGACGGGTTTGCCTTCGAGCTGGACGAACAGGGGCTGATCGGTTTTATCTCCCCACAGATCCAGCACTGGTACCACCAGCCCGCCAGCACACTGGCCAGAGAGCCACTGAGTTCTCTGCTGCCGGAAAAGGAACACCCCCACCTGGAACAGGCCATGGCCCGCTGCCTGCGGGAAAGGACCAGCGAGCACCTGGACACCTGGCTGGTCACCGGTGACGGGCAGCAGATCCCCATCAGCCTGCGCTTCTGCCCGGTCTCGGACCGTCTCAACCAGTGCCTGGGCTTTCGCGGCCTTGGCTGGCCACGCCAGACCGGGTGACACCCTTGCCACGGCATCATGGCCAGCCCCGGTGATGGCGGGGTGTTGATCTGCACCGCTGTGCCCTCATATTTATCAGCAGTCACTCACAGACAATCGCCAGAGGCTGCCCATGGATTTCAAGGACTACTACAAGATACTCGGTGTCAGCGAAGACGCCGATGCCTCACAGATCAAGTCCGCCTACCGCAAGCTGGCCCGCAAATACCACCCGGACGTCAGCAAGGAGGAAAACGCCGAAGAGCGCTTCAAGGATGTGAGCGAAGCCTATGAGGTGCTCAAGGACAGCGAGAAACGCGCCGAATACGACCAGCTGCGCCGCTATGGCCAGAGCGGAGGGGACTTCCAGCCACCGCCGGGCTGGCGCTCCTCGGCGGACTTCTCCGGCGGTGGTTTCACAGGCGCCGGGGAGCAGGGCTTCAGTGACTTCTTTGAGTCCATCTTCGGCGCTGGTGGTTTCCAGCGCGGCCAGAGCCGGGCCGGCCCCGGCTTCCGCGGTGGACGTGGCTTCTCCGCCCGGGGCGAGGACATCCATAACCACCTGTCCATCTTCCTGGAAGAGGCCTACCAGGGCTGTGAGAAGACCCTGAAACTGCAGGTGCCCGAGCCCGGCCCCGGCGGTGGCCAGCGGGTGCGGGAGCGCAACCTCAAGGTCAAGGTGCCGGCGGGGGTGGAACATGGCAAACATATCCGCCTGCGCGGACAGGGCAACCCCGGAGTGGGTGACGGTCCCCCCGGGGATCTGTTCCTGGAGATCCGCATCGCACCTCACCCCCACTTCAAACTGGACGGGCGCCACCTGCACCTGCTACTGCCCGTGGCCCCCTGGGAGGCGGCACTGGGTGCCACTGTGGCCGTGCCCACACTGGGGGGCACCGTCAACCTCAAGGTGCCCGCCGGCAGCCGGCAGGGCAAGAAACTGAGACTCAAGGGCAAGGGCCTGCCCGGGAACCCGGCGGGGGACCAGATTGTCCAGTTGGAAGTGGCAATGCCGCCAAAACAGACCGAACGCAGTAAAGAGCTGTTCAGGGCCTTGTCCGAAGAGGTGCCGTTTAACCCGCGCGAACATCTGGGGGTATGAATCATGGCCGTGGAACGCCTGACCGGAGAAATCATTGATGAACAACTGCAACTGAGCCTGCACGATCTGTGCTGCGACGGGCGGGTATCGGCGGAGTTTGTACTGGAGCTGGTGGAGTACGGCGTGCTGCAGCCCCTCAGCGGCAGGGAGCCCAGGGAGTGGTCCTTCGCCGGTGAAGACCTGGTGCGGCTGCACAGGGCACTGCGACTGCAGCGGGATCTGCAGGTCAACCTGCCGGGGCTGGCCCTGTCACTGGAACTGCTGGAGGAGCTTCAGGGGCTGCGCCGGCGCCTGGCGGACCTCAGCCCCTGAACAGCGGCTCAACCCGGTGACGGATGTCTCCGTTGTCCGCCAGCGCAAGGAATTCCTCCCCCAGCCGTTCGCTCTCGGCCATGGCCCTGCGCCAGGCCCGCTCCCGGGCCGGGTCATCCCCCTCATAGGTGACAAAGTCGTGGCGGTCCGGCAGCTTGCCACCCGGCAGCCGTGACAGGTAATGGGCCGATGGCGCCAGTATCAGCACATCCTGCAGCTGCTGGCGCTGACCACGGCGCCAGCGCCAGGGCTTGTCGAACCAGCCAGGCACCAGATGATCGGTGAAGTGGGGATAGAGCACCACTCCCTCGGTGCGGTAAGGCAGATCCAGGTGGTAATCCACCATGCCACCGTCACGAAAGCCCCGCCCCGCCACACCGTCAATGGACGGCACTGCGTTCATCACACCGGGAATGGAGCCGGAGGCCAGCAGCGCCTGCTGCAGGTTGGCCTCGCTGAGATGGGCATGGCGCCCCGGCATGTCCCGGTAGGGCCCCAGTGGCGGCGCCTGTCGCGGGTCGTGCAGCAACACCCGCTCGAAAAAGCCCCTCAGCCAGGGCCGGTGCAATGCGTTGGCCAGTATCACCCCGGACAGCCCCAGCATCAGGGGCACCGTGGCGTCCGACACCAGAAGCCCCTTGCTGCGGGCCACCACCAGCTGCAGGCGATAATGGGGGTTACAGAGAATCCGCGCCCCCTGACCCTCCAGCAGCTGATCGAGCATCAGGGCACACTTC
Source organism: Oleiphilaceae bacterium (assembly GCA_033721915.1). GTDB lineage: Bacteria > Pseudomonadota > Gammaproteobacteria > Pseudomonadales > Oleiphilaceae > REBR01. The sequence goes on from JAWWAC010000012.1 coordinate 40,519, forward strand.
TCCGTGACCTCGCCACGGCTCAGCCCACGCTGGAAGCGCTGCTGGGTGTACAGCTCACCCAGACGGCGCAGACCGGCCACCGGATCCGGCAGACAGGCACTGGCAAAACGCCAGCTGCCGATGGAGGAGCCGATCAGACTGCGGGTCTGTGGTGAGCGGGGCAGCCAGTCACCGAACAGCGCCAGGTCCAGGCCCTGTATGCCCAGCCCCTTGGGGCCACCGGCGGCGCCGGGGAGTATGGAGACATCGGAAGGGGTAAGGCCCTGCTCGCGGATACGGGCCAGTGCCCGGTCCCCGGCCAGCAGGGTCAATGCCGGTGTACGGTCATGGATCACCGCCATGGAATGACTCCCTTAACGCCCTCTGCGAAAATCCTGGTAATGGCGGCTGACCAGAGCCGGCGCCTCGAAATGGGGGTAATGGCCGATGCGGGCCAGTGGCACGATGTCCGGCCCGGGCACCAGCTCCCGGTAGCGCTCCTGCATGTCACGCCCGGAGACCGGATCCGCCTGGCCCCAGATCAGCCGCACCGGCTGCCTGGCGTTGCGCAGCGCCCCGGTCCAGCGGGGGCGGAACTCGCGGCGCTCCTCCATGTAATGAATCAGGCGGTGAATCACCCCCTGGCCATTGTTGTGGATCAGCAGCTGCCAGAAATCCTCCAGATCCTCGGCACTGGGCTGTGTGTCGGGGCCGAAAATCTTGCACAGACTGTGCTCAAAAAAGCCCCGGGTGAGGCTGCGGCTGACCAGGCCACCCAGGGGCCCCAGCAGCAGTTTCTGGATCAGTATGGGCTTGTGCACCTCCGGGAAGAGGGCGCCGTTGAGCAGGCAGACACTGTCGATGCGAAACGGCAGTGTGCCCTCCTGCTCACGGGCCATCAGCTCCTGGGCCACACTGCTGCCGTAGTCGTGTGCCAGCAGGTGCACCCGTTCCACACCCAGCTTTTCCAGCCAGCCCTGCTGTATGTCCGCCTGTTCCATCAGGCTGTACTGGTAATCCATGGGCTTGTCGGAGAAACCCAGCCCCAGCATGTCACTGGCCAGCAGCCGGTAATCACGGCTGAGCTGCGGCCAGACCCGGTGCCAGTCCCAGGAGGCACTGGGGAAACCGTGAAGCAACAGCAACGGCTCACCCTGGCCTTCACTGCGGGTGAAAATGGCATGGCCATCGTAATTGATCCACTGGCCCGAATCCTGCCAGTGTTTGAGATCGGCGGATTCACGACCATCGGGATGGCCAAAGGCGGAACGGGTGACGCTCTTTGCGGGCATGGATGTCAGGCTCCTGAACCGGACAGGTATGCAGCAGTCACTGGCCTGAAATGCCAGGGCCAGTTTGCCGGGGGGGATACCATAGCACGGCCATGGCAACGGGTCATGAGCCACGACTGTCATCCGTGGCAACTTATCCGCCGTATGCCTAGTCTCGGACATGACCTGATCCCTGTCACGCGTATAATGGCAACGGGCAGTGCAGTCCCACCTGAATGACTGCTCCGGCTGAAATCACACCAAGAGATCACACCATGAGCGACAAGCTGGACCGTATGGCCAACAACTTCCAGAACATTATCAGCGATCTGGGAGAAAACCCGGAGCGCGAAGGCCTGCAGGACACCCCCATGCGCGCCGCCAAGGCCATGGAGTTTCTCACCCATGGCTACGGTCAGGACCTGCAAACCATCGTCAATGGCGCCGTGTTCGAGTCGTCCACGGACGAGATGGTGATGGTCAAGGACATCGAGCTGTATTCACTGTGCGAGCATCACCTTTTGCCTTTTATCGGTAAATGCCATATCGCCTACCTGCCGGATGGCAAGGTGCTGGGCCTCTCCAAGCTGGCCCGCATCGTGGACATGTTTGCCCGCCGGCTGCAGATCCAGGAAAGCCTGACCCGCCAGATTGCCGATGCGGTGCTGGAGGCCACCGACGCCAAGGGGGTGGCCGTGGTCATCGAGGCCCAGCACATGTGCATGATGATGCGCGGCGTCGAGAAGCAGAACTCGGTAATGAATACCTCGGTCATGCTGGGTTCCTTCCGCCAGTCACAGGCCACCCGCATGGAATTTCTCACCCTGATCGGACGGCGCTGACCGCCCGCCCGGTGTGCCGGCAGCCAAGAGCCCCCACCGCATAACAGGAGCCACCCCCATGAGTGATGCCGCCATGAACGCCACCGCCTGTATAAGGGTCAAGAACCTGCGTCTGCGTACCTTTGTGGGCATCAAGGAAGAGGAAATCCTCAACCGCCAGGACGTGGTGATCAATATCGAGTTGCATTACGACGCCAGTGCCGCCATAAACCGCAATGAGATCGAGGCGGCACTGAACTACCGCACCATCACCAAGAACGTCATCGCCCATGTGGAAAACAACCGCTTTGCGCTGCTCGAGCGCATGACCCACGAGGTACTGGCCATCGCCATGGAGCCCAGCGCCGTGCTGGACGCCCGGGTGGAGATCGACAAGCCCTTTGCCCTGCGCTATTCCGACTCCGTGTCCGTCACCCTCAGTGGCCAGCGCCACCGCACTCCCTGATACCCACCACCACAACAAGCCCCGACCTCACTGGCAAAGTGCCTGTCCCGTGGCAAAGTGCCTGTCCCGGTGGATCGCGTGCCTGTCCCGGCCGATTCGGCGGGTTAAACGCAAGGTAATGTCATACTGGCGGCAGTTGCGCCACAATGGAGTATCGCTTGAGTCACTCGCAGTGGCCCGCTCCTCTCAGGCTGGGTGGGCGGTGCTGACAGCTTCCTGAATCCGGACAGACTGGGCATGGAATACAGCAAGGACTACCTGATCAAGACCTTTGTCACCGGGCTGGTGCTACTGCTGCCCCTGTTGATTGTGGCGGTGGTGTTCGGCTGGGTGTTCAACCTCATTACCACGGCACTGCAGCCGGCGACCAATCTGGTGGTGCGCTTTACCGGCATTCCCGAGCTGGCCAGTGACCTGCTGGTGATACTGGCGCTGCTGGCCGGCATCTTCCTGATTGGCAGTGTCGCCAGAACCACCATGGGCAGCTGGCTGCAGCCACAGATCGATACCTATATGCAGCGTGTGGCACCGGGCTACCGCATGGTCCGTGAAATCGTCCAGCAGCTGTTCGGCGACCGGGACAGCTCCCCCTTTGCCCACGGCTCAGTGGCACTGGTACGGCTTTACGGGCCGGATGTGAACATCACTGCCACCGGCATTGTCACCAGCCATCACGACAACGGCTACCGCACCGTGTTTGTGCCCACCGGCCCCAATCCCACCTCCGGGTTTATCTACCATGTGCACCCCGAGCTGGTGGACATGCGCCCGGATATCCGGGTGGAGTCGGCGCTGCGCACCGTGATTGCCTGCGGCAACGGCGCCGGCCAGCTCTTCGGCACCTCCGTGGACCTGCAGGCCCATGGCAGCGGCACAGACAATGAGGGGGTCAGCAACGCGGGGACCATACCCCGTCCCGACAGGCCGCCCGACCACCGTCCCTGATACCCCATGAATCCATGCATCTGCCCTTTCATCATCACTGAGGTCAACCAATGAGCCGACGTACTGCGCTGATCTTCCTGCCTCTGCTGGCCATCACACTGGCACTGCCACTGGGCTGGCTCTGGCTCGGCCAGGGCAACACACAGGCCGGCCCCCATGAGCTGGTCGGTGAAGAGGTGGCCGCTGACACCATGGTGGTTTTCATGTCTCCCCACTGTGGCTGCTGCGGTGACTGGGTGGCGCACCTTGAGGAAAACGGCTTTGCCGTGGAGCGGCGCAAGACCGACCAGGTCAACCTCATCAAGCAACAGGCCGGGCTGCCGCGGGAGCTGGTCAGCTGCCACACCGGCTTTATCAACGGCTACCTGATCGAGGGCCATGTGCCGGCCAGTGATATACAGCGCCTGTTGCGGGAAACGCCCAGAGCCTCCGGACTGAGTGTGCCGGGCATGCCCACCGGATCACCGGGCATGGAAATGCCCGGTGCCGGACGGGATGCCTTCGATGTGGTGCTTTTCCATGCCGACGGCCAGCGGGAAGTGTATAATAGCTATCCCGCAACATCTGCGCTCTAACACCGCCACCAGGCGGGCGCCCACCAGGGGGCCCGCGGCGTCATACTCCAGGCAACAGGTTCCCTTGCATGCTCAATGCCGACTCACTGAATCAGCTCCGCCAGCTCCGTTCCGATATACAGGCGGAAAAAGTCGTCCTGGCCGGCACCGTCAAGCGCATCACACCGCGTTTCGGCTTTGTCTCACTGGACGATGGCCGTGATGTCTACCTGCCACAGGAACAGGCCCAGCTGGCACTGGTGGATGACCGGGTCAGCGTCTCACTGGATGACAGCGTCAGGGGCAAACCCTCCGCCATTGTGGAGAAAGTGGAGCAGCAGGAGCTGGAGCACTTTATCGGCCAGTACCAGGTCCGTGGCAAGGGGCACTTCGTGGTGCCGGACGTCAACGGCCTGAGCCGCTGGTTCTTTGTGCCCCCCAAACTGCGCCGTGGCGCCAGCCATGGCGACTATGTGCATTGCCGTGTCAGTCGTCACCCCTTCCCCAGCGGCAACGCCCAGGCAGAGATACTCAGCATTATCGGCGCCGCCGGGGAGCCGGGTATCGAGCGCAGCTACGCACTGGCCCGCCACGCCCTGCACGATGAGTTCCCCGAGCCGGTACTGGCGGAGACCGGGGCCCTGTCCCAGCAGGATATCGACCGCATCGGCGCCAGGCGCGATGACCTCAGGGACAGGCCTTTTGTCACCATCGATGCCCCCAGCACACAGGATCTGGACGATGCCGTGCACGCCAGCGCCGACGGCGACGGCTGGCTGCTGTCCGTGGCCATTGCCGACCCCGTGGCCCTGTTGCCGGCGGAAGGGGCCGCGGAGCAGGAAGCACGCCTGAGGGCCAGTGCCGGTTATTTCCCGGGCCAGCCCAGGCCCATGCTGCCTCCCGCCATCAGTCAGGACCTGGGCTCACTGGTGCCCGGTCAGGACCGTCTGGCACTGGTCATGGAAATCCCGGTCAGCGCCGACGGCCAGCTGGGGGACTACCGGCTGCGTGCCGCACGGGTGCACTGCTGCCACAAGCTCAGCTATGAGGCGGTCAGCCACTTCCTGGAAGGGGTCAGCGATGACAGCCTGTCCGGTCTCGGGCCCGAGGTGGAGGAGAATCTGCGACAGCTGGGTGCCGTCACCACGGTATTGCGTCAGTGGCGCAGCCGCGAGGCCCTGGTCAATGATGGGCAGCCCGACTACCGGCTGCGACTGAACGAGGAGCGGCGCATACGCAGCCTGGACAAGCGCCACCAGACGCCGGCCAACCGCCTGATCGAAGACGCCATGATCGCCGCCAACCGCTGCGCCGCGGATTATCTGGCGCGCCATGGGGATGAGGGGCTCTTTATCCGCCACGCCGGCATCCGTCAGGACCGGCTGGAGAATATCCGCAAGCTGCTCAGTGAGTACTGCCCTGAGCTGGCCCATATCGACCCGGCCACCCCGGAGGGCTTCCGTGAGCTGGTGCAGCGTGCACCGGAATGCGCCACGGACCTGCCCGTGAAATCCATTGTCCTGCGCCAGCTGGAGCGGGCGGACATGACCCTCACCCCCGGCCCTCACCAGGGCATGGGGCTGGCGGCCTACACCACCATGACCTCGCCGCTGCGAAAATACAGTGATTACCTGGTGCACCGCTGGCTGCATGCCCATCTGGGCCTGTCACCAGCACCGCAATGGGACAGCGCCGCCATGGAGACACTGCAACTGGGCCTGCGCCATCTGCGCCAGGCGGTGAACAGCATGGAGCAGTCACTGAAGTGCCAGTACGCCGCCGGTCTGGGTGACACCGTGCTTGAGGGGCATATACTGCAGATCAATCCGGCGGGTTTTCAGGTCAAGCTGGAGGAGACCGGACTGGTGGGCTTTGTCTCCAGCCGCGACCTGCCGGGCAAGCTCAGCTTTGACCCGGTAACTCTGCGCCTGGGCAACGATCAGCTGCAGTTCCAGCTGGACCAGCCGGTACAGGTACGCTTCCGGGAAATCGACCGTGACCGCCACCAGATCCGCTACACACTGGTGCTGCCGGAACCCCCGCCAAGCGGCAACTGAGCCGGCAACAGAAGGCTCGCGGGCCGGCTTGCCGGCCCCTTACTGCTCTGCACCCATGGCCACCGCCCTGCGACGGGTCTCCGCCACCTGGCTGTTGTCGGGCATGGACCAGCCCTGCAGGTTCTGCTCGACCAGTGCGGTGAGCGCCTCGATATGCACCGGTTCCGCGTTCAGCGCCGGAATGTACTGAAAACGCTCACCGCCCCCTTCCAGGAAGTACTCCCGGTTCTCCTCATCAATCTCCTCGATGGTCTCCAGGCAGTCCGAGGAGAAGCCCGGACAGAACACCTGCAGTGACTTCACTCCCTGGGCACCCAGCCCCTTGAGGGTTTCATCGGTGTAGGGCTGCAGCCATGGCTCCCGGCCGAAACGGCTCTGGAAAGTCACCATGTACTCCTCCTTCGACAGCCCCAGGCGCTCGGCCAGCAGCCGCGAGGTCTTATGGCACTCGCAGTGATAGGGGTCGCCGTTGTGCAGGTAGCGGAGCGGGATGCCGTGGTAGGAGAGCACCAGCTTGTCCGCCCGGCCATGCTCCTCCCAGTAAGACTCGATATGCCGCGCCATGGCCTCGATATAGGGCACAAAATCGTGGTAATGGCTGATAAAGCGCAGATCCGGCAGCCAGCGGCGGCGGGTGAAATCCGCCGCCAGGTCGTCAAAGGTGGAGGCGGTGGTGGAGGCGGAGTACTGGGGGTACAGGGGCAGCACCAGCAGCTTGCGCACCCCCTGCTCCTGGAGCTGTTGCAGTGCACTGGCGATGGACGGATTGCCATAACGCATGGCGTAGGTAACCACCAAGCCTTCACCGTAACGCAGCTTCATCTGCCGGGCCAGCGCCTCGCTCTGGTCCCTGGTGTGCAACAGCAGTGGCGAGCCCTCATCGGTCCAGACACTGCGGTAGGCCTCGGCGGAACGGCGCGGGCGTATGCGCAGGATGACCCCGTGGAGAATGATGCGCCAGAGCAGCCTGGGCACCTCCACCACCCGGGGGTCCGCCAGGAATTGCCCCAGATAACGCCTCAGAGCCTTGCTGGTGGGGGCATCCGGCGTGCCCAGGTTGGTTACCAGCACCCCCACGCGGGCTTTCTGGTCATGGGGGAAGTCTTTGTAGCCCTGATATTTCATAAGGGGTCCTCTGGGGTATCCTGTGGAAACTGAGCCATTTTACGCCGGGTGGCCGATAAAAGTTTATAGCCTCAGGCTATAAGCGCCTTTAACACCCCCCCAACCATGGAGTGAATGATGAGCGATCACAACAAGGTACTGCACATTATCGCCCACGCCCCCTCACCCAATACCCGCCGACTGCGGGACGCCCTGCTCAGCGGCGCCCGCCACGAGGACATCAGCGGCGTCACCGTGCGGGCCATTCCACCACTGGAGGCTACCCCGGAGACCGTGCTGGAGGCGGATGCACTGATTCTCTTCACCACCGAGAACCTGGCCTATATGAGCGGTGCCATGAAGGACTTTTTCGACCGATGCTATTACCCCTGCCTGGAGAAAGCCCAGGGGCTGCCCTACGCACTGGTGGTGCGGGCCGGACAGGACGGCACCGGCACACTGCGGGCCATGGACTCGATCATTACCGGATTGCGCTGGAAGGCGGTGCAGGAGCCATTGCTGTGCCGGGGCACCTTCAATGAGGCATTCGTGGAGCAGTGCGAAGAGCTGGGCATGTACATGGCGGCGGGGCTGGAAGCCGGCATACTGTAAGGGTGGAAAGCGAACCGGGGGACTGCAAGCGTGGTCTGCCCCCCCCCTTTTCCCTGTCACAGCAGACAAGGGTCTGCTGCGAGGACTGCCGTTATTGCTGCTGCATCTGACGCTGCATTTGCTGCATCTGTTGCATTTGCTGCTGGCGCTGCTTCATCTGCTCTTCCAGCTTCTTGCGCTGCTCTTCGGTGAAAATGCCTTCCACCTTGGCCTGAAGCAGAACGGTCAGTGCGGTCATTTCACCGGTCAGCTCACCAAGACGCTCTGAGTCCTCGCGGATATCGCTCTCGCTGTAGTCCGGCTTGATATGGCCTTCCAGCTTCTGCTGCAGCTCCTGGATTTCCGCCTGGCGGGATTCAATGTCTCCCTCCATGTCTTCCAGCAGAGCACGGATTTCCTTCTGCTGGTCTTCTGTCAGATCCACCATTTCCGCCAGTTGATCCACCTGGTCACCTTGGGGGGCCTGCTGGGCCATCACTGACAGGCTCAGTGTCATGGCAAGCAGCATCAAGGCCATTTTGCTAACAAGTTTCATATCGACTCCAGTTTGTTTGAGTATTTCGGATTCTGGCACAAGCGAGCAGCTTAACGTGATTGGCAAGGCAATTTCACCCCCCTTTCCCCGCTGGCCCGTTACCTGGCGTTAATGAAGAAGCCCGCGACAGCGCCCCTGTAAAGCGCTTTGCCTAAAGCAGGCGTCCAATTCATCACTGAGGCAACAAAGCCGCCAGTCGGGTTCCGGGGCAGGGTGACCTCTTTGGCCAGCTGACTGGCCTGCAGAGCCCCCTGCCGTCACAGATAGGGGGAGAGCAACCGGGCCATGCCATTGCGCAACCGGGTGATCAGCCACTGGGAGCGCAGCTGTTCTTCGCTCAGGGGGAAGCTGTCGTACAGTCGGATATCAAACCAGGCCTCAAGCTCGGCGCAGACCCGGGCGTCATGGCATTCCACATTGCACTCGAAATTCAGTGACAGGCTGCGGGGGTCCCAGTTGGCGGAGCCCAGCAGGGCCCAGCAGCCATCCACCGTCATCACCTTGGAGTGGTCAAAGTCGCCACGGCTGTACCACACCCGCACGCCCCAGCGCACCAGTTCCTCCAGATGGGGGCGGCAGGCCCAGTCGACGATCTTGAGGTTATTGCGCTCCGGCAGCAGGACATCCACGCTCACACCGCGCAGTGCCGCCGTCTGCAACGCGTCCTGCAGCGTGGCATCCGGCAGGAAGTAGGGGGTCATGATCGACACCCGCTTCTCCGCCACGGACAGCGCCCCCACCAGAATCTGTCGCAGTGTGTCAAAACTCTCGTCGGGGCCGTCCACCACCACCCGGGCCAGTGAGTTGCCCGGTGCGTAGGGGGCGGGAAACCACTGTGGCCCGGTCAGGTACTCCCGGGTGGTAAAGGCCCAGTCTTCGGCAAACACCGCCTGCAGCTGGGTCACCACGGGGCCCTCAAGGGCAAAGTGCAGATCCCTTATGGGTCTGCGTGGCTGATGGGTGAGCCGGTTACCCTCGGCGATGTTCATGCCCCCGGTAAAGCCCACCAATCCATCCACCACCAGCAGCTTGCGGTGATTGCGCAGGTTCATGAAAGGCATGGCCAGTGGTGTGCGGGTGGGCAGGAAGCGGGCAAAGGGCACTCTTTCGCGGTGCAGGTGCCGGGCAATGGTGGGAAAGGAGTAACGCATCCCCACCGCATCCACCAGCACCCGCACCGCCACACCACGGCGCACCGCCTGCCCCAGTGCACGGGCAAAGTCACGGCCGGTGGCGTCATTGGCAAACAGGTAGGTGCTGAGCGTGATGCTCTCACGGGCGCTGTTGATGGCCTCCAGCATGGCCGGATAGGCCTGGTCGCCGTTTTTCAGGGGCCGAATGCGGTTGCCTTCCAGCAGTGGCTGGAGTGTGACCCGGTCCACCAGGCGGGCCAGTGCCGCGGCACCGGCGGGCAGGTTGCGTTGCTCCGGTGGCGGCGTGAAGCGTTCCAGTGTCTCTCCGCCATTGACCCGTGGCTTTTCCCGGCGCAATTCAGCGGCGCGGCGGCGGATACGGTTGATGCCCAGCAGCAGGTACAGCACCGGGCCGGCAAAAGGCACCAGCCAGATCACCCCCACCCAGGCCACCGCGGCGCGGCTGTCACGCTTGCTGAGAATGGCATGGCCGGAGGTGGCCAGTGCGGCGGAGAAGTGCAGGACGCCGACCAGCGCGGCCATCAACCCGCCTTCAAGCCAGCTCATGAGCACTCCCTGCCCGACTCACTCCTTGCATTGAACGACTCCCTGCATTCGCCTACCCCGCCGCCAGTTTCGGATGCACAATCCGAGGTTACCAGAAATTGATCGCCGGGGGTCTGTCAGTGGCCCGACGCGGTCACTTCTCCTCTGGAATAACACCAAATTATGGTAGGGTATCGCCTCAAAATACGGGCGAGGTTGGTTATGGAGTTCAGGATCGGGCAGCGCTGGGTCAGTCAGACGGACGCGGCCCTGGGTCTGGGTCTGGTCACAGAGGTGGCCGGACGGCGTGTGCGGGTGAGTTTCCCCGCCGTGGATGAAGAGCGCACTTACGCCACGGACAGCGCGCCACTGGCGCGGGTGCGCTACCAGGTGGGGGAGCGCATCCACGACATGCACCAGCGCCCGCTCACCATCACCGCACTGGACAGCCAGGACGGTCTGATTCTCTACCACACCGTGGACGACCACGGCGAGGAAGTCGCACTGCCGGAGGTGCGCCTCAGCCCTTACGCCCACTTTACCCGCCCGGAACAGCGCCTGTTCTGTGGCCAGTCCGACAGGCTGGAGCATTTCACGCTGCGCCTGGAAACCCTGGAGCACCGTGCACAACAGCTGCAGTCACCGGCACAGGGGCTGATCGGTTCTCGCACCAGCCACCTGCCCCACCAGGTCTATATCGCCTCGGAAGTGGCCACCCGCCATGCCCCCCGGGTGCTGCTGGCGGACGAAGTGGGTCTCGGCAAGACCATTGAGGCCGGCATGATACTCCACCACCGGCTGCACACCGGCCAGGCCCGGCGGGTGCTGGTCCTGGTGCCTGAGCCCCTGATCCATCAATGGCTGGTGGAGATGCTCAGGCGCTTCAACCTGCCTTTCTCGGTTTTCAACCAGGAGCGCTACGAGGCGCTGCAATCGGATTTCGGAATGGATCCGCCGGACGATGTGGTGGAAGGCGAAGGGCAAGGCGACGACGGTGAAGAGCTGACGGGCGAGGAGGCCCGCCGTGCGGAGGAAGACGGACTGGCCGCTCTCATGGCGGCCTTGGCGGAGGACCGCCATAACGCACAATCCCGTTCAGGCCGCCCCGGTGCCACCGGGGAAGACCGCATGGCGGATCAGGACGAGGGCGGACCACTGGCCGAAGGGGCCTCCAGCAACCCCTTTGACAGCGAGCAGCGCATTCTCTGCAGCCTTGAGTGGCTGACCAGCAACCCGGAAGCACTGGAGCAGGCACTGGCCACGGACTGGGACATGCTGGTGGTGGACGAGGCCCACCATCTGCGCTGGTCCCCCGAGGCACCCAGCCCCGAGTACCAGGCCGTTGAGCGCCTGGCCCACCACATCCCCGGCGTGCTTCTGCTCACCGCCACACCGGAACAGGCCGGTCAGGAGAGCCATTTTGCCCGCCTCAGGCTGCTGGACCCGGCCCGCTTCACCTCACTGGAGGCCTTCCAGCAGGAAGCCCGCAACTACAGCCGCCTCAATACACTGGTGCAGGAGCTGCTTGAGCAGTCCGGACCGGTCAGCGAGAGCCAGTGGCAGGCACTGACCCCCTGGCTGGGTGAGGACCACAGCGACTGGCCCAGGGACCCGGAATCCGTGGTGCGTCTTCTGCTGGACTGCCATGGCACCAGCCGGGTGCTGTTCCGCAACACCCGGGCGGCGGTGCGCGGCTTCCCGGAGCGGCAGGTGCACAGCACCGTGCTGGAGGCGCCGCAACAATACCGTGCCGCCGTGGCACTGGAGGGCGAGGAAGGACTGTTTCCGGAAACCCAGTGGCCGGATGACAGCTGGCTGCAGCTGGACCCCCGTGTGGCCTGGCTGGAGCAGCTGCTGCGGGAGCTGCGCCCGGCCAAGGTGCTGGTGATCTGCGCCCATGGCGAGACGGCCAAGGCACTGGAGCATCACCTGCAGCTGAGGGCCGGCATCCGCAGCGCCGCTTTCTACGAAGGGCTGGACCTGATAGAGCGGGACCGTGCGGCGGCCTATTTCGCCGCCACGGAACAGGGGGCACAGGCGCTGATCTGCTCTGAAATCGGCAGCGAGGGACGCAACTTCCAGTTTGCCCAGCATCTGGTGCTGTTTGACCTGCCCCTGAACCCGGACCTGCTGGAGCAGCGCATCGGCCGTCTCGACCGCATCGGCCAGAGCGGCACCATCCACCTGCATGTGCCGACGCTGGCCAAAGGTGCCCAGTCGGTACTGCTGCGCTGGTACAACGAGGGGCTGGACGCGCTTAGCCGCAGCTGCGCCGTGGGCAACGCCGTGAAGGAGCAGCTGGAAGCGCCCCTGATGGGCCATCTGCAGAACCCGGAACAGGACCAGCAGCCGCTGATCGAACGCACCCGGAAAGTCCGTGAACAACTGGAGGAGCAGCTTGAGGAAGGGCGCGACGCACTGATCGAGCGCAACTCCAACAACCCCCGGAGGGCCGCCGAGCTGATCCGTCATATCGAGGCGGCGGAAACACCGGAGACCCTCTCGGACTATATGTTGCGTCTGTTCGACCAGTACGGGGTGGAATACGACCCCCTGCCGGACAATGGCCTGGTGATCCGCCCCTCCGACCACCTGGCGGTGGCGGACTTCCCCCACCTGCCGGATGAGGGGCTGTCACTGACCTTTGACCGCCAGAACGCACTGGTGCGGGAAGACCTGGCCTTTTTAAGCTGGGAGCACCCACTGGTGGAAGACACCATGGACATGCTGATCGACAGCGAGCAGGGCAACGCCACCGTGGGCACCATGGCCATCAAGGGGGTGCAGGCCGGCACACTGCTGCTGGAGGGCATCTACCGGGCCCAGTGTCCGGCGCCCAGGGCGCTGGGCATCGGCCGTCACCTCTCACCGGCGCCACTGCGCTTTCTCACCAGCATGGACGGGCGGGATCTCAGCCATGTGCTCAGCCACGAGAAGCTCAACAGCCTGATCGAGAAGATCAAGCGGCGCACTGCACAGACCATCGTGCCCCAGCTGCGGGATCAGATCGAGGCCATGCTGCCCGCCTCACAGGCCCTGGCGGAGCGGGCACTGCCGCAGTTGCAGGAGCAGGCCCGTGAGAGCTACCGCCAGGCGCTGCAGGAGGAAATCGAACGGCTGAAAACCCTCAAGCGGCGCAACCCCGCCATCCGTGACGAGGAAATCGGTCATTTCGAGCAGCAGCTTGAACAGGGCCTGGAGGCCATAGACCGTACCAGCGTGGAACTGGATGCGTTGCGGGTGGTAATTACCACCTGAGGTGGGACAGCGCTGCCGGATACAATAACGTCAGGCATAAAAAAAAGCGGGCATCAGGCCCGCTTTTTTTTGTACTCGTCAAACACCCGACCCGGAGAAGCCTCAGGCCCGTGTATCCACATTGGTGCCCAGCGCCTGATCCGCACTGAGGCTGGAGGAGCCGGTCACGGTGCCCTGCACATCCGGCAGTGAGTCCGCGTTGACGCGGGCCTCCCGGTTGGCTTCACGGCTGCCGCCCTCGAAGTCCGCCGAGGCAAAGGTGCTGGTGACATTGGTATCCGTGGCGGAGGTGGCAGTGACCGCCTCGCTGGTGAGCTGTTCGCCGGTGGACAGCTGCTGTCCCTGGGCGGAGATTTCCACGCTCACTTCCGAAACAGGACGGGCCGCACCGTTTTGCTGGCCGCGGTTACTGGCGGCATCCTGAGCCTGGCGCTGAGCCGGACTTTCCTGGCGACTGCCGGTGCCCAGTTCCCTTAACAGATTACCGGCCTGGGGATTGAGTCCATCCACCATGGGAATCATCCTCTCTTGAGAGTTATGTTCTAATATTGGACAGTTATTGACCAACTTTCAAGTAAAGAAGCGTTACCGCCAGGGACGCTGTGACAGAGTGGCGGCTGAGGCAGTACAAACCGTTTCGTTCATGATACCGTATTCCATTCATGTGCATGACGGAACGGTAACGCCCGCCAGGGCCGTTGCCGCCGTTCTTGCTGCCTGGCAGCCGCCTGGCAGTTTCCGGCTATGGCCGGTATTGATTTTCCACTGACACAGGGCTCGACTATGAATCTGTTAATTGTTCTTGTACTGGCACTGGCCGGCCTGCTGTTCGTGATGCGTCGCGAGTCCGGTGCCGCCTCCGCCATCACGGTCATGGTGGTGGTCGCCATTATCGGTCTGTTCATGGGCACCGGCTGGCTCAGCTTACTGTTGCTGGTGGGCGCCGCGGTCACCGCCGCCTGCGGCCTGCCGGCACTGCGCAGTCAGTGGCTGTCGCCACGCATCTTCGCCACCTTCAAGAAAGTGGCACCCAAGGTCTCCGCCACGGAAAAGGTGGCACTGGATGCCGGCACCGTGGGCTGGGATGGCCAGCTGTTCAGTGGCCGCCCCCAGTGGCAGCAGCTGCTGTCCAACCGCAATAGCGGCCTGACGGCCGAGGAGCAGTCCTTTCTGGACAACCAGTGCTCCGTGGCGGCCAGCATGTGCAACGCCTGGGACATCGCCTTCGATCGGGCCGACCTGCCCAAGGAGTTGTGGGATTACCTGAAGAAGGAAGGCTTCTTCGGCATGATCATCCCCAAGGAATACGGCGGCCTGGGCCTCTCCGCCAAGGCCCAGTCGGCGGTGCTGCAGAAGCTCTCCATGAACGAAGTGCTGATGGTCTGTGTCGGTGTGCCCAACTCACTGGGCCCTGGCGAGCTGCTGCTGAAATACGGCACCGAAGAACAGAAAAACCATTACCTGCCCCGTCTGGCGGACGGCCGTGAAATCCCCTGTTTCGGCCTCACCGGCCCCCGTGCCGGCTCCGATGCCACCTCACTGCCGGACACCGGCGTGGTGTGCAAGGGCATGCACAACGGCAAGGAAGTGCTGGGCCTGAAGCTCAATTTCGAGAAGCGCTGGATCACACTGGCCCCCATCGCCACTGTGGTGGGCCTGGCCTTTCGCATGTTTGACCCGGACGGGCTGCTGGGTGACGAGAAAGACCGCGGCATCACCTGTGCCCTGATCCCCCGTGACACCGATGGCATGGAAATCGGCCGTCGCCACGCCCCCATTGGCAGCCCCTTCATGAACGGGCCCATCAAGGGCAAGGACGTGTTTATCCCGCTGGACTACATCATCGGTGGTCCCGAAATGGCCGGACAGGGCTGGCGCATGCTGGTGGAGTGCCTCTCCGTGGGGCGCTGTATCACACTGCCCTCCGGCGCCGCCGGAACGGGCACTTATGCCGTCGGCACCGCCGGTGGTTTTACCCGTGTACGCCGTCAGTTCAATACCCCGGTGGCGGACATGGAAGGGGTGCAGGAGCCGCTGGCCCGCATTGCCAGCAAGACCTACATCACCCGCTGCACGGTCAACCAGACCGCCAACATGATCGACAACGGCGAGAAGCCCGCCGTGCCTTCCGCCATACTGAAAAGCCAGCTGACGGCCTTCCAGCGGGAAGTGCTCACGGACGCCATGGACGTGCACGGCGGCAAGACCGTGACACTGGGTCCGCGCAACTACCTGGGTATTGGCTATGCCGGTGCCGCGGTGTCCATCACCGTGGAAGGGGCCAATATCATGACCCGCAGCCTGATGATCTTCGGCCAGGGAGCCATCCGCTGCCATCCTTACGTGTTGCGTGAGCTGGCGGCCAAGGACAAGGACGACGCAGAAGCCTTTGACGAGGCCTTCTTCGAGCATGCCGGCCTGATCTTCGGCAATGCCGCCAGGGCCTTCACACAGGCACTGGGCATCGGACGTGGCAATACCCCCTTTGACAGCGCCGCCGCCCCCTACGCACAGGCGGTCAACCGCTTCAGTGCCGCCTTTGGCCTGTGCGCCGACGCGGCCATGGTGACACTGGGCTCTGAGCTGAAAATGCGCGAGCTGATCTCCGCCCGCCTGGGGGATGTGCTCTCCAACCTCTACCTCACCTCCATGGTGCTCAAGCAGTGGCACGAGGGTCAGGCGGTGGAAGACGAGCGGGCACTGATGGAGTACAGCTGCCGCTACCTGCTGCACCGCACCGAGGAGGCCATGGACGAGTTGCTCAACAACCTGCCCAACCGTCTGGTGGCGGCTGTGCTGCGCGCCGTCACCATGCCGCTGGGCCGTCGCTGGCATGCGCCTTCGGACAAGCTGACCAAGACCATTGCCCGCGCCGTGTCCACGGATTCGGCTCTGCGTCGCAAGATGCTCAGCAATGCCCACTCCGCACCGGGCAAGAAAGGGGATTTTGCCAACCCGCTGGCCCAGTACAACAAGCTGCTGGCGGACAACGCCCGTGCCGACAGCATCTACCGCATCGTGGACAAGGCCCAGGCCAAGGGCGAGTTGCCCATGGACGCGCTGCACCCGGAGGAGAAGGTGGAAGCCGGTCTCAAGGCCAAGCTGATCTCCGCGGACGACGCCAAGTTCATGCGCAAGTACGAGGCGGAAGTGCTGGAGATGCTCTCCGTGGACGACTTTGCCTTCGACGAGCTGGCCCACGACAAGCGCAAGGTCTACAAGCACAACGTGGCCTGACCTGCCACGCCCGGCACCTCCGGGTGCCACAAAAAACCCCGCCGAGGCGGGGTTTTTTTGTGCCAGGCCAGCCGCTGACGGATCAGCTCATCTGCGGCGCCTCACTGACAAAGCGTCCGGACTGGAAGTCCCGAACGGCCTGCTCGATTTCCTCACGGGTGTTCATGACAAAGGGGCCGTGCTGGACCACCGGCTCACGGATCGGACGGGCGCTCAGCAGCAGAAAGCGCGCCCCTTCGGAGCCGGCCCTGAGGCGTACCCGGTCCCCATCAGACAACAGCGCCGCCTGACCGGCCAGCAGCGGCTTGCCGGACAGCTCCAGTGTGCCTTCAAAGAGATAGAGCACCCCGCTGTGATCCGGGCGGGTGGACTGTTCGAACTCGGTGCCCGGGTCGAGCTTCACATCCAGGTAGCTGGGTTCGGTGCTGATGCCGCTCACCGGCCCCTGGTGACGCTCGCCGCCACGCTCGATCTCGCCGGCAATCAGTCGCAGTGCCAGACCCGGCTCATGGATCTCGGTGATCCGCTGTGAGGGAATGTCCTGGTAGCGGGGGGTTTTCATCTTCTCGCTGGCCGGGAGGTTGATCCACAGCTGAAAGCCGTGCATCAGCCCCTGCTCCTGCTGTGGCATCTCGGAATGGACAATGCCCCTGGCGGCGGTCATCCACTGCACATCACCGGCCCTGAGCAGACCCTGGTTGCCCAGTGAGTCCTTGTGCAGCATGGCCCCGGCCAGCATGTAGGTGACGGTCTCGAAGCCACGGTGGGGGTGCGAGGGGAAGCCGCCGATGTAATCCGCCGCCTCATCGGAGCGGAACTCGTCCAGCATCAGAAACGGGTCCATGCGGGCGAACTGGCTCTGGCCCAGGCTGCGTTTCAGGCGCACACCGGCGCCATCCGAGGAGGGCAGGGCATCGATCACACGGTGAATTTCTCGGTCAGTCATGGCAGTCACTCCTGGGTTGGACTGGTACTATCGGACTATTGTGACTGGCCCCCAAAAGGGCTGCCAGCGGTTAAAACTGACCGATTCCATCGAATTTTTTCACCGTCCCGCTGCCCGCCCGCCTCTTTGCAGAACCTCTCACTGTGCAGCCCGGCGGCACTTCAGGCACAATCCAGTCTTCACCGGGGCCGGCTATCAGGGATAGGTGCCATGACTCTCATGTTCACACTGCTGCTCACACTGGCCGCGCTGGTCACCGCCAGCGGCGTCTATCACCGCTACCGGCCACTGCCACCGGGGATGGGTCACAGCCACCCCTGGCGGCGGGCCAGCGAGGTGCGCTTTCTGGCGGATTATCCCAGGCCCAGGCAACCCTTGCCGTGCAGCAGCGCCATTGTCCCCGCCAGCCTGAGTCTGATCCGACAGGCACGCCACCACCTGCGCATGGACAACTTCCTGTTCAACGCCGACCAGGGGGACCAGCCACAGCATTTGCCACTGACCGACACCGTGACATCGGCACTGCGGGTCCGGGCCCGTGAGGGGGTGAGGATCGACCTGATCAGCGACCCCATCAATACCCTGTACGGGGCCCACTGGCCGGCCCATTTCGTACAGCTCGAGCAGGCGGGGCTCACCATCCGCATCACCGACCTGCGCGCACTGCGCGACAGCAACCCCCTGTGGTCGGCATTGTGGCGCCTGTCACTGGCCCCCTTTACCAATCTGGCGGCCACCGGGCAGGCGGCCCGTGGTGGCTGGCTACCGGGCCCCTTCGGGCCCCACCGGATGACGCTGCGCAGCTGGCTGGCGCTGCCCAACTTCAAGGCCAATCACCGCAAGACACTGGTGGTGGACGGCCGGCACGGACTGGTCTCCTCCGCCAACCTGCACGATGCCAGCAGCAACCACCACAACGTGGGGCTGCGCTTTTCCGGGCCGGTGTGCCGGGATCTGCTGCACAGCGAGTCGGCGGTGATGGCCTTCTCCGGTGGTGACCCCCGCCCCCCGGCTCCGGACCCGGAGCCGGACTCCGTCCAGGCCCTTCCACGCCTGAGACTGCTGACCGAGGCCGCCATCCGGGACGCGCTGCTGGCCGTGATCCAGCAGGCACGCCCCGGCGAGCGGCTGCGTCTGGCGCTGTTCTATCTCAGCCACCGCAGGCTGATCCGGGCACTCAGGCAGGCCCACCAGCGGGGTGTGGTGGTCCAGCTTCTTCTAGACCCCAACCGGGACGCCTTCGGCCGCCAGAAGAGCGGCATGCCCAACCGCCCTGTGGCCTCGGAGCTGCACCGGGCGGGCATCGCCGTGCGCTGGGTGCGGACACATGGCGAGCAGTTCCACAGCAAGCTGCTGCTGGCGGAGAAACCGGACCACGGGGATCTGCTGCTGGGCTCGGCCAACTTCACCCGGCGCAACCTGGACAACCTCAACCTGGAAAGCGCCGTGCAGTGGCAGGCCCCGCCGGAGGATGGCGCCATCCGTGACGCCAGCGACTGGTTTGATACCCTGTGGAAGAACCGCAATGGTGAGTGGAGCCTGGACTACCACCAGTACCGGGATCACCGCTGCTACCGTTACTGGCTGTACCGGCTGATGGAAGCCTCCGGCTGCTGCACTTTCTGAAGCGCCGGCCCGCGCCAATGACCGCTCCCCCCAAGACAACAAAAAATTAATCTCAGTGAACGGCGGTTTTGCCACGGCTTTCAGGCAGAATGGGCGTTCAGGGCCTGTTTCTTGGGGCCCAGCCGCAGTCAGCCACACCGACCCCTCCGGGAGCTTCAACATGATCCACCCCTTGCCACGCCGCCGTTCCCTGACCCTGCTGCCGGGGCTTCTTTGCCTGGGGCTGCTGTCGACGCCGGTGCAGGCGGAGTTTGACGCCTGTGTGGCGGACCTGAAAAACCAGGCGTTGTCCGCCGGGGTGTCCGAGTCACTGGTGGCCACGGTCATGTCGGATATGCAGCCCCGTGAGCGCATTCTGGAGCTGGACCGCTCGCAGCCGGAATTCACCGCCTCACTGGCGGACTACATGGGGCGCCGGATCACCGAAGAGCGTGTGCAGAAGGGCCGCGAGCTGCTTGAGAAGCACCGTGATCTGCTCCAGGGGGTGACCCGTGAGAGCGGCGTGCCGCCCCACTACCTGGTGTCCTTCTGGGGCATGGAAACCAACTTCGGCAGCTACTTCGGCCGTGTGCCCATCCCACAGGCACTGACCACACTGGCCTGTGACCAGCGCCGCAGTGCCTATTTCACCCGTGAGCTGATCGCCGCGCTGACCATCCTCGACCGGGGGCATATCGACCCCGAGGCCATGAAGGGCTCCTGGGCCGGCGCCATGGGGCATATGCAGTTCATGCCATCGGTCTACCTGGCCCACGCGGTGGATGCTGACGGGGACGGTCGCATTGACCTGTGGGGCAGCATCCCCGACGCCATGACTTCCGCCGGCCATTTCCTGGCCCATATGGGCTGGCAGCCGGAGCAGCGCTGGGGGCGTGAGGTACTGCTGCCTGAGGATTTCGCCTACCACCGGGCCAGCGGTCGGGATGACCCCAAGCCCCTGTCCCACTGGCGGGATCTGGGTGTGACGGACGCCTTTGGCAACCCGTTGCCCAGGGCGGATATGGAGGGCTCGCTGCTGCTGCCCGCCGGCCATGAGGGCCCGGCTTTTCTGGTGTACGACAATTTTCACGTCATCATGGGCTGGAACCGCTCTGAGTTCTACGCCCTGTCCGTGGGCCATCTGGCGGACCGGATTGCCGGCGCCGGCCCACTGCAGAACCCGCCACCGGAGCATCCGCCACTGAGCCGCGACACCCTCAGGGCACTGCAGGAGCAGCTCAATGAGAAAGGCTTTGATGCCGGCAAGGCGGACGGGGTCATGGGCCCTGGCACCCGCAGCGCACTGCAGGGCTATCAGCGGGAGCAGGGGCTGCCGGCGGATGGTTATCCCGACCCACGGACACTGGCGGCACTGGGTCTGGAGGCGCAGTAAGGCATGGGGTGGCGGCCGGGCACCAGGCCCGCTGCCATCAGTCCGCTGAGGGGCTGTCCCTGTACTCCGGTTCGGGCACCGGGCTCATGCCGTATTCCTGGCGCAGTGCCTCGATGCGCTGGTCCTTTTCCAGCCAGAAGTCACTGAGCCACTGCTGGAATTCCCTGCGGAACTGCGGGTCGTTGCGGTAATCACCACGCACCCATTGCTGGTCCAGCGGGAACTGGTGCACTTCCACCACCACCCGTTTGACCTGGTTGCTGAGAAAATCCCAGAAACCGGGTACCCCGTCCGGGTAAATCACGGACACATCCAGCACCCCGTCGATCTGGTCGCCGATGGAAGCCATGACAAAGGAAATGCCGCCGGCCTTGGGCCGCAACAGGTGACGGTAAGGGGACTGCTGCTTGTGGTGCTTGGCCGGGGTAAAGCGGGTGCCCTCCGGGAAGTTGACCACCGTTACCGGTATGCCACGGCACTTCTCGCAGGCCCTGCGGGTCACCTCCAGGTCCCGGTCTTTCATCTCCGGGTGCTTCTCCAGGTACTCCCTGGAGTAGCGTTTCATAAAGGGGTAGTCCAGGGCCCAGAACGCCAGACCCAGCAGTGGCACCCACACCAGCTCCTGTTTCAAAAAGAACTTGTAGTAGGGCACACGGCGGTTGAACACCTGCACCAGTGCGGCAATGTCCACCCAGGACTGATGATTGCTCAGCAGCAGGTAGGACTTGTCCCGGCTGACCCGGGGGTCGCCACGGACCTCCCAGCGGGTATCCAGTAGACGCCCCAGTATGGCCCGGTTGATATGGGCCCAGGTCTCGGCAATGGTCATGACAATGCGGGCGCAGACGCGGCGAAAGGCCGCCCAGGGCACCAGGACCTTGGCCACGGCCACGATCATCATGGGGATCAGGCCGATCATGGTATTGATCAGCATCAGCAGCAGTGCCAGCACACCCCTGAGCGTATTCATCATGGTTTAATCCTCCACCACCGGCACGGGACGCTTGTTCTCGTCCACGGCCACCATGGTAAAGCAGCCGCTGATGGCGTGTTTGCGCCCTTCCCCGTACATGCTCTCCAGCCAGGCATCCACCTGGACGCGCACGCTGGTGCGCCCCACATGGCAGACACGGGCCACAAATTCCACCAGACTGCCGCCTGGAATGGCGGCGCGGAAGTCGATTCGGTCCGATGAGACCGTCACCAGCGCCTTGCGGCTGAATCGGGTGGCGGCGATAAAGGCGGTCTCGTCCATCCAGGACAGGGCATCGCCACCGAAGAGGGTGTCGTGGTGATTGGTGTTGGAGGGGAAGATGGCCTTGAAGACACGGGCTTCGCTGGCCTCGATGCGCTCTGCCAGTGAGGGGGGAATCTCGCCGGCAGGGGTGGGTGTCTGGTGGCTCATGGGGGGCGGTTCACTCCTTGTGCAGTGGTGGAATGGGGATGAAAACGGGGCCTGCCGTGGCGGCAGGGCCCCTTACCAGGCGACGGAGCGATTGCTGCCACGCTTGATAATGGGGGTTTCGTTCTCCCAGACGGCCAGTCCGTCACGCAGGTCCGTCAGCACCAGCTGGAAGTAGTACTCCACCTGCTGGGTCTTCCTGTCACGGTCGATATTGCGCTGCAGTATCTTGCCGGAGAGGCTGAAGTCCGGGCTGATCAGGGTACCCTTCTCCACCTGGGTGTCGCTGCGGAATTCCTCGGAGCCCCTCAGGCGGCGCACCTCGTCCAGCAGCTCGTCCTGGGCCCCCTCGGCGGACACCGCCGAGGTGGTCACCACCTTGCCGCTCTGCAGCAGTGCAATGCGCACCTTGCGGATCAGCTGGTCGGTATCGATCCGCTGCATGGTGTCGTTGGTGACCCGTGAGACGGCCATGACGTAACGCTTGTCATCGGGGTGATCCACCACGCCGGACTTGAGCAGTGAATCCACCGCCTCCATGGCGGCAAATTCGAAATCCCGGTACTCCAGTGCCAGTGTGGGGTCGGCATCGTCCGTCTCCCGGTCCACCACCACCGTGCGCTGGGCACAGCCGGAGACCATCAGCATCACCAGAGCCAGTATCAGCAGGCCACGCAGTTGCGGTGCAGTCTTCATCAGCGGTCTCTCTCTTCAATATACAGACGGTAATCCACCACTTCCGGGCTGGGGGCGATACCGTCCAGTGTGAAATAACGCAGCCGGTCCGCAGAGAAGCGGGTCTTGCCGGCCATCACGGAATCCACTTTCTGGCCGTCTTCGTCCAGCCAGTCGAACTGGTAATTCATCAGCAGGACCCGGTCCAGGGTATTGCGCCCGGTCACCTTGACCCGCAGCAGATCCCCTTCACGGCTTTCCCTGTGGGATTCGATCTGCACAATACCGCTCAGTGCCGGATCCAGAATCACCTGCTCCGGGGTCTCCTGACTGGCGCAGGCGCCAAGCAGCAACATCATTAACAGCGCCGGTAACAGCCGTAAAGCGTGCCTGTGGTTTGTCATCATCATCGCCTTTTTATCCGTTGCCCCATAATCGGCCCGCAGTCCGGGTCTGTCCAGTCATGCCGTCGCGGGCTTTCAACCCCTGAGCCATTATAGTGAGACCATTCAGCCCGTCACCCGTCACCAACAGCGGCTTATTCACTCCAGTGTGATCACACGGATACCGGGATCGGCACCGGCGCTGGGTGCGCGCACCCAGACCAGGTGAAACTGCCCCTCCGGCAGCACCACCTCAGGGTTCTGCCCTGCCCAGCTCAGTCGCAGCCGGTTGTCGTCGGGTTTTTCCACCGCGGTCATATCAAAACGTTTCGGCAGTGCACTCCAGATGCGGGTGTCCGCCTGTGTCGCGTAAATCTGGTACAGGAGCCCGACAAAACCCGCCAGATCCCCCCACTGGCGCTGCAGCTGGTACTGCAGCGTGGCGCGGGCCACGGAGGCGGCCACGGCACGGGCGATCACCGCCGGCAGACGCTCCCGGAACTCGGTGCTGATCACCGCGTCCATATTGCTCAGAAGCTCGGCGGTCTGGCCGCTCTCCCCCACACGGAGCCCCCCCGGGATCCCGTTGCGGTAGCGCAGCACCGGATAGGCCAGCCCGGTGAAGATGGCGGGCCTGTCGCTGACACTGAACACCACCGGGATCTCGATGCGCTGCTCCTCCTTGACCGGACCCAGGCCGTTCTCGAACAGCACCCAGACGGTGGCCGGCAGGTCCTCACGACGGCGGCGCCCGTCCGCCAGATCAATGGCCCACTGCAGGTCCCGTTTCAGTTGTGGATTCTCCGGCACCATGCCCACCGCCCGCTCCAGAGCCTGTACCGCGCTGCTGCTGTCGCCTCTGGCCTCTCCCACCGTCAGCAGATAGAGCCCCTCCAGCCAGGTGGCCAGTGGATTGACGAAGGCCGGGTAGACGGACCACGGCTCAAGGCGCCGGTACTCCGATTCCAGACGCTGCTCGGCACGGCTCAGTGTGCTGTCCATGTCCGTCCCGGCGGGGGCTTCCTCCCGCAGGGCTTCCCGCTCTTCCCGGATGCGGTCGCTGTAGCGGATCACGGCGCGGCGCTGTCGGTCACGGGCCCGGTTGAGCTCCACCCGGGCATTGCCCATCTCACCCAGTGTCATAAAGCCCAGTGCCTTGTAACTGTTCACCATGATGGCGTCGTACAGGGTGCCCCGGTAGGCCAGTGCGCTGTCGTTGCTGAACAGGGCTGCCAACTGCTCGCTCCAGCGCATCAGCCGGTTGTCCTGGTCGAAGTGGCTGAAGAAGGCTTCCGTGGTATCAAACAGCTCGATGCTCTCCTCCATATCACCGGCGGCCTGCAGTGCGGCCCCCTGCTGCAGTTTCCACAGCAACTGGCTGCTCCCACCGGCCCCCTTGCCCTCCTGTTTGGCGGCACGACTGGCCGCCAGGGCGTAATCACCACGGGCAAAGTGGTCCTCAAACTGCGCCTGCTGTGCCTGAGTCATCCAGGCACAGGCGGGCAGAAAAAAAAACAGACACAGGAGCAGCAACCCAGGGCCACGGCGCGACCGGCCGGGCACCGGCGGGCCGCTTGCGGGCACCCGGGCCCGATACTGCGGCACTGTCTGAACTCTCTGCAACTGCGGTATCACGCCATCCTCACGACCCGTCAAATAAAGGCACGGACAACAGATTATCAGGCCCGGCTCTCCGTGTCCGATTCGACTCAGGGTATACGCCCGCCAAGGTATGGAAGGATTCAGCCGACTATACCAATCCTTAATGCCGCAGCCGAAGGGATTTGCGCCGCAGCCTAGCCAGAAGCCGCCTGATTAGCCGATAATCCGGTTTATCCGTGTGGCCAGCCGGCCACCGAACTCTGCCCAGGAATCCACCATGCGCCGACTCACTTTTGCCCTCTTGTTTGCCCTTTCCATGGCCGCCAGCGCCCAGGCCGAGCTGAAAGGCACTTTCAGCATTCCGGGACAGGACGCCATGACCATCTTCTTCAAGGACGAGAACCATATCCGTCTGGACTCACCGGAACAGGGGTTTCTCCTGGTCTCCGGTGACAAGGTCTATACCGTGGTCAACCAGGGCGGCATGCGCGTGGCCATCGACATGGCCCGCATGGGACAGATGATCAAGGAATTCCAGGAACAGGCCCCGAAGCAGAATGACAAGATGCCGGAGCCCACCATCACCGCCACCGACCGCCGTGAAACCGTGGCCGGCTACGAGGGGGTGGTGCACCGGATCACCATTGAAGGGGCCACCAGCGAAGTGGTGCTGACCGATGACAAGGACGTGGTGGCACTGACCCGTGGCTTTCTCAACGCCATCAACCGACTCGGTCAGTCCGTCAGCCCCGATATGGACCTGGATATCAGTGACATGCTGAACACCATTGATGCCACCGGCTACCCCGGCATTCTCCGCCAGGAACAGGGCTTTGAGCTGAAGTCTGTGGAACCGGTGAACAAGGGCGCCGATTTCTACCGTCTGCCCGACGATGTGCAGGTCATGGGCCTGTAAAGCAGCCGCCGCTATGACCACACTTCCTCGTTCCGCATGCTGTCGCCGAAGCGGTAATGCCCAGAGCGGGCACCCGAGTGCCGACTTTGAACCATTGCCGGCGGGGTGCCTGCTAAACCGTTAGCAACGCCCTTAGGGCTGAAAGATCGGTACCAGTCAATCGTATCGGAGCGTGAAAGCCATGATCATGGCTAAAACATTCAGGGGGGAGTATCCATCAGGAGAACCGGCGAAACTCTGTACTGAGGGAGTAGTGAGCTGCTTCAGAGAGAGGCAGCTCACCAAAAAACCAGTGATTTAAACCGGATTATTTGGCTTCATCACCAGCGTGCTCGTCATGCTCGGCTTCTTCGCCCGCGTGCTCGTCATGCTTTTCTTTCTTGTCGGACTTGGCCTTATCGCCGGCGTGCTCGTCGGCTTTCTTGCTGGATTTGGCCTTGTCACCGGCGTGCTCGCTGGATTTCTCCTTGGCTTTTTCCCCGGCGTGTTCCGCGGCAACAGCCTGGCCACCCAGTACCAGGGCGGCGAGCAGGGTCA
>JAWWAC010000013.1:0-64485 GCA_033721915.1 Oleiphilaceae bacterium
CAAACCATGGCACTGTGGCAGAATCAACAGACTGCATTATTGTGATCTGCAGCCCTTTTTCTGCCGCAGTAATGCGCTTACCGTGGTCTCAGACCGCAGAGGAGCCAAACCATGGGTGCATCCCTATCCAACCAGGTGGACATTGTCCCCCGCAAGCGCCAGTTTGACCTGCAGTCCGAGCTTGCCCGGGCCTGGCACGGCAACGATGCCTTCCGCACCGCCTTTTTCAACGCACTGTCCATGCAGTTCCCACTGGGTGAGCACTCCTTTATCGAGTCCCTGAGAGCCTACCGGGACCAGATCGAGGGGGACCAGCTCAAGGCCCAGGTGCGGGCCTTTATCGGCCAGGAGGGCTTCCACAGCCGTGAGCACCAGCGCTACAACGACGCACTGGTGCAGCGCTACGGGGAGGAGGCCATCGACCGGATCGAGACCCACTTCAAAAGGCAGATGGACTTTGTCGCCAGCCTGCCCCGCTCAAGGCGACTGGCCGGCACCTGCGCCGCCGAGCACTACACCGCCGCCATGGCCCACATCCTGCTGAGCGACCCGGCGGCACTGGCTGGTGTCAGCGACGAGATGAAGGCCCTGTGGAAGTGGCACGCCGTAGAGGAGATGGAGCACAAGGCGGTGGCCTTTGACGTGTTCCGCCAGCAGGTGGGCAACGAACGCATGCGGCGCATTGTCTTTGCCTTCGTCACCTACAACTTCGCCCGCCAGACACTGCAGAACATGCTGGTGATGCTCAGGGCCGAGGGCAAGTTGTGGAGCCCTGGCACCTGGATTGGCGGACTGAACTTCCTCTGGGGCCGCCCCGGTGTGCTGCGCAAGGGGCTGCCCCTGTTCGCCGCCTACCTCAAGCGGGGCTTCCACCCCTGGGACCTGGACGACCGCCACCTGATCGAGCAGTGGAAGGCGGAGTACGAGCCGGAAAACGCCGGCGAATCACAACAGGCGGCCGCCCACTAACAGGAGACACCAGCCAGCCCATGTCCACGGACCAGAAACCCTTCGCCCCGGCCTGCGAACGCAACCAGGAGCCCATCCGGGCCACCCTGGCGGCACTGCTGCCGGAACCGTCCCGGGTGCTGGAAATCGGCAGCGGCACCGGCCAGCATGGCGTCTACCTGTGCCGCCATCTGCCCCACTTGCAGTGGCAGCCCACGGACCTGCCGGAGGCGCTGCCGGGGCTGGCACAGTGGGTGGACGAAAGCGGACTGGACAACCTCTCCCGGCCCAGGGCGCTGGATGTCACCGCACCTCCGGCGGACATTACTGCCGCTTATGACGCCGTCTTCACCGCCAACACACTGCACTACGTCTCCTGGCCCGTGCTCCAGTCACTGCTGGAGTGCAGCGCCGTGGCACTGCGCCACGGCGGCCAGCTGCTGGCCTACGGGCCTTTCAACCACAACGGCGAGTACAGCAGCGACGGCAACCGCTCACTGGATGCCTGGCTGAAGGAGCGGGACCCGGAAATCGGCATCAAGGACTTGCAGTCCGTCGCCGCCATGGCACTGGATATGGGGCTGGACCTGGTGGCACAGCACCCCATGCCCGCCAACAATCAGATACTGCAGTTCTTCCGCCGCGAGCGCAGCTGACAGCCACAGGGAACCGGGCCCTTATGGAATCGGCCAGTCCCGGGTCGGGAGAAAAACGGTCAGTGGTCAGGGAAGGGGAGAGGGGCGTAAGTACCACAGGAAGGTAGAGAGGGCCCGGTCACACCGGTGCCCTCCCGTGACGCCCTATCAGCAGCAGCTGCCACCGCTACTGTTCTGCACAGGCTGTGCCCCTGATGTGGCGGGCACACTCTGTCCGAAGGGGATATCACTGCCACAGCCGGCAAAGATGCCGTAGTGGGTGTCAAAATTGCCGATAAACTCGAAGTGCTCGGCAAAGCGGGTATTGGCCAGCATCTGCCAGGTGTTGCCACAGACCGGGAAGACACGGCCCTTCTCGATGGCATGGTGCTTGTCCAGCTCGAATACTTGGGGGTGCTCTGGAAGCGTGCCCTTGTAGATCACTGCCTGTCCGTAGTCCTCACAGGCTGGCTCCAGCTCATCCAGCTTGAACAGCCGGTAGGTGGCGGAGAAGAACCGCGCCGGCGCCAGGCGGGCCTCGATGGCCGGGTTCTCAATGGTCAGCACCCGGTCCTCCACCAGACGCGGGTCGGCGAAGCCGGCACGGCGGCTGAGGTTCTCGAAGTCGTTCCAATACAGCGCACCGGACAGACACTCCCCGTAGAGCACCGGATCCTCCACCAGGTGGGCCGGAATGCGACGGTCGGAGTACACATCGGAGAAGTAGAACTCACCGCCGGGCTTGAGCACCCGGTGCACCTCGGACAGCACCTTCTCCTTGTCCGGGCTCAGGTTGATCACGCAGTTGCTGATGACAATATCAAAGTAGTCATCCTGCAGGTCCAGCTCATCCAGCTTCTCGATATAGCCTTCCAGAAAGCGCACATTGGCCTTCCTGTAGCCGAACTTCTCGCGGTGATACTCAATATGGCGGTTGGCCACGGCCAGCTGCTCGGGGGTCATGTCCACACCCACCACCTCGCCGGACTCGCCCACCAGTGCGGAAAGCACATAGCAGTCACGGCCACTGCCGCTGCCCAGGTCCAGAATGCGCATGCCCTTCAGGGCCTGAGGCGCCACAAGGCCACAGCCGTAGTAGCGGCTCAGCACCTCGTCATGGATGGACGAGAGTATGGGCTTGAGCCAGTCGGGGGGCGTGAGATCGCAACAGGCGTTGGTCTGCAGATCTTCGCTGCCCTGGAGCTGTTTGCCGTAGTAGTCTTGTACGTCTTCGCGCATGCTATCCTCGGAAAATCAAAAATCGGTTGAACCCGGAAAAATCACGGTGTGTTGGCGACCCTGGGGACACGCATTGACCGCCCCTGTTACAGATGTGACATTATTATGGCTTTACGCTGAGAATTCGACAAATGATGCACTGCAAAAGAGGGTTTTTTCCCACGGCCTTTCTACCAGCGGGGCATTCCAGTCACTCAAATCCCCTTCACCCCCCGGTGACTCGCACCCTTGCAAGGGGCGCCGCAAGCGCCCAGAAAAGCGGAGAAACAAGCGGAGAGCCCCTTTGAGCCCCAATTCCTGCCCGGTTTGCGAAGCCCCGAAAACCCGCTACTTCCAGACCGTGGCCGGCCGGGATTATTACCGCTGCACCCGCTGCCAGTGCACCTACCTGGCCCCCCACCAGCGCCTGACACCGGCCCTTGAGAAAGCGGAATACGACCAGCACGACAACCAGCCCGATGACCCCGGCTACCGCCGTTTCCTCGCCAGACTGGCCACCCCGCTGCTGGAGCGCCTCCCCGCCGGCGCCCGTGGCCTGGACTTCGGCGCCGGCCCCGGGCCGGCACTGGCCGCCATGCTCACCGAAGCGGACCATCCCACCAACGTCTACGACCCCTTTTACGCCCCGGACCCGGCGCCACTGTCACAGCGCTGGGATTTCATCACCTGCACGGAGGTAGTGGAGCATCTGCACGAGCCGGCGGTGGTGTTCCGGCAGTTACAGGGGATGCTGGCGCCCGGTGGCTGGCTGGGGGTGATGACCTGTTTCCAGACGGAGGACGAGCGGTTTGCCCAGTGGCATTACCGGCGTGATCCGACCCATGTGGTGTTTTACCGGGAGGCGACCATGGGGTGGCTGGCGGCGCATCATGGGTGGGCGCTGGAGATTCCGGTGAAGAATGTGGCGTTGTTTCAAAAGCCGGCCAGTGGTTAGTGGCCATCGGGGCGCGTGGCTGTTGCGGGCATTTCGTCAGATCAGAAAAGAGGGGGCGGGTTAGCTGGCGCAGTGGATGCAGTAGCGGCAGGTGGGGTCGATTTCGAGGCGTTTGGGGTTGATGGGTTCGTCGCATTCAAGGCAGTAGCCGAAGTCGTCTTCATCCAGGCGGCGCAGGGCGGCTTCGATCAGGCGCAGCTGGTTTTCGGCCCGGGCCTGGCCGGCCTGGGCGATGGCCTGGTTTTGCAGGGCGTCCATGCGGGAGAGGCGGCCGGTGCTGGTTTGGTCCAGGGTGACCGTGGCGGTGCTTTCTTCACGGGCGGCGCGGGTCTCAAGCAGCTCGTCTCTGAGCTTGATCAGCAAGTTGGTGAAGTGCTCCCGTTCGGACTGGCCCATACCCTGTTTGCTCCCGCTTTAAACGCTGTGAAGGAAAGCTTTTGCCAAGGGTAACGCTGATTTTTGCGTTGCACCAGTTGGGCTGGTTTCTGGCCTCCCACGGCTTCTTGAAGACGGCGGACGGGTGCCTCTCTGAGTTTGTTGTTTTCTCTACTCTTTAGAGATCAACAGGGTTCTTCTCGTCTGCTGTGACTGCCCTGGCGATTCCATGGAGACTCTCACCCTGGGCTCATTCTGTGACCTACTCCTAAAACCAGCCCACCACGGCTATTAACGCCTTGCCAGGACCTCTGCTCCGAAGTACTGTTTTTCCATACAGACACGGAAACATTGGTACACGGATGACCAGTCACGATCAAAACTTCAAAAATCTGATTCTGGATTACCCCCGTCAGGCACTGGCTTTCTTCGCTGAATCCGAGGCCAGGGATCTGGATGACTCGGTGGTGATCAAGCCCATTCGTCAGGAGCAACTCAAAAACCGGCTCGGAGATCGCTTTCGTGAGCTGGATATTCCCTTGCTGGTGGAGTGGCCTGACGGGCGGCGGGAAGCGTTGCTGTTTGTAATTGAGGAGGAAACCCGTCCCGGTCGCTTCTCCATTCACCGCCTGGTGCATTACTGCGCGGACCTCTCTGAGCTGTACCAGACCGATCGGATGGTGCCGGTGGTGATTTTTCTCCGGGGCAGCACGGCTGCACCCAAAGAACTGAACCTGGGTACTGAACGCTGCACCTATTTGTCGTTCCAATATCTGTACACCGAACTGGCCTCAATGCCGGCTGCGCAATACTGGGACGGCGACAACCTCGTGGCCCGCCTGAACCTGCCCAACATGCAGTGGCCACCAGACAGGAAAGTGGATGCTTACGCGCAGGCGACCCGTGGTTTGATCCAATTGGAGCCGGATGTAGAGCGCCAGTTGAAGTACATCGACTTTATCGACATCTATTCAGCACTGGATGATAATGCTATGAGGACCTATCAAGAGCGTTACCCGCAGGAGACACAGACCATGATCGGACTCCGAGAGCGGTTATTGGCAGAGGGCGAACAGAGGGGCGAGCAGAAGGGCGAAAAGAGGGGCGAAAAGAGGGGCGAGCAGAAAGGCGTGCGCAAAACCTTGATAAAATTGTTGACCCGGAGATTTGGTCCGCTGGATAACGACACTTCTGAACGGATTCAGCAAGCGTCACCAGAAGAGGTGGAACTGTGGCTGGAACGGATTCTGGACGCCCGTTCCCTTGAGGACGTTTTCTCAAGCTGGTAATGGGGCAGAGACATTTATCGGCAGGGTCACCTTTCATGCAGGCGCTGGAGTCAACCGGACTTCAGCGCCCTGGGATGGTCTTGCAGCCAGACGTTGAACATTAGCTCTGTGGTTTGATCAGGAACTTCTCCCCGGTTGCCTGTTTGCCGTAAACCTTGATCGCATCCAGTTGTAAAGCACCGGCCAGTGACACTTCGTGGGTGTAGTGGCTGGCGAAGGTGGTCTTGATCTCGGCGGCGATGCGTTTGCGCATGGCGATATTTGTGTCCTTGCCCAGTTTTCCCAATGCATTGAACAATAAAAAGCCGTTCACACCCCAGGCAAAACCGAAGTTGCGGTTCAGAATAATCGGGCCGCGATCGAGCCCGCCATAGATATACACCTGTTTATAGATGTCGGATCCATAAACGCTGTATTCCGTTATGTTGCGAGAGACGGCGGCTTCCATGCAGGTGAGGATATCGCTGGCCAATTTGCCGCCACCTATGGGGTCGAAGGCGATGGTGGCTCCGGTGTCGATCAGTGCCTGGTTCAGGTCTGCCTTGAAGCTGTCGCTGCTGGAGTTGACCACGTATCGGGCACCCATGTCCCGCAGCAATGCTTCCTGCTCCGGCTTGCGGACGATATTGACCAGGTCGATGCCGTCGGCGATGCAGATGCGGTTGAGCATCTGTCCGAGGTTGGAGGCGGCGGCAGCGTGAACGATCGCCTTGTGACCTTCAGCGCGCATGGTTTCCACCATGGCCAATGCCGTCAGCGGATTAATAAAGCTGGAGGCGCCTTCGGTGGCCGTCGTACCCGGCTCCAGTTCCAGACAGCTTTGAACATTGGCACAGAGGTATTTCCGGTAGCAGCCACCGTGAATGACCGCAACGGTCTTGCCCATCAGATTTTGCGCGGCAACCGATGAACCGGCCGCGACGACGGTACCGGCCCCTTCGTTGCCTACGGGCATGGGCTTGCCAATACGATTTTTAAGGGCGCCCATGAACCTGGCGGGGACATCGGCACGGATGACCGGGCGATCGGCGGTGCCGGACTGGCTGGCCGTCGTCATATCGGCTGCGCTGAACATCACTCCCAGGTCAGACGGGTTGATAGGGGCGGCTTCCATGCGGACAACCACCTGGTTTTCACCCGGCTGAGGGATCTCGGTCTCACTCAGGGCAAGCTCCAGTTTGTTGTCTTCGCTGATGGTCGAAGTCAGTTTGATATTGGTATCGGACACTTTTATCTCCTGCAAAAATTCAGTGGTCTGCAGCTTCGCTGACCGGTGTGACCGCACAGGATGCGGGGCAAGCCCTTGGCGCCTGCGTGACCCACGCCGCCGGACTGTCTGATCGTGTTGATCAATGGGGGTAGAGTAGCTGACTTATTCGATTCCTTCCCCTGGGTTCCGGGGTCGGACCAAGCTATCTGTATGATTTAAATGTGTAAGACCTGATAATAAAGGTGATTTTTATGCTAGGAAGCTTCGTTTTGACGCCAGAATGCCCCCTTTAAGGCAAGTGCGAGCACTGTCTGCTACCGTTTTCAAACAAAGCGCTACTGAGTTCGAGTTTGGTCAGAAGATACTGGAGAACCAGCCATTCAGCGCGATGCTCGGCACGGAACTTGAGGTTTTTGAGCCTGGTGCCGCCATTCTGTCACTGGCTGTAAGGGACGATCTGAAGCAGCAGCACGGCTTTGTCCATGGCGGCGTTCTCAGTGACCTGGCGGACAACGCACTGACCTATGCTGGCGGCTCCGTGCTGGGGAATTCCGTGACTTCTTAGTACAAGATCAATTATCTGCGGCCCGCAGTTGGCAATAAGCTGCTGGCCAGGGCCACAGTCTTGTCTTCCGGGAAGAACCAGGCTGTGTGTCAGTGCACCGTTGTGACTCTTGGGGATGAGGGTGAGCGTACAATCGCGGTGGCCCAGGGCACCATCATCAAGGTTGATCCTGGAGACGCCCGATCCCTGGAGGACGTTTTCTCGAGCCACTAGCCCCGTGCCAGGCGCCGGTGCAGAGCCCATACGGACAGGGGCGCAAAGATCAGTGTGATGATCAGGGACCAGGCCAGCACACCCATGGCCGGTTCCGCCACCGGTCCGCCACTGAGCAGGCCGCGGGCGGCATTGGTCAGCAGCGATACCGGGTTGACTGCGACCACTGTCTGCAGGGCCGCCGGCATGGTCTCCAGGGGAACAAAGACGTTGCTGACAAAGGTTACCGGGAACAGGGCGGTGAAGCCGAACAGCTGCACATGTTCCGGATCCTTGGCCAGCACGCCTACCAGCACCATGACCCAGGACATGGCCAGTGCGAACACCAGCAGCAGTGCCAGCATCCACAACAGCCCCGAGGCCGGTGCTCCCATCCGGAAGCCGAGCAGAAAGCCGATCACCAGCAACAGCAGCGTGCACCAGGCCTGCTTGACCATGTCGGCGAGAATGCGTCCGGACAGGGGCGCCCAGCGCGCAATGGGCAGGGCCCGGAAGCGGTCGAACACGCCTTTGGTGAGATCGGTATTGAGGCCGTGGCCCACGTACACAGTCACAAACACCAGGTTCATGACGATGACGCCGGGCAGGATAAAGGTCAGGTAGTCGTCGGTGGAGCCGGCAATGGCGCCGCCGAAGACATACAGGAAAAGCAGCAGAAAGAGGATCGGCTGGAAGCTGAAATCCGCCAGCTCCCAGGGGTTGCGCTTGAGGTTCAGCAGCGAACGCCAGGCCAGTGTCAGTGTCTGTCCCAGACCGTCCGCCAGGGTTGTGCGACTCATGGGCTTTCCTCCTTCCGGTTGTTCCCGGGCACATGACGCCCGGTCAGTGACAGGAACACGTCATCCAGACTGGCGCCACGCAGCATCAGCTCCTGCACCGTCAGCCCCCGTTCATCCAGTGCCCGCACCACCGTGGTGAGCAGGGCCGGATCCGACAGCGGCACCATCACCCGCCGGTTGTCCACCTCCGGCGTTCGGCCCACCACCGCTTCGACGCACTCCCGCAGGGCGTCCACCTGTGCCTCCGCGCTCGCCATCACCACCAGAGTCTGGGCGCCAATCCGGGCCTTGAGCTGTGCCGGGGTGCCCTCGGCAATCACCCGTCCCTGATCCAGCACCACCAGATCGTCCGCCAGCGCGTCCGCTTCCTCCAGATACTGGGTGGTGAGCAGCACCGTGGTGCCTTCCGCCACCAGCCGGCGAATCAGGTTCCACAGATCCAGACGGGCACGGGGGTCCAGCCCGGTGGTGGGTTCGTCCAGAAACAGGATGCCGGGGCGCCCCATCAGGCTGGCGGCCAGATCCAGGCGCCGGCGCATGCCGCCGGAGTAGGTGGCCACCGGGCGATGGGCCGCGTCCGAGAGACTGAATTGCGCCAGTAACTCCGTGGCACGGTTGCGGGCATCCGGGCGTGGAAGCCCCAGCAGGCGACCGATCAGCAGCAGGTTCTCGTGCCCGGTGAGCTTTTCATCCACGGACGCGTACTGTCCCGTCAGGCCGATACGCTGGCGTACGCCATGGGCCTGTGTGACCACATCGCAGCCATCCACAAAGGCGCGGCCCTGATCCGGCCCGAGCAGAGTGGCGAGAATACGCACCACTGTGGTCTTGCCCGCCCCATTGGGGCCCAGAAGACCCAGCACCCGTCCCCGCCGCACGCTGAAGGTGACATCGTCCAGGGCACGCACACCGCCAAAACGCTTCACCAGACCCTCGACTTGTATCACTGTTTTCATGCCAGGTTATTCCCCAGTCGGATAAAAACGTTCAGCATAGAGCAAGAGATTCCGTATACCCATCCGGTATCACACAATTCACGGAGAGGGATGATGGGCGTGGCTGCCGATTCGGCTAACGAACTGGCTCCCCATTTAATGACGTGGCCGTATCCATAAAGGTGCTTGATAAACATACTATGGGGCTGTAACCCCGATTGTTGTGTAGACTCGTGTAACGGATCCGGTTTTCTTGGGTTAAGGGGCAGTGGATATGGCGGTCAGCGATAAAGCCCGTTTTCTGGAAGCCGCCATTGTGAAATGCGACTTCTCGGTGGTGATTACCACGGACGACCTGGAGTCGCCGGGGCCGGTGTTCGTGCACGTCAATGATGCCTTCACGCGCATGACGGGCTATTCCCGTGAGGAGCTTCTGGGCGCCTCGCCACGGATACTGCAGGGCCAGGACACGGACCGCGCGGTGCTGGACCGGCTCAAGATGAACCTGCTGGCCGGGGATTCTTTTGAGGGGCACACCTGGAATTACCGCAAGGATGGCACGCCCTACCAGGCGGAGTGGACCATCACCCGGTTGCGCCACGATGGCGAAGGGACCGACTATTTCTTTTCCGTGCAACAGGAGGTGACCGAGTCACACCAGGCCCAGGACAGGCTGGAAGGTCAGACCCGGCGCCTGAATGCCCTGCTGAATTCCACCGGAGCCAACCACGATCCCATCACCGGCGCCCTGAACCACCGGGGGCTGCTATTGCGGCTGCAGCGACTGATTGACGATACGGCTTCACCACACACAGTAACCGGGCTTGTGTCCCTGCAATTCAGGCGCCTGGAACGGGTTGACCAGGCCTTTGGCGTTGAAACCATCAACCATCTTCTGAGCGATATCGGCAAGCGCCTCGCCAACCGGCTCGAGGCAAGCGAATCACTGGCGCGCTCCCATGAGACCACCTTTGCGGTGATTATCCCCGTGGAGGCCGGTGCCGATGAAGCCATCGATGCGGACGACCATCTGATGAAACGGGCCCGAGCCCTGGTCGCCGCTGTTACGGAGAAAGGGTTTGATGTGGCCGGTGAACCCCTCCAGGTGGAGGTCAGCGCCGGTATTGCCCGCGCACCGGTCAATGGTCTTCACGCCAGGGAGCTGGCGTTATTGGCCGAGGAGCTCAGCGCCGGTGCGGTCAACACGGATGTGGACCCCATCCGCTGGGCGGATCACAGCATCAGGGAGACTCAACGCCAGGAGATCACCCTTGAGGGGGATCTGCACCGAGCCGTGTCCGGTAAGGAGATGGTGCTGTTTTATCAGCCCGTGATGGAGCTGAACAGCGGCAGAGTGGTGGGGGGTTGAGGCGCTGCTTCGCTGGCCTCAGCCGAGCTGGCACACGCCCATCGGGCCTGACCGCTTTATCCCACTGGCTGAAACCCTGGGGCTTATGGATGAGCTGGGCACCCAGGTTTTCGAGGACGCCTGCCTGCAGCTTCGGCGCAAGCAGGAACAGCCCGGCAACGAGGCATTCTGGGTGTCGGTGAACGTCTCTCCCTCCCAGCTGCACGATCCGGAACTGGCCGACCGCTTATCGCCATCACACAGACCATGGGCGTGTCACCGGTCTGCATGAAACTGGAGATCACAGAGAGTGCGCTGGAGTTGCGTCTCGGCGAGGTCACCCCGGTGATCGACAAGCTGGTGGCCGCAGGCTTCCCACTGGCACTGGACGACTTCGGCACCGGCTATTCGTCACTGGCACGGCTGATTGATATGCCGTTCAACCTCATCAAGGTGGATAAAGCCTTTGTCGTGCAGTCGCCGGACGGGCGCGGCGCCGGTGTCGTGGCCAGCCTGGCGCAACTGAGCCGCCACCTTCGGATCGACGCACTGGCCGAGGGGGTGGAGAGCGCCGATCAGGAGGCCTTCCTGCGCGCTCTCAACTACCGCTACGCCCAGGGTTTTTATTACGCCCGACCCATGCCGGCGGCGGAGTTCGAAGCCTGGGCCGGGTGGCCGGTGACAGGCCCGATATAAAAAGGGCCCGGAGCCGTCCATACTGCAGGTTGGAACAACCAACAATGGGAAAAACAATGATCAAGCTTCATGGCTTTTCGGCCAGCAATTACTACAACGTCCCCAAACTGGCCCTTCTGGAGAAAGGCATCCCGTTCGAAGAGGTGCTCTCTTACACCGGCGTGGGCCCAAGGTACAACCCTGAGTATCTGGACAAGAGCCCATTGGGCAAGGTGCCGGCCCTGGAAACCCCGGAAGGGTTTATCAGCGAATCCCGCGCCATTCTGGATTACATCGAGCGGTCCCACCCGGAACCGTCACTGCTGCCTGAGAGCCCCTTTGCCGCTGCCAAAGTGCAGGAGCTGTCCCAGTTTATCGAGCTTTACCTGGAGCTGGTGGCCCGCCGCCTGATTCCCAACCTGCTGATGGGGACCCAACCCGACCCCGCCGTGCTGAAAGAGGTGGGTAGCAGCCTGGACAAGGCTGTCGTCGCACTGGGCAAACTGTCGAGCTTTGAGCCCTTTGCCTATGGCGAGCAGTTCACCCATGCGGACATTGCGGCCATCATGAACCTGCCCATAGTGCGCAGTGTCGGAAAAGCGTTTCTGGACAAGGACCCCCTGTCCGACGTCCCCGGGCTGAATGCCTACTGCCAACGCATGGAAGAGCGTCCCCATGTCCGGAAAATCCGCGCCGACGCCGCCAGCGACCGCCCACAATTCATGGCCCATCTCAAGGCACTATACGGGTTCTAGGGGTCGGACCAAATTAAGGGCTTGATATAAAGGGATAAAATCTGATTCCAGTGCCCATTTTTGCGCTTAAAGGGCGCTTTTTGAGGCCATAAAGCCCCCTTTAAGGCTGTCTCGATCACGGCCGGCCTCTTAAAGGCTGATTGTCACACCCCTGAGGCAGCCTCAGGCAAAAAGTCAGGAAAAAGGCGGGAAATCGAGCTGGGGAATCTCCCTGTTCGATTTCCCGCCAGACGATCAAGCAGGGAGCCCAGCCCCCATTCACCGGCCGTCAGCTTCAGCGGCGCAGTCGTGGCAGCAGGACACCCACCTCCTGGCAATGCTGTCGGTATTGCTCCCCGAAATGCTCTGCAAGGTCGCGCTCCTCAAAGACGATGCCAATGGCGATATAGGCACTCAGCCCGATGGCCAGCGCCAGGTGATCCGCCTGCATCTGCGGTATGGACCAAAGCCCGATGAGCATCCCGGCCATCATGGGGTGGCGGCTGTAGCGATACATCCACTGGCGAACGAACGGCACCGGTGTGTAAGGGCGACCACACAGATGCAGCCATGCCTGACGCAGGCCGAACAGGTCGAAGTGATTCGTCATGAAAGTGGCGGCGACCAGATACAGCCATCCGAAAGCGAAAAGGGCCCAAAGAGCGCCACTCGCCAGAGGATTCTCGACCGTCCAGATCACTGTCTTCATGGGTTGCCAGAGCCAGAGAAGCAACCCGAGCATTACGCCCGCCATCAGGACGTAGGTGCTGCGTTCCGCCGCCGGTGGAATAAGGCGCGTCAACCAGTCCTTGAATCGCTTCCGGGCCATGACCGAATGCTGGACACCGAACAGCACGATCAGCGCCGCGTTCACCGCCAGTGCGCTCGCAGGGGTCGTGGTTTCAAGAGGCCCGGTACCGAATGGATACAACCCGGCCACACAGGCGATCAGCCAGACCAGCGACACCATGCCCACCCCGTAGGCGAGCAGACTGTAAGCAAAAACCACCGTCCGTGATGTGGCCCCGGACTTCGTGACGGTGCTGGTGGTTGTCTGAGTTGTTGACATGGCTTTCCCTCCCATCTTTCCAGTTCCTTCAATTCTCCGACAAGCAACCCCCATTACCGTTCATTCAGGTGGCCGGCGAAGATCAGGCTGGCCAAAGCCCGATGTGGCGGTGGCGAGAAAGGCGCAGGCGGCCAATGCCGGGTTTTCGCGCATAAAGACTGGAAATTTCGAAAGTGCCTCCTGGTCATGGCAGCTGGGGCTGGACCAGGGTAAAAAATCTGAAATATAAGGAAAAGCCGATTAAGGGCGTTTTTGAGGTTTTAAGACATCCCTTTGAGGCAAGGTTGGTCAAGAACGGCATGAAAGACCATAACCCCTGGAAAATCGTCAATGAAATTGACAGTTCTCACCAGACCGTCAGGAATGCATTGTCACACGGGCAATCCAATGGCGACTGTGCAATGAAAATCGTGCCGACGCGGAGAAGCCATAAAACCCCTTGGAGTTCCGTCAGTGATATTGACAGTAACAGTGGGAGGCCACTTCAGTTGAAGTAAAGCCTGGACGCTTCGAATCGTCACTGGGGGCGTTCAAACACGCGCTTTTCTTATCGGCGATCACCTTCCATTTTAGTGGCACATAAAATGCTGACTATCTGGATGAGTCCCATCTCAAGGAAGAGCACTCAGGGATGGCACTATTATCACGTGACAGTGGTAAGCAGTTGCCAGGTGACTTCAACGGAAGCCTCGCTGTTGCTCAAAGTGCGGCGATCTCTATGGACACCAAACAGAAGGAACTGTTTATGAAACCCGTTAAAGCGGCCTTTCTTCTCACTTTGCTTGCCGCTACAACTGTCAACCTGGCATGGGCCTGCGGCCATCCGCCAACTGAAGAACCGAAAAAGCGACCGGAGGTATGGGTGATCGACCAGGGAGTCGATCCGGAGACCGGATTGAGTAATCTGTTGTTTGGAGTGGAGATTGATCCGCAGTTATTTCCAATCAGCGAGCCGACGGCTTGCACCTGCGGTATCGGTGTGGGCGGCGTCGACCTGCCGTTTGTGCCCTCGTTAAAGGCCACCAGCGCCATGTTGGCGGTCACCAATAAAGTAACCCACGAGTTCGACCCTCTGGAGGGTTTCGACGATTTCTTGCCGGATACCGCTGTGAAGGAAAATGCGGAATCCGGTGCCCTGATTGCCGGTCAACAATGGTTCGGATTATCCACTCTGGTGGAGCCCGATGAGTTTTCGCAGCCTGATCTGGGCGATGATGAAAACCTGAAACTCTTGTTCAGCATGACGCTCGCGCCCGGCGAAGTCGATCTGCTTAACGAGGCAACAGTCGGTCAATTCGTCGGGTTTACCCTGGGTGGTCAAGTGGGGACGGCCCATCCGCCAGAACAGTTCGTTGCCTTCAGAGTGCCCGAGCCGGGTTCACTGGCTCTTATGACTTTGGGTGTGTTGTTGCTGGCGCGGCGCGGAATCGTTAACAGCCTGTACGCAATACGCTAGGCATAAAACCGGCTGAAGCCTTGGAGGCTGCTTCAGCCGGCGCCCTGCGCTGATGATTGTTCATCCGTCCAGAAGGGAATCAACATGCAACCACAATACGACAGGAGCTGCGGGCGATTGCCATTCACTTTCATGCTTTTGCTGATGGCCGCCAGTTTTCCCTGCATGTCCGCCACCATCGAACTGCCCGATATCTTCCCAGCCGACCTCGACGAACAGACTTCGTTACAGGCTACAGACCAGGCATTTGCAAACAAGCTCAATGCCGCCAGCCGCCTTATCGCCTCCGGTGATTACCGGCAAGCCATCAGTGCACTTAAACAATTAAGGAATGACCATCCCGGTAGCATGCATGCCTGTTATTTACTCAGTGTGTCTCACGTCGGCCTGCGACATTGGAGCGAAGCCCTCGCCGTCGCTGACGAGTGCATCGCCATCGAAGAAAACTGGCCGGTTATCTACAGTTTGAAAGGCGCAATACTGGCTGGCATGGACCGCAAGGAGCAGGCTCTGGTCCAGTACGATCACATGATCGAACTGGACCCGGACGATCCCTCAGGGTATCGGCAACGGGCCAAGGCGTACTATGTCTATTTCTCCGACGACCGTTCAGCTCTGTCCCAGGCCAAGGATGACCTGGACCGACACGTGGCACTCGGCGGCAGGCCGGAAAAGGCAACCGCGCTATACGGGATACTTTACGCCAAATTGCACCGTCACCAAGAGGCGATCTCCCACCTGGTAGCCGCGCTTGACAATGAGCCGGGCCATTTCGAAGCCCTGCGGACCCT
Source organism: Oleiphilaceae bacterium (assembly GCA_033721915.1). Classification (GTDB taxonomy): domain Bacteria; phylum Pseudomonadota; class Gammaproteobacteria; order Pseudomonadales; family Oleiphilaceae; genus REBR01. Next base: position 15,196 of record JAWWAC010000013.1, read on the forward strand.
GCTGGACCTGTACCGGGAGCAGAAACAATTCGATGCCGCCGATGCGCTGTTCGAGAACGCCTTAAACAACCGGGCATTGTTTGACCAGAGACAAATAAGCGAACTCTACCTGGCACAGGCCCATACGGCCCAGGCAAAAAACAGTCCGGCGTCGGCGGAAGCGTCGTTTCGCGCCTCTCTGAAGGCCATGCCGGAGAATCTCCAGGCGCGGAAAGCGTTTATTCACTGGCTGGACAGGCAGGCCCGACTGAAGGAAACCATTCCACTGGCCAGGGAAGGGCTGAAAATCCGGCCCGATGAAGCGTACTTTACCGCCTATCTCGCCTGGGCCCTGGCCGCCACCGCACAGGACCTGTCGCAAGCAAAGAAGTGGCTGCTAAAAGCCAAACAACAGGACCCGGAAAACGTGTTCCTGTCTGACACTGAGGCCTGGATTCATGTTCGGGAGGGACGTTACCGGAAGGCTCTGCGCACTATTCAGCCAAGCCTTGAGTATGCCGGGAAGTTGCCGGAAATCGCCTATCATGCAGGCGTCATACATTATCACCTGGGCAATCCGGCCAGGGCAGCCGATTACTGGCGTCTGTCTCTCGAGCAGGAAACATTGTTTCAGGGACGGAAAGATGCGAAGGCGCTTTTGCACAAGGTGAATCAGGAAAGGTGATCTGGCGCACCAATCGTTGTTCAGCCCTGGGTCAGGCTGTTGGCCGCCGCCACCGCAGAGGCCCAGGCCCACTGGAAATTGTGTCCACCCAGATGGCCGGCGACATCCAGCACCTCGCCGATAAAATACAGGTTGGGCTGGTCCAGTGCGGCCATGGTCTTGGAGGAAATCTCCCGGGTGTCCACACCCCCCAGAGTCACTTCGGCGGTGCGGTAGCCTTCGGTGCCGGAGGGTTTCAGTGTCCAGTGGCCCAGGTCCTGTGCCATGCGTTCCAGGTCCTGGTTGCTGCAGGACTGGAAAGGACTGGGCCATGGGTGCATCTCGCTGAAGGCCTTGGCGAAGCGTTTGGGCAGCTGTTTTTCCAGGAACTGGGCCGGTGTCTGGGTCGGGTGTTTCTTGCGCTGCGTCATCAGCGCCTCTGGCAGGGTTGCCTCCGGCAGCAGATTGATTTCCAGAGCCTGCCCCGGCTGCCAGTAGCTGGAGATCTGGAGCATGGAAGGGCCGCTCAGGCCACGGTGGGTGATCAGCATGGGCTCGCGGAAGGCGGTGCCGCCACAGCGGACTGTCACCGGGCAGCTGACACCGGAGAGGGGGGCGAGCTGCTCTTTCATTGCCGGGTCCAGCGTGAAGGGGACCAGCCCCGCCCGGGTGGGCAGCACCTTCAGGCCGAACTGGCGGGCCAGCTCGTAGCCAAAGCCGGTGGCGCCCATGGTGGGGATGGACAGGCCGCCACTGGCCACCACCAGATTGGCGCAGTGCAGTGTGCCGCCGCTGGTCTCCAGTGTGAAGCCCTGGCCACGGCGGGCCACTGAGCGCACCTCGGTCTTGCAGCGCAGGTCCACTCCGGCCCAGTCGCACTCCGTCAGCAGCATATCGAGGATGGCCTTGCTGGAGTCGCTGCAGAACAGCTGCCCGGCGGCCTTCTCTTCGTGGCCGATGCCGTGGCGCTCCACCATGTCGAGAAAATCCCAGGGGCTGTAGCGTTTCAGTGCCGAGATGCAGAAGCGGGGGTTGTCCGAGAGAAAATTGGCGGGGCTGCAGTTGAGGTTGGTGAAGTTGCAGCGGCCACCGCCGGACATGAGGATTTTGCGACCGGGTTTGCCGGAACGTTCAATAAGGATCACCCGCTGGCCACCGTAGGCGGCGGTCAGTGCGCACATCAGCCCGGCGGCACCGGCGCCGATAATGATGCTGTCCGCTGTGTCTGCCATGGACGGGCCCCGGGGTCTGGTGTCAGTACGATTTCGGTCAATCAGGGAAAGGGCGCAGACGAAAACGCCGGGCACTGGGCCCGGCGTCCGATGCATGGGACTGGCTGCCTGTGGTGCCCCTGAGGCACCCCCGGATCAGCGCTCCAGGTACTGGAGCTTGCCCTTGACCCCGTCCCACTCTTCCGCGTCTTCGGGTGGGTCTTTTTTCTCGGTGATATTGGTGAACTCCGCGCTCAGCTCGGCATTCAGCTCGATGAACTTCTCCTGACCCTCGGGCAGCTCGTCTTCCGAGAAGATCGCCTCGGCGGGGCACTCGGGCTCGCACAGGGCGCAGTCGATGCACTCATCCGGGTCGATCACGAGAAAGTTGGGCCCCTCGTAAAAGCAGTCCACCGGGCAGACTTCCACGCAGTCCGTGTATTTGCACTTGATGCAGTTTTCGGTAACGACAAAGGTCATGATCAGTTCCTGATAATCAGCCGGGAATCCAGAGGGATGGCGAGTCAATGGCGCGATATTGTAAGGGTGCCCCACAGGGGGTGCAAGCGCGCCCGGCACAACCGGCCTGTCATTGGTCGGTTACAGCGCCGGTGTCTGCACAGGCCATCCAGTAAAACCCATTCTAGGCGGTCATTTTTGCGGGGTAAAACGATTTATGGCAATTGCCTTTATCGGTTAATCCGCTTTCGACTTTTTCATTGTCGCCTTTACCCGTCGTCAGATCCCAGCCGCTGGCGCAGTGCTCCCTGCAGCTGATAGAGCTGTTCCAGCGCCTGACGGGGGGAGAGGTCGTCCAGTGCCAGTGCCAGCAGGCTTTCCTCTTCCGGCGAGGGTTGCAGGCTGGCGAACATGTCCGCCTGCAGTCCGCCGAAGGCCGGAGTTGTCATGGGCGCGCTCTGGGTCTGGCCGCTGTTCTCCAGCTGCTGGAGTTTCTGCCGGGCGCTGCGGATCACCTCCTGTGGCACACCGGCCAGCTGGGCCACCTGGAGGCCGTAGCTCTGGCTGGCAGGGCCTTCGTGGACGCTGTGCAGGAAGACAATGCGGTCTTCGTGCTCGGTGGCGGTAAGGTGCACGTTGCGCGCCGCCGGGGCCTGCTCAGGCAGTGCCGTGAGCTCGAAATAGTGGGTGGCAAAGAGGGTGTAGCAGTGCAGCTCCAGTGCCAGCCGCTCCGCCGCCGCCCAGGCCAGTGACAGGCCGTCGAAGGTGCTGGTGCCACGGCCCACCTCGTCCATCAGCACCAGTGACTCGGTGGTGGCGTTGTGCAGGATATTGGCGGTCTCGGTCATTTCCACCATAAAGGTGGAGCGCCCGCCGGCGATGTCGTCGGAGGAACCCATGCGGGTAAAGATCCGGTCCAGTGGCCCCAGGCGGGTCCTTTCGGCGGGCACAAAGCTGCCGGTGTAGGCCAGCAGGGCGATCAGGGCGGTCTGGCGCATGTAGGTGGACTTGCCGCCCATGTTGGGGCCGGTGATCACCAGCATGCGCCGCTCGCTGTCCAGGTGCAGATCGTTGGGCACGAAGGGGTCTTCCAGCAGGGCCTCCACCACCGGATGGCGCCCCTGGGCGATTTCCAGCCCCGGCTCGTCGCTCAGCTCCGGGCGGTTGAAGCGCAGTGTCTGTGCCCGCTCGGCGAAGTTGGCCAGAACGTCTGTCTCCGCCAGTGCCCTGGCGCTGTCCTGCAGTGAGGCCAGGTCTTCGGCGATGCGCTCGAGAAGCTCGTAGTAGAGGGCTTTCTCCCGGGTCAGTGCGCGGCTCTTGGCACTCAGTGCCCGGTCCTCGAAGGTTTTCAGCTCCGGGGTGATAAAGCGCTCGGCGTTTTTCAGTGTCTGACGGCGGATGTATTCCGTGGGAGCGTGCTCGGCCTGGGCCCGGCTGATCTCGATGAAATACCCGTGCACCCGGTTGTAGCCCACCTTCAGTGTGCTGATGCCGGTGCGTTCCCGCTCACGCTCCTCCAGCTCACGCAGAAAGGCGCCGGCGTTCTCGCTCAGCCCCTGCAGCTCGTCCAGCTCGCTGTCGTAGCCGGGGCGGATCACGCCACCGTCACGGACCACCACCGGCGGGTTGTCGATAATGGCCTTCTCCAGCAGGGCGCTCAGTTGCGGATACTCGGCGATGGCATCGGACAGGGCCTGTATCCTGGGGCTCTCCACCGCCGCCAGGTGCAGCTGCAGTGTCGGCAACTGGGCCAGTGCATCCCGCAGTCGGGCCAGGTCCCTCGGGCGGGCCGAGCGCAATCCGATGCGTGAGAGAATCCGCTCGATATCACCAATGGCCTTGAGGCTCTCGTTCACCGGCTCGTGCTGGCCCCCCTCCATCAGCGCCTGCACCGACTCCAGCCGGGCATTCACGGCCTGACGGTCGCGCAGTGGCCGGTTCAGCCAGCGCCGCAGCAGCCGTGCCCCCATGGCGGTGGCGGTGCGGTCCATGACCCAGGCCAGTGTGTGCTGGTGGCCACCGGTCATGTTGGTGTCGATTTCCAGGTTGTGGCGGCTGGCGGCGTCCAGGATGACGCTCTCCTCGCGCCGCTCCCGGCTGAGCTTGCGGATATGGGGCAGGTTGTTGCGCTGGGTGTCCCGGGCGTACTGCAGCAGGCAGCCCGCCGCCTGCAGGGCCAGTGTCAGGTCCTGGCAGTCAAAGCCGCTGAGGTCCTTCACCTGCAGCTGCTGGGTGATCAGCCGCCGTGCACTGTCCGCCTCGAACAGCCAGGGCCCCTGGCGGCGCACGCCGTTGTGCCCGGCCAGCAGCTCCCGGTAGGGGAAGTCCTCGCTGATGAGGATCTCCGCCGGGCGCAGGCGCTGCAGCTCCCCCTGCAGTGCCTCCTCACCGGTCAGCTCCTGCACCGCGAAGTGCCCCGATGAGATGTCCAGTGTGGCCAGTCCGAAACGCTCCCGGTGGCTGTAGAGGGCCATCAGGAGGTTGTCCCGTCGCTCCTCCAGAAAGGCCTCGTCGCTGAGGGTGCCCGGGGTCACAATGCGCACCACCTTACGCTCCACCGGCCCCTTGCTGGTGGCCGGGTCGCCGATCTGCTCGCAGATGGCAATGGAATGCCCGCCGCGCACCAGACGGGCGATGTAGTTCTCCGCCGAATGGTAGGGCACACCGGCCATGGGAATGGGCTGTCCGCCGGACTGGCCGCGGGCGGTGAGGGTAATGTCCAGCAGCTCCGAGGCCTTGCGGGCGTCGTCGTAGAACAGCTCGTAGAAGTCCCCCATGCGGTAGAACAGCAGCTCATCCGGGTGCTCCACCTTGAGCTTGAGGTATTGCTGCATCATGGGCGTATGGTGTTTGAGATCGGCGTCGGTTACGGACATGATGGGAGGCAGTTTCCTGGGTTGTATCCGGTGCCGGGCTGACCGGATTGGGGTTCCGTGAATGGAGCCGATTGTAGACATTCAGCCCCTTGATTGAAACGGAGGTGAGGCGATGGCCAGTGTCAGTGACGAGCACCTGCGGGAGAGTGCGGCCAGTCTGGGCTGTCTGCTGCGTGACCGGAGCCTGATGATCTCGGCCGCGGAGTCCTGCACCGGTGGCTGGATCAGCAAGGCGCTGACGGACAACGCCGGCAGCTCCGATTATGTGGGGGTCGGCCTTGTGACCTATTCCAACGAGGCCAAGCAGACCCTGCTGGGGGTCAGCCAGCAGGATCTGTCGGAATTCGGTGCCGTCAGTGAGGCGGTGGTGCGGCAGATGGTCACTGGCACACTGCGGCTGACCGGGGCGGACCTGGCGGTGGCGGTCAGCGGCGTGGCCGGTCCCGGCGGAGGCAGTGAGGACAAGCCCGTGGGGCGGGTGTGGTTTGCCTGGGGCAACCGTCAGGGGCTGCTGGAGGCTCGCTGCTGTCAGTTCCGGGGGGATCGTAATGGGGTGCGCAGCGAGTCTGTGGCCTTTGCCCTGGAAGCGGTGCGGGAATTTGTCCAACGTGAGCATTGAAACCCCCTGAGGGTCTAGGCATAATACTGTTCAGGCGTACAGTTACCGGCGGCGCTGCGGCACACTTACAGCGGCCAGACATTCGCAACATCCACCAGACACAGGTAGGCAGACACAATGGAAGAGAATCGCAAAAAAGCACTGGGTGCGGCGCTGTCGCAGATTGAACGCCAGTTCGGCAAGGGCGCCGTGATGAAAATGGGGGATCAGCCCCGTGAAGCCATGCCTTCCGTTTCCACAGGCTCACTGGGGCTGGACGTGGCCCTGGGTATTGGCGGTCTGCCACTGGGCCGTGTGGTGGAAATCTACGGCCCGGAGAGCTCCGGCAAGACCACACTGACCCTTCAGGTGATTGCCGAGGCCCAGAAGGCGGGTAAGACCTGTGCCTTTGTGGACGCCGAGCACGCACTGGACCCCATCTACGCCGAGAAGCTGGGCGTGGACGTGGACGAGCTGCTGGTTTCACAGCCCGACACCGGCGAGCAGGCCCTGGAAATCTGCGACATGCTGGTGCGCTCCGGCGCCGTGGATGTGGTCATTGTGGACTCCGTGGCGGCACTGACCCCCAAGGCGGAAATCGAAGGGGAAATGGGCGACTCCCACGTGGGCCTGCAGGCCCGCCTGATGTCACAGGCTCTGCGCAAGCTCACCGCCAGTGTCAAAACCGCCAACACCATGCTGGTGTTCATCAACCAGATCCGCATGAAGATCGGCGTCATGTTCGGCAACCCGGAGACCACCACCGGCGGTAACGCCCTGAAATTTTACGCCTCTGTGCGCCTGGACATCCGCCGCATCGGCGCGGTCAAGGACGGTGACGAGGTCACCGGCAACGAGACCCGTGTGAAGGTGGTCAAGAACAAGTGCGCGCCGCCATTCCGCCAGGCGGAATTCCAGATCATGTACGGCACCGGTATCAACCGCCTGGGCGAGGTGATTGATATGGGGGTCAAGGAAGGTCTGGTGGAGAAGTCCGGTGCCTGGTACAGCTACAAGGGCGACAAGATCGGCCAGGGCAAGGCCAATGCTGGCAAGTTCCTCAAGGACAACCCGGCCATTGCCGAGGAAATCGAAACCGAGCTGCGCCGCCGCCTGATGCCCCAGCCGGAAACCCCGGAACAGGCGGAGGCCCGCATCGCCGAGAAGGCGGAAAAGAAGGCCGCCAACCAGAAGCAGCTGGATGAGCAGTCCGCAGCGAAGAAAGGCGTCGGCAAGAAGGCCACCGCCAACAGCCAGGACCTGCTCTGACCGTGTTGATTCCCGCCGACTCCCTCTCCGCCGAGGCCCTTGAGGGCCTGGTGGAGGAGTACTGCATGCGCGAGCACGGCTGCAACGAGGTGGACAGCCCACTGGACGCCCACAAGGCCACTGTTCACCGCAAGCTGCGCAGTGGCGAGCTACTGGTGATGTACACCCCGGGCAACCCCAATCAGGTGGCCTCACTGGTAACCCGGGATCAGGTTCGCGCCTGGGAGCAGGAGCAGTCCTCTCCCGGTGACGACGCTCTGACAGTGGATGCCGACGGTGGCTACCATGGCAGTGGCTTTCCCTGAGCCGCCCGGCTCTCCCTCCTTGATAACCCCCTTTAAAGAGCGGCCATGGCCGCTCTTTTTGTATCTCCCCCGGTGTTGACTGGCCCAACCGGCGTTCCGTCTTGCGGGGTCGGCAGCCCCCGGCACGCCGTGACTGATCGCCACCCGCCCATGGTAAACTACCGGTAATCCACCAAGACAAGGAGCGGCAATGGGCATCTGGGAGATACTGGGCATCGCCCCCACCCGTGATCGCGCTGCCATCAAACAGGCGTACGAGCAGCAGAAGAAATTCTCCGACCCGGACAACGACCGGGAAACCTGGCAGAGCCTGCAGGAGGCCTACCGGGAGGCCATGCTGTACGCCGGTGACAGTGAGTCGATGCGTTTCTCCGAGCCGGCATCACCGGCTACGGCCAAGCAGGCGCCGGTCTCGGCCGAGGCGGAAATGGCTGCGGGGCGGGTGATGGCGGAGCTGGAGACCGTTTACAGCAATCCCGCCTGGCGCCACGATCTGCAGCGCTGGCGTGCCCAGCTGGAAAGCGAGCGGGCCCACGGGGAAGGGGTGACCGAGCAGCTGCGTTTCCAGGTGTTTGACTTTCTCTCCCGGCAGCCGGATCAGGAGGAGAGCCTGCCGGACTCCCGTGTGCTGGACTATCTGGACCAGCGCCTCGGCTGGAACGGCCACCGCCAGGCCCTTGAGGCGCGTTTCGGCGAGCGTCGGGTCAGCCGGATTCTGGGCTCTGGGCAGCCCACAGGGCCGGAGGATGCGCTGGCGAATGGCGAGAACCAGGAGCTGGAAGGGCAGGTGCCCCAGGGGCTGGGCATTGCCCTGATCGGCTGGGTGGTGGCGCTGATGATACTCACCGTGGTGTTTGGTGAGCTTATGGGAGGCTGAGAGCACTGGTCAGTGCGGTGCCACTACGGGGTCTGTTTCCGGGCTTTCTGCCGGTACATGGCTTCAATGCGCGACAGGGCATTGTCGAGCCGGCGGCAATAGGCATGGCGGTAGGCACAATACAGAAAGCGGATGCCCAACCGGTAGCCGCCGCCGCTGGCCGGGGCCCTGGTGACCACCTCGGCCTGGACACCGGACTGGGTGATGTACTGGCCCTGGAAGTCCAGGCTGATTCGGGTGCCCCTGGGCAGGGGGGCAGGGCTGACCAGTGCCACGCCGTAGCGGTTGATGTCCAGACAGCGCGTCTTGAGGGACCAGCGCATTAACCCCAGGCAACGGCGGCGGTTGAGCGTGACGGAGAGACCATGGGCCCGGAAGCGGGACTTGATGCGCTGCTCTTCATGCCGACTGTGTTGAGGAGTGTACGGGCTGCGATGGCCAGGGGGGTCGTGCCGGGCCGTCTGTTGACCGGCATGTTGAGCCGGAGCAGAAGCGGGCTTGCGAGCGGGCCTGTGTTCCCTGATGCGCACCGGACCCAGTGACTGAGTACTCATGGTTCCCTGCATAGAAAGCCTGTCTTTGTTTTTCTGGGATAACCCAGTCTAAAGAGGGCAGGCCTTGTAAGCGAACCCGTCAGGGTAAAACTGTGATGCAGTTCACATGATTGCCTGGGGCGTCAGGCCCGGGTGTCCAGATTGCGGCCCAGGTTGTCTTCCAGCCGGCCTGGGCGGCCATGGCGGTCTTCCAGCAGGAGGGGGCGGCGCCTGTCCTGTCGGCGGCGGCGGTCCGGCCCCTTGTGCTGCTTCTGTGAGCGGCGACGGTCGCTCTGTCGGCGGCGCTCTGCCACCGCGCGCTCACTGATGCCGCTGGGGGTGTCAGTGGCTTCCGCCTGACGGGCCCGATTGCCGGTCTGGCCCGGCAGCGGGCGGTAAGCACGTGTATCTCTTGGAATTTCCATCACGGCGTCCTGAATTGTTCAATCCCTGATCAATCTATCGACCTTGACGAGCGAAACTTTAGCGCCCCGGGCGCAGTGACTGCAAAGCGTTGCTTTTGCGTTACAATAGTCCCCCTAACGCCTATGCCCAGCCATTGAATCAGGAATCCATGTTGAAAACCCTTGCCCCGTCCCGTTTGTATAAAGCCTGTGTTCTGAAGGAGTTGAATTTCACCAGCACCCGGTCACTGGAGCCCCTGAATGAGATTCTCGGCCAGGACCGGGCCCGTGAGGCGGTGCGTTTTGCCCTGGCCATGCCCCATGGGGGCTACAACCTCTATGCCGTGGGCCGCAACGGGCTGGGCAAGCGCACCATGATGCTGCGTTACCTGCGCACCCATGTGGAGTCCGGGCGGCGGGTATCGGACTGGTGCTATGTGGCCAACTACCAGGAGCCGCGCAACCCCTGTGTGCTGGAACTGCCGGCGGGGCTGGCACAGACCCTCAAGCAGGACATGGACCGGCTGGCGGGCAAGCTGGTGAAGGTGATTCCCCAGGCCTTTGACAACGACACCTACGAAGAGCGGGCCGAGACCCTCAAGCAGGACTACGCACGGCGCCAGGAGAAAGCCCTGGACAAGGTGGCGGCGGCGGCCAAACGGGAAGGGGTGGATCTGTCCATGACCACTCCCGGCGGCTACCGGCTGATGGCCATGAACGGGGACAAGCCCCATTCCGCGGAGTCCTTCGAGGCGCTGCCGGAGAAAGAGCGGGAAGCCTTCGAGACGGCCATAGAAGGGCTGGAGAAACAGCTGCGCAAGACACTACGGCGTATTGCCGACTGGGAGCAGACCCATGCCGAGAAACAGCAGGCCCTGAGCGAGGAGACCGTCAGTGGTGTTACCGGCCATCTGATCCAGGCCATGGTGGACCAGTACCGGGCCTATCCGGCGGTGGTGGACCACCTGCAGGCCATGGAAAAGGACATTGTCGAGAACCTGGACATTTTCCTGGAGGACAACGAGGACCAGGCGGCCTTTGCCTATGCCTCACTGGACCGCAAGATCCCGCGCCGCTACCAGGTCAATGTGCTGGTCAGCCGCGAGGATGAGACGGTGCCGGTGGTGGTGGAGGAGAACCCCACCTACCACAACCTGTTCGGCTATGTGGAGAATGTCACCTACAAGGGCACCGTGTTCACGGATTTCTCGCTGATCCGCCCCGGCAGCCTGCACCGGGCCAACGGCGGCTACCTGCTGATGGACGCGGACAAGGTGCTGGAGCAGCATTACCTGTGGGATGCCCTCAAGCGGGCCATGCGTGGCGGTGATATCCGCATCAACTCACTGGAGCGAGAGCTGACCCTCTCCGGCACCATCTCACTGGAGCCGGGCCCCATTCCACTGGACGTGAAGATCGTACTGTTCGGTGACCGTGAAACCTGGATGCTGCTGCAGGACTACGACCCGGAGTTCAGCGAACTGTTCCGCGTCACCGCAGACTTTGAGAACGAGATGGACCGCACGCCACAGAGCCAGCAGCTTTATGCCCAGTTTATCGCCAGCCTGTGCCACGAGAAGCAGCTGCTGCCCTGCGACCGCAAGGCCGTGGCCCGAGTGATCGAATTCAGTGCCCGCCTGGCGGAGCACCAGGACCGGCTGTCACTCCATGCGGCGGATATCACCAACCTGCTGCGTGAATCCGATTACTGGGCCCGCCAGGCCAGCAGCCGTCGCATTGAGGCGGTGCATATCAATCAGGCACTGGCCAGTGCCGAATACCGCAGCAGCCGAATCCGTGACGAGCTCTACCGGGGCTTCTCGGACGGCTCGCTGCTGCTGAGCGTGGACGGCCAGGCCACGGGACAGGTCAATGGTCTGTCGGTGCTGGCCACCGGCGGCTTTGAGTTCGGACTGCCCAACCGCATCAGCGCCACCTGCCAGTACGGTGACGGCGAGGTGGTGCACATTGAGCGGGATGTGAAACTCAGTGGCTCCATCCACTCCAAGGGGGTGATGATCCTCTCCGCCTGGCTGGCCGCGCGCTTTGCCCAGCGAGCACCCATTCCACTGACCGCCACGCTCACCTTCGAGCAGTCCTATGCCGAGATCGACGGCGACAGCGCCTCCCTGGCAGAGCTGTGTGCGCTGGTGTCGGCTCTATCAGGGCTGCCCGCCAGGCAGGATCTGGCGGTGACCGGCTCGGTCAACCAGTTCGGCCAGGTGCAGCCCGTGGGGGGCATCAACGAGAAGGTGGAGGGCTTCTTCGACGCCTGCCAGCGTCTCGGCGCACGGGACACACAGGGGGTGATACTGCCCGCCAGCAATGTGCAGAACCTGATGCTGGACCAGAGGGTGGTGGACGCGGCCAGGGCAGGGCGTCTGCACCTGTACCCGGTCACGACCGTGGAGGAGGCGGTTACGCTGCTGCTGGGCCGCGCCGCCGGCACCAGTGATGAAAAGGGGCGCTATCCACGCAACAGCGTTTACGGACGCATTACCCGTTATCTGGACGATCTGCGACGGGAACAACACGGCGAAAGGTCAGATTGATGCGCGGGCCCAGGACACGGCGGCTTTTCGGCAGCTGATGCTGCCACTCCCGCTGCAGTCCCGCAGGCATCACCAGCAGGCTGTTGTGGGGCAATACCAGCTTCAGCCGTGGGTATTGGTCCCGCTGGTGGCGGAAATGAAAGGGCCGCTCCTGGCCCAGGCTGACTGAGGCGATCACCGGGTCGGGCCCCAGCTCAGGTTCGTCGTCGCTGTGCCAGCCCATGCTGTCCTGGCCATGGCGGTAGAGGTTGCACAGCACACTGTTGAAGGACTCCCCGGCGGCCCTGGAGACCTGATCGCGCAATGCCGCCAGGGGCCCGGTCCAGGGCTCGGGCACCAGTGTCAGCCCGGAATAGCGGTATTGCGCCTCAGGGTCCCCCACCCAGCACTGCTGACGGGGAATCAGCCGTTCACGGCCGAACAGCCGGATGCGCTCCTGCCGCCATGGCAGTGCCTGCATCAGGTGTTGCTCCAGCAACCGTGCCTGTTCCGGTTCCAGAAAGGGGGTTGTCAATTGCAGCTGATGGCTGCCCAGGGAATAGTCCATGGCCTTCTCCGGTGGTATCGTGGTGCAATTCTGGTGCTGTCTGGTCCCTTTAACCACCCTTATCAGCGCTTTTTCGCCATTTCGGCGCCTCCATCTCAGCAGGTTCTTCACCCATGGCAAAGTTGCTCAAGACACCGTTCCCGATGCACCGACTCATTATGATCAGTCTGATGGGGCTGATGCTGGCGGGTTCCGCGCAGGCACTGGAGCTCAAGGGGGAGTATACCCAGGGGGCACTGCTGACCGGCAAGGTGGGCCCCGGCAGCCGTGTCACCCTCAATGGCGACCCGGTGCGGGTTACGGAGCAGGGTGAGTTCGCCATTGGCTTCGGCCGCAATGCGGACCCGGAGCACACCCTGGCGGTGGAAGGCCCCGACGGTGAGAAACAGCAGAAGACCCTGGAGATCCGCCAGCGGGAGTACGACATCCAGCGTATCGAGGGAGTGCCCCAGGAGACCGTCACCCCGGACGAGTCTTTCTACAAGCGCATCCGGGAGGAGGCCGCCCAGGTGCGCCGGGCCCGCAGCCAGGAGTCGGACCAGAGGGCCTTTCTGGGGGACTATATCTGGCCGGTGGAGGGGCGCATCAGTGGCGTCTATGGCAGCCAGCGCTATTACAACGGAGAGCCGCGCCAGCCCCATTACGGGGTGGATGTGGCCGTACCGGAAGGCACGCCGGTCAAGGCCCCGGCGGATGGCATAGTGCGCCTGGCAGAGCCGGATCTGTACTTCTCCGGCGGTACCCTGCTGATTGACCATGGCTTCGGTGTCTCCTCCACCATGCTGCACCTGAGCAAGCTGCTGGTGGAGGAAGGGCAGCCCGTGCGCCAGGGTGAGGTCATCGCCGAGGTGGGCATGACGGGCCGAGCCACCGGGCCCCACCTGGACTGGCGCATGAACTGGCACAATGTCCGTATTGACCCGGTCACACTGGCCCCGCCGCTGAAGGACGGCTATACCCCCGGCGCAGAGCGCCCCTGACTGCAAGGGAAAACACCATGACACAGCAACCCAGGGTTCATGTCATCGAGGACGACGAGGCGGTGAGGGATTCACTGGCCATGCTGCTCACCTCAGAGGGGCTGGAGGTGGCCACCTTTGCCCTGGCCACGGAGTTTCTCAATGAGTGGACGCCGGCCACCGCAGGCTGCATGGTGCTGGATATCCGCATGCCGGGCATGGATGGCATGGCCCTGCAGCAGGCACTGAACGAACGCCACTCACTGCTGCCGATCATCTTTGTCACCGGTCATGGTGACGTGCCACTGGCGGTGGACGCCATGCGCCGTGGTGCCGTGGATTTTATCCAGAAACCCTACCGCGAGGATGCCCTGCTGGAAAAAATCCACGCCGCCATGGCGCTGGATGCCAAGCAGCGCGCCTCACTGGAGGCCCACCAGGGCATCCGTGACCGGCTGGCCAGGCTCACCCCCCGTGAAAACGAGATTCTGCACCGCATGGTGGCCGGACAGGCCAACAAGGTGATCGCCATTGAGCTGGACATCAGCCAGCGCACCGTGGAAATCCACCGCTCCCGTGTCATGCACAAGATGGGCACCCACTCACTGGCCCACCTGGTGCGCATGGTCATGTCGGTGCAGCCCTGAGCAGGAAGACAGCCATGAGCGACAGGACAGCCATGAGCGACAGGACAGCAACGAGCGCAACCCAGGCCCATATCCTGCTGGTGGACGACAACCCCCAGAACCTCAAGATGCTCTACGAGACACTGCGCGACCGTGGCCATTACCTGCTGATCGCCAATGACGGTGAAAAGGCGCTGCAACTGGTCCGCCGCCACCGCCCCGAAGTGGTGCTGCTGGATGTGATGATGCCGGGCATGGACGGCTTCCTGGTCTGTGAACACCTCAAGCAGGACCCCGTCACCGCCGACAGCGCGGTGATCTTCCTCTCCGCCCTGGACGACCTGGATGCCAAGGTGCGGGGCTTTCAGGTGGGCGGCGCGGACTACATCGCCAAGCCCTTTCAGCCCGAGGAAGTCATCGCCCGGGTGGAAACCCATGTGCGAATGACCCAGCTGGAGCGCTCCCTGGAGGCCCGCAACCGGGCACTGGAAGGGGATCAGGTCAGCATCCTGGACGCCATCTCGGAGGGGATCTTCGGGCTGGACCCCCAGGGCCGGATCAGTTTTGCCAACACCGCCGCCGGAGTGATGGTGGGTGAGCAGCCTGAGCGGCTGATCGGCCAGGATATGGCCCGATTGCATTTCAACGATCAGGAGGAGGCGCCCACACTGGCCCAGCTCGGTCTCTGCGAGCCTGGGCAGCCGGTGTGGCGCCGTGCGGTCTCCATGTGCCGCCGTGACGGGCAGTGTTTCCCCGCGGAGTACCGGGCATCGCCCCGCTACGAGGAAGGTCGCCTGCAGGGCAGCGTGGTGGTCTTCCGGGATATCTCCGAGGAGCTGGACCGTGAAAAGGCCCTTGAGGAGGCAAGGCGCACGGTCACACAGCAGCGCGAGCAGCTCTCACAGGCTTCCAGACTGTCCGCCATGGGGGAGATGGCGGCCGGGTTTGCCCATGAGGTCAACCAGCCCCTGACGGCCATCACCAACTACGTCAGCCTGGCCCAGCGGCTGCTGGAAAAGCCCCGTGCAGAGCCGGAGCAGCTGCGGGAGATACTGCCCAAGATTGCCGCACAGGCCCACAGGGCCAGTGAAGTGATCCGCCATATACGGGGGTTTGTGCGCAAGCCCGGTGCCGGGCGTGAACGCATTGATGTGGCCTCGCTGCTGACCGAGTGCCTGTCCTTTGCCGAGGTGGAGGCGCGCAGCAACGGTGTGGGCCTGGAGCTGGCGCCCTTATCGTCACTGCCACCGGTGCGGGCGGATTCGGTACAGGTCCAGCAGGTGCTGCTCAACCTGATCCGTAACGCCCTGGAGGCATCGCGGTGGGCCGGGGCCAGTGAGCCGGTGCGAATCACGGCCGTGGTGCAGGAGCCGATGCTCTGTCTCAGTGTGCTGGATCACGGCGCCGGCCTGTCAAAGGACGCAGAGGAACGGCTCTTCCATCCCTTCTTTACCACCAAATCCGAAGGCATGGGGATCGGCCTGGCCCTGTGCCGGACATTGGTGCAGGCGCAGGGCGGGGAGATTGGCTTTCAGCGCGAACCGCCGGGCATCAGCCGGTTCTGGTTCACGCTGCCCATTGACCGGAGCTGAGCGCGGTGCGGCTCGCTAGAGCCACTGGATGCGGCCTTCCAGGTGGGGGGCCGTGCCCTTGGAGTTGAGCACCATGAAAGGCCACTCAGCCTTGTTCTGATCCCAGCTGAGTGTGGCTGTTCCGGGCAGAAACAGCGGGGTCTTGAACTGGGTGTCCACCATCACCGGGCCGGCATGGAGGTCCGCCTCTTCTTCCATCAGCGCCAGTGTGCGTCCCATGGTCCACATGCCGTGGGCGATGGCTCTGGGGAAGCCGAACGCCTTGGCGCTGAGGGCGTGCAGGTGAATGGGGTTGAGATCCCCGGAGGCCCTGCCATAGCGACGGCCAGTGTCTTCCGGAGCACTGATGCCTTTTTCATGGGAATAGGGCCTGGGTGGACTCTTGGGGCCCTTTTTGCCACTGCCGCCCCCGCTGGACTGGCGGTACAGTATGGTGCTGGCTTCCTGCCAGATCTCACGGCCACCGCTGCTGGCGCGGGTCACGATGTCAAACTCGATACCACGGTCACTGTTCACCTGATTCTCAAGGCGGCACTCCAGGTCCAGGCATTCCCCCTCCAGAATGGGGCGCTGCTGGGTAATGCGGTTGCGCAGGTGCACCAGTCCGAGCAGCGGCAGGGGGAAGTCCGGGTCGCTCATCAGCCGGATATGCAACGGGAAGGCTTCAATGTGGGGCCAGGTGATGGGCAGCCGTGAACTCGGTGAAAAACCGCAGGACTGACGGTAATCCCTGAGTCTCTTGCGGTCGATGGTGACGCCCTTGATGCTGGCTGAAAGCTCAGGAATCTGAATCCCATCACTTTTTTTGCCACCGGCAGCGCCTTTGGGAATAATGGCTCTGGCGTACAGAGGTAATAATGAGGGGCCGGTGTTCTGGTAAATAAGGGTTTTGCTCATAATGCCTGCTATGCTCCATGTGAAGGTGATCACGAACCTGTAGTCTAGGGTGTGTTATGGCAAAGGTCGCAAAGGCAACCCAGGGGCGGCCATAGGGGAGGTAGCCTGCCTGGAAGGGACAGTGTGTCGGCTGGGGCTGGCCGCTGTCCAGCGCTTAATGACCGGCCGTCGGGCCTGATTCGCACAGAAACCGACGTATCCATAACAGGATGGCGGTAGTGCGCAGTACACCTGAGACCGACAGGGAAACGTCTGTCACGATACTGTTCGTGACTGGCAGTCTGGCAAAGACCGGGGGGCGGAGGCATTGACCGGAATCCGCCTCACCCGGGGCAGACTGGCCAATCGCCCTCAGTCGTATCGAGACAACAATTTATTCAAGGTGGATTTGACCAGCATGCAGGAATTACGAGACGCAGGAGTGATGCTTCGCCTGATCTACGAGGCCATGAAGGAAGAGGGCATGGACACCGAGGCCCTGTTCCGGCGCCTGGGTATTGATGAAAACTACATCAACAGCGATCAACTGCGCACCCCCCATCATGCCCAGGTGTTTTTCTGGCAGACGCTCGAGGAGATGACCGGCGACCCGGACATAGGACTGCATCTGGGGCAGAAACTGCCGGTCTACAAGGGGCAGGTGCTGGAATACCTGTTTCTGAGCAGCCCCAACTTTGGTGAGGGGCTGCGCCGCTCACTCAACTATCAGCGCCTTCTCAGCGACGCCGCCCAGTCCGACTTTGTGCAGAATGGCGACGAGTGTTACCTGCGACTCAATGCCGCCTCCAACGAGGTGCGCAAACTGGGGCATTTTTCCGAAGCCTTTGTGCAGGGCATGATGACTTTTTTCCGCTCTGTGACTGATGGCCAGTTCAGGCCCTCCAGAATCGACTTCGAGCACGACCGCAAAGAGGGCCAGGATGAGGCGGAACGGGTGCTGCAGTGCCCGGTGTACTTCAACCAGCCGGAAAACCGGATGTATTTCCCGGCCAGTGTGCTGGAATGTCCGTCCCCCCATGCGGAGCCGGGGCTGCTGGCCCTGCACGAGCAGTTCGCCAGCGAGCAGGTGGCCCGGCTGGAGAAAAAGGACATTGTCGGCCAGGTGGAGCGCATCGTGGCGGAGCTGCTGGACTCCGGCGAAGTGACACTGGATGCGGTGGCCGCACGCCTTGAGATCAAGCCCCGCACACTGCGCACGCGGCTGGCGGAGGCGGAAACCTCCTTCAACCAGGTGCTGTCAGACTTCCGTTACCGGCTGGCCCGCCAGCTGCTGGCCTCCACCAACGAGTCCATCGACGAGATTGTCTACCTCACCGGGTTCTCCGAGCCCAGCACCTTCTACCGGGCCTTCAAGCGCTGGTCCGGCATGACCCCCATCGAGTACCGCCGTGGCGCCATGACCGATGGTGTGTTGCTGGAAATGAGCTCCACAGGGGCGGAATAATCTCGTTTTGCCGTCAGTCAGTGATTGACTTGCCGCGGAGGATGCTTATAATGCCGCCCCGTTGCTGCCGGTTCTCCGGCACTGCGGAGCGGTAGTTCAGTTGGTTAGAATACCGGCCTGTCACGCCGGGGGTCGCGGGTTCGAGTCCCGTCCGCTCCGCCATCTCCCTTCCCCATGGTTCATGGACAGCCAGGCCCCAGGGCATCCGCGCTGTTTCCTCTTGTGTTTGTTCCCTGAATTGACGTCCTCTTATTTCGTTTCGTGTTCCCTGTCACGGAATTGTCATATGGCTTAACTATCCTGATGGCTGGATCATTAGTCAGGAGGAAAAGACCATGTCCGATTACGAAGAAGAACTGCTGGAAATCAGCCAACTGGATGATGACGATCTGGACGCCGACGACGGCGTAGAAATGTAATCTGAAAGATGTAGCCAGAAAACAGCCAGAAAAAGAAAACTCCGTACCGAAGCAGCCCCCGCTTCACCGCCGGGCGGCCACCCTGGCCCGAAAGTCCCCCGGATTCTCCCCCGTCCAGCGCCTGAAGGCGCGATAAAACCCCGTGGCATTGGCAAACCCCAGCAAGTAGCCGATTTCGGCAAAGGACAGGCGCGTTTCCCGCACATAATCCAGCCCCAGCTCACTGCGGATTTTGTCCACCAGTTGCCGGTAGGTGAGTCCCTGTGCGGCCAGCTCCCGTCGCAGCCCCCAGGCCGTGGTCCCCAGTGCCGCCGCCACCCGGTCCATGCTGTCCGGCTGACCCCGCAGCCTGGGTGTCAGTGCATCGCGCACCCGTTCCACCACACTCAGTCCCGCCTCCAGTGTGGTCAGCTCCCTCTGGCAGCGCTGGAGCAGGTCCCGGTACATCGCCGGCTGCGCCAGTGGGTTGCCCGCCCCGGCTACCTCGGCCCTCACAACCAGGGTATTGTCCGCTGCGGAGAACTGCACCGGGCAGCGGAAGTGGGACTCCAGTCGCTGGCTGTGCAGCGGCTGGGGGTACTCAATGCGCACCTGCTGCAACAGGGGCGATGCCGCCGGTGCCATGGCATGGGGCAGGCTGTCCTTGAGCTGGCGGAGAAACTGCAGCCAGCCGGCCAGTATGGCGTCCACCACAAAGGCGTTGTAGCGGTTGTAGGGGCTGATGGAGTAGAAGCGGGCCTCCAGATCGCCATTGTCCAGCCAGCGAGTGTCGGAGTGGCCGCGGCTGTTGTAGCTGGTAAGGCGCTCATAGCGGATCAGTGTGACCAGTGCCTCCCCCAGTGTGGGGGCACACTGGGCGGCCATGCCGGCCAGCCCCATGTCCGTCAGCCGGGTATGCAGCCCGAAGGACAGCCCCAATGCCGGGTCACCGGTGATCACCATGGCCTCATGGCCCAGCCGCATAAAGCGCGGGATGCTGATGCGGGCGCCGGGTGTGGCCAGTAACGCCGGTGACAGGCGAAAGCGCTGCAGCAGCGGTGCCGGGTCGGTACCGGCCAGCCTCAGTGCCCTGGCCATGACCGCCACATAGAGCACATCAATATCCCCCAGCCGGTTGCCTCGTGTCACTGGGGTGGATTCCTGGGTTGTCATAAAGAAACCAATCTGAAGATAGCGAAATGTTATTTCAGGATATTGTTTAGCGCAACTGGCTTGACTACTTTAGTGCAGTATCGCGCCGGTGACCGGCGCCGGTGGACCCGAACGGCACACTCCCTACCAGGAATCTGACCATGACAGCAAAAGCACCGGGCCTGGCCCGCTACCCCCATCTACTGGCACCACTGGACCTGGGTTTTACCACCCTGCGCAACCGGGCCCTGATGGGCTCCATGCACACGGGCCTGGAAGAAACCCGCAACGGCTTCGAGAAGATGGCGGCGTTTTACGCGGAAAGGGCGAAAAGCGTGGGTCTCATTGTCACCGGTGGCATCGCCCCCAACGAGGAGGGGGCCGTGATGAAAGGGGCGGCCAAGCTGACCACCCCCGAAGAGGCGGACAAGCACCGGGTAGTCACCGAAGCGGTGCACAGGGAAGGTGGCGCCATCTGCCTGCAGATCCTCCATGCCGGACGCTACGCCTATACCCCGGAGCTGGTGGGTCCCTCGCCGGTACAGGCCCCCATCAACCCCTTCAAGCCCCGTGAGCTGTCGGAAGACGAGGTGGACGGCCAGATCGACGATTACGTGCGCTGTGCGGCACTGGCCCAGGAGGCCGGCTACGACGGTGTGGAGGTGATGGGCTCCGAGGGGTACTTTATCAACCAGTTTATCGTCTCCCATGTGAACAAGCGCAACGACCGCTGGGGCGGCAGTTACGAGAACCGCATCCGCCTGCCCATCGAGATTGTGCGCCGGGTGCGTGAGAAGGTGGGGGAGAAGTTCATCATCATCTACCGCCTCTCCATGCTGGACCTGATCGAGGAGGGCAGTACCTGGGAGGAGGTGGTGCAGCTGGGCAAGGCGATTGAGGCGGCCGGCGCCACCATCATCAACACCGGTATCGGCTGGCACGAGGCCCGTGTGCCCACCATCGCCACCATGGTGCCCCGGGGTGCCTTCAGCAAGGTGACCGCCCGCATGCGCAAGGAGGTGTCCATCCCCCTGGTAACCACCAACCGCATCAACATGCCCCACACCGCCGAGGAGATCCTCGCCCGTGGGGATGCGGACATGGTGTCCATGGCGCGGCCCTTCCTGGCGGACGGGGACCTGATCATCAAGGCCATGGAAGACCGGGCCGATGAAATCAACACCTGCATCGGCTGCAACCAGGCCTGTCTCGACCACACCTTCCAGATGAAGCTCACCTCCTGCCTTGTCAACCCCAGGGCCTGCCATGAAACGGAGCTGAACTACCTGCCCACGGACAAGCCAAGGCGCATTGCCGTGGTGGGGGCCGGCCCGGCGGGGCTCGCCTGTGCCACCGTCAGTGCGGAGAGGGGCCACCAGGTGGACCTGTTCGACGGTGCAGATGAAATCGGTGGCCAGTTCAACATGGCCAAGCGCATTCCCGGCAAGGAAGAGTTCCACGAAACACTGCGCTACTACCAGCGCATGATCGAAAAGCACGGCGTCAGCCTGCATCTGGGCAAACGTGTCAGCGCAGAGGATCTTCTCGAGCAGGGCTATGACGAGATAGTACTGGCCACCGGTGTGCTGCCCCGCCAGCCCGAGATCCCGGGGGTGGACCACCCCAGTGTGATTGGCTATATCGATGTGCTGAAAGAACGCAAAACCGTGGGCCAGAAGGTGGCGATACTCGGCGCCGGTGGCATCGGCTTTGACGTGGCGGAGTTTATCACCCACCAGGGCCCTTCGGCGTCACTGGATACGGAGCACTTCATGCGGGAATGGGGCGTGGACCTGAACGTGGCCCACCGTGGCGGTATCCAGGGCATGACCCCGCAGCCGTCGCCACCGGCCCGGGAGGTGACGCTGTTGCAGCGCAAGAGCTCCAAGGTGGGCAAAGGTCTGGGCAAGACCACCGGCTGGATCCACCGCAGCTCACTGAAAATGCGCCATGTGCAGATGATGCCCGGTGTCACCTATAACCGCATTGACGACGAGGGGCTGCATATTACCGTCAACAACGAGGAGCGGGTGCTGGCGGTGGACACCATCGTACTGTGCACCGGACAGGACCCCCTGCGGGAGCTGCACTCGCAGCTGGAAGCGGCCGGGGCTCCGGTGCGGCTGATCGGCGGTGCCGATGTGGCGGCGGAGCTGGATGCCAAGCGGGCCATCGACCAGGGCAGCCGCCTGGCGGCGGCACTGTAACAGCCGGGCCCCGTTGCCTTGAGCGGGCCCCTTAGATACAGGGGCCAAATTCACGTCATTGACGATGGGACACAGCATCAACCCGGATTATGTCTTAGACTGTTAGCCAGAGATTTTCAGGTTGCCTCTTCAGGGGTCAAGAGACGGTTATGCAGTCAGTGGATTTAAGCGCCTACCACACGGCCATTTTCTTCATGGAAAAGGGGCGTGTGGCCCGGCAGATGCGGTTGTCGGAATTCGAGTCGTTACTGGATGGCTACCTGGGTCTGTCGGACCTGGCGGACCAGGATGTGCAGGGGGTTCTGGTGTTGATGGACAAGGGGCTGGCGATCCGTTCGCTGGTGTTCTTCCGCCTGTACTTCGACGACGAAGGCCGCGCCGACAGCAGCTGGAACCTGCCCGTGGAGGCCCTGGCCATGGAGGGGGGGCGGGGGCCCGACCTGGGTGACGGCCCCATCCGGCTGGTCTGCCGCAGCCAGACACCGCGCAAGAACCTCAAGAGCCTGCTCTGGGACCCCAGCATGTCCCCGCAGCAGAACGACTTCCAGACCATCCGCAAGGCCGCCGCGGCCAACACGCTGCGTTTCCCCCGTGAGAAACCGCCGGCCCCTGAACCGGCCGCGCCGCCTCCGTCCCGCAAGGCGGCCCCAGCCGCGGTTGAGGCCGACGGCGATGGCGATCAAGAGTCGGTGCCGACACTGTCCGAGCCGGCCCCGTCAGAGGCCGTTGCCAGCCTGTCCGATGAACAGCACCGCCAGAAAATGGCCAGCCTGCTCAGGGCACAGCGCCTGCGCCTGCGCACCGTCAAAAGCCAGTACCGTGAACAGCTGAAGCTGCTGCGCCATGAGCATCGCCTGGAGATGCAGGGGCTGCGTCTTGAGATCCAGGAGAAGGCTCAGCAGGCGGAACGCCACCAGATGATGGCCGAACAGCTGCGTCGCAAGCTGATGCGCAGCAAGGAGGAGTACCTGGCGCTGCAGGAGCAGCTCACGGAAACCATGAACGACAGCGCCAACAAGGACTCGCTGCAGGCCGAGAATGTGTTGCTTCAGGAGCAGCTGCAGCGCCGTGAAAAGGCCCTGGAACAGGCCGAGACTGCCCTTGAGGAGATCACCCGGGAGCGGGATGAGCTGGCACAGATGGAGCCGGCGGAAGACAGCCTGCTGGCGAAAGTGCGCGACGGAGATCTGTTTGTGGTGGCCTACAACCCGGGTGCCGGGCATATGACACTGCCCTACGCGGAAATCGTCCGTTATTTCCAGTCGCCGGAGCGCTATGTGGCGGAGCGTCTCGGTGTCAGCGAATCCCGGTATCGCCAGTGGCTGGCCCACTACGAGTCCCCCCGCTGCCAGCATGGCGCGGACCAGGGCAAGCCCTGCGGCAAACCGCTGATGCGCGTCAGCGCCCCCAGCGAGTTCCGCAGTGGCCGTGATGACCGTTGCGACCGCCACCAGGTCACGCTGCTGGCAGAGAACGAATAAGGGCAGCCATTGCCCTGTTTTTCCGATTCCCGTCGTAATCCGATAGTATGGGCATTCGCCATGGCGCGGGGCCGTCTCTGCGCCGACTTTTCACCAGCATAAGAAGCCCCCATGGAGTCATTCAGAAATATTGGTGTGATCGGCCGCATGGGCAGTGTCAAGGTGGTGGAGACACTGCGAATCCTGAGGAATTACCTCACCCGTGAGAATTACCAGGTCATACTCGAAGAAGACACCGCCACCATGCTGCCCGGCCACGGGCTGCAGGTGGCCAGCAAGAAGCTGATCGGCGAGATTGCCGATCTGGTGATCGTCATCGGCGGCGATGGCAGTCTGCTGGGCGCCGCCCGTGAGCTGGCCAAGTCCAATGTGCCACTGCTGGGGGTGAACCGCGGGCAACTGGGGTTTCTCACGGACATCTCACCGGATGATCTGGAACGGCGACTTGAGCGGGTGCTCAACGGCGAATACATCCAGGAGCGGCGCTTTCTGCTGGACGCCCACGTCAAGCGCGATGGCAACCCCATCGGTTTCGGCACCGCACTGAACGACATTGTGCTGCACCCGGGGCGCTCCACCCGCATGATCGGCTTTGACCTCTATATCGAGGGGCATTTTGTCTACAGCCAGCGTTCCGACGGCCTGATTGTCTCCACCCCCACCGGATCCACCGCCTACTCCCTCTCGGCGGGTGGCCCCATCATGCACCCCAAGCTGGATGCGGTGGTACTGGTACCCATGTTCCCCCACACGCTGTCCAGCCGGCCCATCGTGGTGGACGGCAACAGCGAGATCAAGCTGGTGATCGGCGAGGCCAACAAGACCTATCCCCAGATCAGCTGTGACGGCCAGATGGACATTGCCTGTGCCCCCGGGGATACCATCACCATCGTCAAGAAGCCATTCAAGGTGCGCCTGATTCATCCCACGGATCATAATTTTTACGGCACCTGCCGGGAGAAACTCGGCTGGGCCAGCAGCATTGCGACGAGTTGAATCATGCCTGACAAGCACAGTGGACCTGTGAAACAACACCGCAACGGCCAACCCCAGGGGTACGACCTGATCGGCGATATCCATGGCTGCGCCCATACCCTGGAGGTGCTGCTGCACCAGCTGGGTTACCGCAAACAGCAGGGCATCTGGCAGCATCCGCGCCGGCAGGTGATCTTTCTGGGGGACATCATCGACCGGGGCCCCCGGATCCGCCAGGCGCTGCACCTGGTTCGGGACATGGTTGACCATGGTGCGGCAAAGATCGTGATGGGCAACCACGAGTACAACGCACTGGCCTACTGCACCCGGGCCCGTCCCGGCAGTGGCCAGAGCCATGTGCGTGCCCACACGGAGCGCAACCAGCGCCAGATCCGTGAGACTCTGGAGGCGTTCAGCCACCACGACCGGGAATGGCAGGACTTTCTGCAGTGGTTCTATACCATGCCGCTGTTTCTGGAACTGGACGGGCTGCGGGTGGTGCACGCCTGCTGGGATCACCGCCTGGTCCAGCAGTTCCGGGAGAAACACCCGGACGGCTGCATGGATGAGGATTTCCTGCACGCTTCCATGGCCTCGGAGTCCTTTGCCGGCAAGGTCACGGACCATTTGCTGAGGGGCACGGACATGCGCCTGCCTGAGGGGCGCTCCATTACCAGCAAGGACGGCTTCACCCGGCATTTTTTCCGCACCAAGTTCTGGGCCACCAATCCGCGCACCTACGGCGATATTGTCTTCCAGCCGGATCCGCTGCCGGATGACATCGCCAGCCGTCCACTGCCGGAGGCGGCCCGCCGTGAACTGTTAAGCTATGGCCCCGGTGAGCCGCCGGTGATCGTGGGGCATTACTGGATGCAGGGCAAGCCGGAGCCCATCACCCGCAATGTGGCCTGCCTGGACTACAGCGCGGTCAAATACGGCAAACTGGTGGCCTACCGCTGGAGTGGCGAGCAGACGTTGCGCCAGGAGAATTTTGCCTGGGTGAATGTCAACCGCAATGACCCCCCTGTGGGGGACGAACCGGAAACCTGAGAGACTCCCATGATTCAAGTGGCAGCGATCCCGCAGGGGATCTCACTGGAACGGTTCAGCCGCTGGCTCGAGGCCCAGAACGTGGTGCACGAAATCCGCCGCGAGCAGGGCCAGCAAGTGCTGATGATCGACAACGAGACCCTCCATGAGCCGGTTCTCAAGGCCCTGAAACACTACCTGGACGACCCGGACAACTACCGGGACCCGGCCCCACAGCGGCGGACTGTGCCCGGCCACTGGCAGGCTTCACCGGGGCAGGCGCCCCTGACGCTGGGGCTGGTGCTGCTGGCGGCACTGGTGGCCTGGGTGACCGGTTTTGGCGCCAGCGACGACCTGGTGACAATGCTGACACTGGTGAACCCCCTGGAGTACCCGGTCAACACCCTGGAGCAACGCCTGGATGCTCTGGGCGCGACACTGTCAGCGGGGCAGTTCTGGCGCCTTCTGACACCGGATATACTGCATTTCAGCGTCACCCATCTGGTGTTCAATGCCGTGATGCTGTGGTACCTGGGCAGCCAGGTGGAGGTGCTGGACGGGCGCGGCCATGCCCTGGGCCTGTTCCTGTTCAGCTCACTGGCGGCCAATCTGCCCCAGTACCTGATCGGTGGGCCGCTTTTCGGTGGCCTGTCCGGCGTGGTCTATGCCGTGCTCGGTTATGTCTGGATCAGCAACCAACACCGGCCCCGCTTCCAGTTCCCGCCGGCGCTGATGACCGTGGCGGTGGTCTGGCTGATGATCGGCTTTACGCCACTGACCCAGGTGCTGCTGGGGGCCAGCATGGCCAATGCGGCCCACCTGGGTGGCCTGATTGCCGGCCTGGTTTATGGGGCACTGGTGTCGGCCTCAGGGGATTGAACGCAGCCGGCCGTAACGGACAGACCCTGTCGCCCTGTAACCCCATGGCCCTATTACCCGACAGAGAGAAGGGCAGAGCCGACTCTGACCATCAGGAGAAACCCATGACCTACGAAGAGCTGGTACAGAAACTGAACCCGGAAGTCTATCGCAGTCTCAAGCGGGCGGTGGAGCTGGGCAAATGGCCCGACGGCCGTGTACTGACCCGTGAGCAGCGGGACATCTGCCTGGAGGCGGTGATCTTCTACGAGAACAAGCACCAGATGCCCGTGGAAGAGCGTACCGGTTACATCGACCGCAGCCGCAAGAAAAAAGGCGGCGGCGATGGCAGCGACCCCATCCGCATTCTCAACTGAATGCCCGGCCATTTTCCCACTGGATTTCCGGCAGGGAGGCCGGCCAATGACCCCCTGACAAGAGCGGCAAGATGAGCGATTTACTGGATCAGGGTGGCGACACCCTGGAACCCCTGGCCGAAGGCGGCCTTGAGAAAATGCAGGTCGACAGTGAAGGCGCTGGGGGCGTTCGCTACCAGCTCCGCGTGGGCGACACCCGGGTCGATGGCAACGCCCTGATCGGTCGGCGGCTTGAGATCGAGCACCTGGGCACCATTTACTGCCGCCATTGTGGCCGCAAGACCAGCAAGAGCTTCAGTCAGGGTCACTGTTACCCCTGTTTCCGCAAGCTGGCCGCCTGCGACAGCTGCATCATGAGCCCGGAGAAGTGCCATTATCACCTGGGCACCTGCCGTGAGCCGGAGTGGGGGGAGAGAAACTGCTTTGTGCCCCACTGGGTCTACCTGGCCAACTCCTCGGGGCTCAAGGTGGGCATTACCCGTCGCAGCCAGGTGCCGGTGCGCTGGATGGACCAGGGGGCGGTGGCCGCCACACCGGTGTTCGAGGTAAGCAGCCGGCGCATTGCCGGCCTGATCGAGTCGGCCATGAGAGACCATTTGTCGGACCGGACCAATTGGCGCACCATGCTCAAGGGGGCGGCCCCGGATCTGGACCTGTGCGCCGAGCGGGAGCGTGTCGCCGCGCTGGCGGCGCCGGTGGTGGCTGAGATGCGCGAGCGGTTCGGCCCGGAGTCGGTCATCGGGCTGCAGGAGCCGGTCAGCACCTTTGATTACCCGGTGCACCATTGGCCGGTCAAGATCCGCTCCCACAACCTGGATAAGACGCCCCGGATTCAGGGTACACTGCAGGGCATCAAGGGGCAGTATCTGATGCTGGATACCGGCGTCATCAACCTGCGCAAATTCACCGCTTACCAGGTGCGCCTGTCACTGCAGAACGCCACTGCCCACAGCGCCCCCGGGGAGAACCCATCATGAAAGTCACAGAACCGAAAACCATCTACCTGAAAGAATACCGCAAGCCCCCTTTTCTGATTGACCGGGTGGATCTGTGCTTTCAGCTGTTCGAGGACGGCGCCCGGGTGCACGCCACCATGGCGGTGCGACGCAATCCCGATGCCCCCGTGGAGCCGGATCTGGTGCTTGATGGGGAGGATCTGACACTGGAGTCGGTCCACCTGGATGGCAGGGCCGTGGAAGAGATGCAGGTCAGCCCGGGGGCACTGCGGTTGCACGATGTGCCGGAGCAGTTCCGGCTGCAGTTGGTGACCTGGATCAAGCCCCAGGAGAATACCCGCCTGGAAGGGCTCTACCAGTCATCGGGCATGTTCTGCACACAGTGCGAGGCGGAAGGCTTCCGCCGTATCACCTATTTTCTCGACCGTCCGGATGTGATGTCCCGTTACAGCACCCGTATCGAGGCGGACGCAGAGAAGTATCCCGTGCTGCTGTCTAATGGCAACCCGGTGGATCAGGGCTCCCTGGAGGGTGGCCGCCACCAGGTGACCTGGGAGGACCCGTTCCCCAAGCCGGCCTATCTGTTTGCCATGGTGGCCGGTGACCTGGTGCCCATCCGTGACAGCTTCACCACCGCCTCAGGGCGTGAAGTGGACCTGGTCATCTATGTGGAGCCCCGCAACCGGGACAAGTGCGACCATGCCATGGCGTCACTCAAGCGGGCCATGCGCTGGGACGAGCAGACCTACGGCCGTGAATACGACCTGGACATCTTCATGATTGTGGCGGTGGACGACTTCAATATGGGGGCCATGGAGAATAAGGGCCTGAACATCTTCAACTCCTCCTGCGTGCTGGCCAGCGAGGACACCGCCACGGACAGCGCCTTTGAGAGCATTGAAAGCATTGTCGCCCACGAGTATTTCCACAACTGGTCCGGCAACCGGGTCACCTGCCGTGACTGGTTCCAGCTCAGTCTCAAGGAAGGCTTTACCGTCTTCCGGGACAACCAGTATTCCGCCGACATCGGCTCACCCACGGTGCAGCGCATTGACCACGTCAATATGCTGCGTACCGCCCAGTTTGCCGAGGACGCCGGCCCCATGGCCCATCCGGTGCGCCCTGAGTCCTATATCGAAATCGGCAACTTCTACACACTGACCATCTACGAGAAAGGGGCCGAGGTGGTGCGCATGATCCACACCCTGCTGGGTGAGCAGGCCTTCCGGGCCGGTTCCGATCTGTACTTTGAGCGCCACGACGGCGAGGCGGTCACCACAGACGATTTTGTCCGCGCCATGGAAGACGCCAGCGGACGTGATCTGGGGCAGTTCCGGCGCTGGTACGAACAGGCCGGCACACCCCGGCTGAGCGTCCGTGACCACTTCGAGAATGGCACCTATACCCTGGAAATCAGCCAGTCCACACCGGCCACGCCGGGGCAGCCCCACAAACAGCCGCTGCATATTCCGCTGCGTCTGGGGTTGCTCGACAGCAGCGGCCGGGATCTGCCCCTGAATGACCGGGGTGGGACGGAGCTGGTGCTGGAACTCACCGAAGCGCAACACCGCTTTGAGTTCACCGGCCTCAGCGAGTGCCCCGTGCCCTCACTGCTGCGTGGCTTCTCAGCACCGGTGAAGCTGTATTACCCCTGGCGCCGTGAGCAGCTGTTGTTCCTGATGCGCCATGACAGCGACGGCTTCAACCGCTGGGACGCCGGGCAGCGATTGGCGGTGGATGTGATCCAGTCCTTGGTGGAGGGCCGTGACAGCCAGGTGGAGCCACGGCTGACCGAGGCCTACCGGGAGCTGCTGCGGGATGAGAGCCTGGATCAGGCACTGGTGGCCAAGATGCTCTCGCTGCCGGGGGTGTCTTACCTGATCGAGCTGTCGGAATCGGCGGATGTGGAGGTTATCCACAGGGCCCGGCAGCGGGTGCTGGAGACACTGGCCCGTGATTTGCGCGAGGACCTGCTGGCAAGCTACCACCGTCATGCCAACAGCCAGCCTTACGCCGTGACCACGGAACAGATTGCCGCCCGCTCACTGCGCAACACCGCACTGGCCTGGTTGTTGGCCATCAATGATGACCAGGCACGGGACCTGGCACAGGCCCAGTTCCGAGAGGCGGGCAATATGACGGACCAGATGGGGGCGCTGCGGGCTCTGGTCAACTCCGACTTTGCCAGTGAGAGGGAGCAGGCGCTGTCGTCGTTCTATGACCGCTGGCAGCATGACCCCCAGGTGGTGGAGCAGTGGTTTTCCGTGCAATCGGGCAGTGAGCAGGCCGGTAGCCTGGAGCAGGTGCAGTCGTTGCTTGAGCACCCGGCTTTCGACTGGAAAAACCCCAATAAAATCCGTGCTGTCATCGGTGTTTTTGCCGGTCAGAACCTGATACGTTTCCATCGCCCTGACGGTGCCGGCTACCGTTTTCTGGGGGAACAGATCCAGCGTCTGGACAACAGCAACCCGCCCATTGCCGCCCGACTGGTGCAACCCCTGACGCGCTGGCGCCAGTATGCGCCCCACCTGAGGACGGCCATGAAGGACGTTCTGGAATCCATTGCCGCCAAGCTGGAGCTGTCCAGGGACGTCTACGAGGTGGTCGTCAAGAGTCTGGCGGATTAAGGCGTCAGGGTGTTATGGCGCCAGGCATGGCGCCAAAAACACCGCCTGTCATTCAGGCGGCCGCCCCGGTCTCACAGCCTTGACGGGGCGCCCCTGAATGACTGGCAATTGCCTTTCAGTCAACTAGTCTTACTGTCCGGTAAAAACAATAATCTGGCCGCATAGTGATGTTGCAGCCTATCGCTAGCAGGATGCTTGAACGATGATGCACAAAACCCTTTTGCCCCTTACCTGTGCGCTGGTGCTTTCCGCAGCCGGCGCTTCCTCAATGGCCGCGGTTTCCCAGCAGCAGGCCAGCCGTCTGGGTGGCAGCGACCTGACTCCCTTCGGCTCCCCCAGGGCCGGGTCCGAGGACGGTGTGATCCCGGCCTGGGAAGGGGGGCTGTCCTTACCGCCGGATCATGTGGATTATGCAGGACCCGGCAGCTTCCACCCCAACCCTTTCCCGGACGACGAGGTACTGTTCTCCATCAGTGTCAATAACATGGAGGCGTTCTCCGAGCACCTCACGCCGGGCACCCAGGCGTTGATGGAGACCTACCCGGAAACCTACCGGCTGAATGTCTACCCCAGCCGCCGCACCCACGCACTGCCGGAGTGGGTCATGAAGAACACCCGCGAGAATGCCGTCAAGGCAAGGCTGGTGAATAACGGCAATGGCATTGAAAACGCCTATGGCGGGACCCCTTTCCCGATACTCCATGGCAGCAACGAAGAGAAGGCCATGCAGGCTATGTGGAACCACCTGACCCACTGGCGGGGCATCTTTGGCGAGCGCCGTACCGGTGAGGTGGCAGTGACCCAGGGTGGCGACTACAGTCTCACCATGTCCCGGCAGGAGTTTTTCTTCAACTTCTACAATCCTGAGCTGGACGCCGACAGCCTGGATAATACATTGTTTTACTATCTGTCCTCGACCACCTCCCCGGCCCGCCTGGCCGGTGGTGCCGTGCTTGTGCACGAAACCATGAACCAGGTGATCGAGCCGAGACGGGCCTGGGGCTATAACTCGGGGCAAAGACGGGTACGCAGAGCGCCGAATTTGGCGTATGATTCACCCATCGCGGCCTCCGAGAACCTGCGTACGGCCGACGAGACTGATCTGTTTAACGGGGCACTCAACCGTTACAACTGGGAGTATCAGGGCCTTCAACCGTTCTATATTCCCTACAACAATTACGACATTGCCCAGGAAGGGCTGCCTTACGATGAGATTCTGGGGACATCACACGTCAACCCGGATCTACAGCGTTGGGAGCGGCACTATGTGCACGTGGTGGAGGCGAACCTGAAAGAAGGGGAACGCCATATCTTCTCCAGACGTGTCTTTTACATCGATGCCGATAGCTGGAAGGTCGTATCGGTGGATCAGTACGATGGCCGTGGCGAGCTCTGGCGAGTCAGCCAGGCCATGAACAAGAACTATTACGAGTTACCCGGCGTCTGGTCGACGCTGGATATCTTCCACGATCTTCAGTCCCGTCGTTATCACGTACAGGGGCTGGATACCGAGGAAGGGTCGCACCGGGTGTTCTATGAAGACAGGATACCCAACCCGCGTTACTTCTCGCCTCAGGCTCTGAGACGCCGGGGAGTTCGCTAGCAGTCAGCATGCCGGGCACTGAGTGGCCCGGTTTTCATTATCATAAAGATAAAAAAGGCATTTCCGAATGGCAAAACGGTCCGCACTTAAAACAGTAGGCGCTTTCTGTCTGTGCGCCGCTCTCGCACCAGTCAGCCTGCCCGTGGCGGCAGTGGGTGATGTGCTTGAAACCCCGGCAATGGAGACCGACCTGGCGGCAGAGAGCCTGCTGCTGAACACCGCTCAGAGCGGTGACCGGATGGTGGCCGTGGGCGAGCGTGGGCACATCATTTACTCCGATGACTTCGGCCAGACCTGGATTCAGGCGGAAGTTCCGGTCAGAGCGACACTCACCGGCGTTTATTTCCCCACCCCGGAGAAAGGCTGGGCCGTGGGTCATGGCGGGGTCATACTGCACTCCAGTGACCGGGGGGAAACCTGGGTCAAACAGCTGGACGGCTTTGAAGGACAGAAAAAGATCATTGCTTACCTGGAAAAGCAGATTGAAAAAAAGAAGGCGGAGCTGGAAGCCGCCGAAGATCCGGATGAGCGTGCCGACCTGCGGTTTGAGCTGGAAGATATCGAGTTCACTCTGGAAGATGCCATGGCGGACGCCGAGGCGGGCCCCTGGCAGCCGCTGATGGACGTCTGGTTTGCCGATGAGAAGCGTGGGCTGGCAGTCGGCAGCTACGGCATGATCTTTCTGACCACCGACGGCGGCAAAACCTGGAAGAATCACATGGGGGCGATCAATAACCCCCGGCGCTTCAACTTCAACGCCATCAGTCAAACCGCTGATGGCGCGCTCTTCCTGGCGGTAGAGGCGGGCATTGTGCATCGCTCCACCGATAAGGGCGAAACCTGGGTTGAAGTCCAGACCCCTTACGATGGTTCCTTTTTTGGCGTGGTCGGAACGTCCAAACCCGACCAGATTCTGGCCTTTGGTCTGCGGGGCAACATCTACCGCTCCGAGAACCTGGGTGACGACTGGAGCCAAATCGACACTGACATTGATCGCACCATCAACTCCGGCAACGTGGGTGACAATGGCGATATCGTTCTGGTCGCCAACGATGGCGCCATCCTGCGCAGCACCGATGACGGCAAAACCTTCACCACCTATACCCGCCCGAGCCGCCAGTCTTTTGTGGATGTGCTGGTCATGGAAGGCAAGGGGCTGTTGCTGGTCGGCGAAGGCGGCGCGGTTCTGACTGATGGCAGTGGACGGGATTTTACGCCGTAACCGGCTGGAATTGTACGTTACACAACAACGACTAATAAGTGATTTGGCAAGAGGTAGTTTAGATGTCTGACCCAAAGCATGGCCAGAGCGACCGCGGCGATTTGCCGGCTTCCGCTGAGCCGTTGATTGAACGGCTTATTTTCAACAATCGTGTTCCACTGCTGATCCTGTTGCTGTTGACCACCCTGTTTCTCGGGTACAACGCCGTCAAGATTCAGCCCGATGCCAGTTTCGAGCGTCTGATTCCGCTCAAGCACCCCTACATCGTCAACATGCTCGAACACCGGGATGACTTGCAGAACCTGGGTAACTTCGTGCGGATTGCTGTTGAACACGAAAAGGGCGATATTTTCAATAAAGAGTACATGCAGGCCCTGCAGGAAATCACCGACGAGATGTTCTATCTCAGCGGTGTGGACCGTTCCGGGCTCCAGTCTCTCTGGACCCCCAATGTGCGTTGGCAGGAAGTGACCGAACAGGGTTTTCAGGGCGGCACGGTGATTCCCGACAACTACGATGGCAGTGAAGCGAGTCTCAACCAGCTGCGCGACAACGTTCTGCGCTCGAGCCACATCGGCTCACTGGTGGGTGACGATTTTGAGTCCTCCATCGTATTTGCCCCGCTGTACGAGACCGATCCGGATACCGGCGAATCTCTGGATTACGGCGAATTTTCCCAGGCCCTGGAAGAAAAGATCCGTCAGAAGTACGAAGAGAAGTACCCCAATATCGACATCAAGATTGTGGGCTTCGCCAAGCTGGTGGGTGACCTGATCGAAGGCATCAAGTCTGTGGCGCTCTTCGCACTGATCACCATTGTTCTGACCACGGTGTTCCTGTACTGGTATTCCCGTTGCATCGTCGGCACTCTGGTGCCGGTGGTGACGTCCATCATCGCGGTATTCTGGCAGCTGGGTATGCTGCGGGTACTGGGTTACGGTCTGGACCCTTACTCGGTGCTGGTGCCCTTCCTGGTGTTCGCCATTGCCATCAGTCACGGGGTGCAGGTGATCAACGCCATGGCCATTGAGGCCGGGCACGGCTACAAGCCGCTGATGAGCGCCAAGCTGGCCTTCCGTGCGCTGTATATTCCGGGCATTGTGGCACTGGTAAGTGACGCCTTTGGCTTCCTGACACTGCTGTTTATCGAAATCGACGTGATCCGGGACCTGGCCGTTGCCGCGGGCATTGGTGTGGCGGTGATCATTATCACCAACCTGGTGTTGAATCCGCTGATCATGTCCTACATCGGCATCACCAGAAGCGGTGTGGAACACGTGCAGAATCACACCGGCAATGCCGACCGCAAATGGGAAATCCTGTCCAACTTTGCCAGTGCCAAAGTGGCGCCTGTCTCCATTGTCATCGCGCTGGTGGGGCTGGGTGTGGGCCTGTATTACTCACAGGACCTGGAAGTGGGCGATCTGGATGAAGGGGCACCGGAACTCCGCCCTGACAGCCAGTACAACCTGGACAACAAGTTCATTGGCGAAAACTACAGCCAGTCGGCGGATGTCATGGTGATCATGGTTCAGACGCCGCCCGAGACCTGTACCCACTACAATGTGCTGCGTGCCATGGATACACTGCAGTGGCGTCTCCAGAACACCAAGGGTGTGGACTCCACGGTCAGCCTGGCCAATGTCACCAAGATCGTCACCCGGGCACTGAGCGAGGGTAACTGGAACTGGTACGACATTTCCCGTAACCAGACCATTATCAACGCCACCATCCGTTCCGCCCCGGGCGCACTGATCAACACCGACTGCAGCCTGACGCCGATTCTGGCCTACCTGGAAGACCACCGGGCCGATACTCTGCGTCGCGTAGTGGCCGAGGTGAAGGAGTTCGCCGAGGAAAACAACGATCCGGACGAGTACGTGTTCAAGCTGGCCGCCGGTAACGCCGGTGTGGAAGCCGCCACCAACGAGGTCATCGGCAGCGCCAAGAACTTCATGCTGCTGTTCGTCTACTCCGTGGTCTTCGTGCTCTGTCTGATCAGCTTCCGTTCGGTACGTTCGGTGCTGTGTATCATACTGCCACTGGGTCTCACCTCGGTGCTGTGTGAGGCGCTGATGGCCCAGGCCGGCATTGGCATCAAGGTCGCGACACTGCCGGTCATCGCACTGGGCGTGGGTATCGGTGTGGACTACGGCATCTACATGTTCAGCAAGCTGGAGCGTTACCTGAAGCTGGGCTATGAGCTGCAGGAAGCCTACTTCGAGACTCTGCGCACCACCGGCAAGGCCGTCGCCTTTACCGGTATGACACTGGCGCTGGGCGTGTTCACCTGGATGCTGTCGCCCATCAAGTTCCAGGCGGACATGGGCTTCCTGCTGACATTCATGTTCCTGTGGAACATGGTCGGCGCCATCTGGCTGATGCCGGCTCTGGCCCACTTCCTGATCGACCCCAAGAAAATGGCCGAGAAGGGACGCAAGGAAGCTGAGGCCCGCAAGTAAGGCAGTAACGACGGACATCGTCGTGTTATGAAAAGCCCGCCAGTATTGGCGGGCTTTTTTTTGTTCTGACGGTCACAAGAGTGTGGCAGGGCGGTCCCTTGCCGCGGGATTTTGTTATGCTCTGTCAGTCTTAATGTGAACAGTAAGGAAAACCCATGAGGATCAGGGCAACTCTGAAGGCGCTTGCGGGTGTCGCTGTGCTGGGGGTGGCGGCCAGTGCGCCAGCGCTGGCCGACGAACAGCGTTTTGTGAATATCGGCACCGGCGGCGTCACCGGGGTTTACTACCCCGCCGGTGGCGCCATCTGCCGACTGGTGAACCGCAACCACGACGAGCACGGTATCCGCTGCTCCGTGGAGAGCACCGGTGGCTCCATCTACAACCTCAACGCCATGCGCCAGGGTGAGCTGGACCTGGCGGTGGTGCAGTCCGACTGGCAGTATCACGCCTATCAGGGCACCAGCGACTTCGCCGATGCCGGGCCAAACAAGAAGCTGCGCTCGCTGTTTTCACTCCATCCGGAGCCCTTCACGGTAGTGGCCAGGGCCGATGCCGGCATCAGCGAGTTCACCGACCTGGAGGGCAAGCGGGTCAATGTGGGCAACCCCGGCTCGGGCCAGAGGGCCACCATGGGGGTTCTGCTGGAGGAAATGGGCTGGGACCGGGAGCGTTTTGCCATGAGTGCGGAGCTGAGCGCCTCGGAGCAGTCCGGCGCCCTGTGCGACAACAACATCGATGCCTTCTTCTACACCGTGGGTCACCCCTCCGGCTCCATCAAGGAGGCCACCACCGCCTGTGACAGCGTGCTGGTGAACGTCCGTGGCGAGGCGGTGGACAATCTGGTGGAGCGCTACTCCTATTACACCCACGCCACCATTCCCGGCGGCCTATACCGGGGCAACGAGGAGGATGTGGAGACCTTCGGTGTGGCGGCCACCTTTGTGGCTTCGGCGGACACGCCGGCGGACTCGGTCTATCAGGTGGTGAAGGCGGTGTTTGAGAACTTTGACCGCTTCCGCCGCCTGCATCCGGCGTTTTCCAGCCTCAAGAAAGAAGAAATGGTCAAAAACGCACTGACAGCACCTCTGCACGAAGGGGCCGAGAAATACTACAAGGAAGCCGGGTTGCTGTGATGATGTCCCTGTGCGGAGCGGCACATGGCCGTTAACGGCAGCACTGGCGAGTCGACACATCAGCTGGAGACAGGCAGCCGGGAAGGGCAGGGACCGGAGGCCTGGCTGCTGCTGGCGGTGCTGTTGTGCTGGTCGCTGTTCCAGCTGTGGATTGCATCACCACTGCCCTTTTTGCTGGATCTGGGGATCTTCAATGCCACCGAGTCCAGGGCCATCCACCTGGCCTTTGCCCTGTTTCTGGCCTTTACCCTGTTTCCGGCCCGCTTCAGTGCCAGCGGCCAGAAGGTGCCCTGGTACGACTGGCTGCTGGCAATGCTGGGTGCGGCCTCTTCCGCCTATCTGTATGTCTTTTCCGAAGACCTGGCCGGGCGTGCCGGTGCACCACTGGCGCAGGACCTGGTGGTGGCGGGCATTGGCATGGTGCTGCTGCTCAACGCCTGTCGCCGTGCCCTGGGGTGGCCACTGGCCATCGTGGCGCTGGTGTTTCTGCTGTACACCTACTTCGGCCCCTACATGCCCGATGTGGTGGCCCATCGCGGTGCCAGCCTGAGACGCATCGCCACCCACCAGTGGATCAGCACTGAAGGGGTCTTCGGCGTGGCCCTGGGAGTGTCCGTGGGCTTTGTGTTTCTGTTTGTCCTGTTCGGCTCTCTGCTGGAGAGGGCCGGGGCCGGGCAGTATTTTATTGCCGTGGCCTATGCGCTGCTGGGCCATATGCGTGGTGGCCCGGCCAAGGCAGCGGTGGTCTCCAGCGGCCTGAGCGGTGTGATCTCCGGCTCCTCCATTGCCAATGTGGTCACCACCGGCACCTTTACCATACCTCTGATGAAGCGGGTCGGCTTCCCGGCCACCAAGGCCGGCGCCGTGGAGGTGGCTGCCTCCACCACCGGTCAGCTGACACCGCCGATCATGGGGGCGGCGGCCTTCCTGATTGCCGAGTCCGTGGGTGTGGCCTATGTCGAGGTGGTGCGCCATGCACTGCTGCCGGCGCTGATCTCCTACATCGGGCTGCTGTACATTGTGCACCTGGAGGCCTGCAAGCAGGGTCTTGAGGGGCTGCCACGGGGGCACCAGAAGCCCTTGTTGCTTCGGCTTCTGGTCTGGATGACCCTGCTGCTGTTGGTGATGATGCTGAGCCTGGCGGTCTATCACGGGCTGGGATGGCTGAAACAGGTGGCACCGCAGCAGGCCTCCCTGATCATGGCCATGGGCCTGGGGCTGGCCTATTTGGGCCTGCTGCGTTACGCCATCCGCTTTCCCATGCCCGACCCGGAGACCCTGGCCGAGCGCCTGCCTCCGGTGGGGGACACCCTGAAGTCCGGTCTGCACTTCCTGCTGCCGCTGGTGGTGCTGGTCTGGTGCCTGACTGTGGAGCGCCTGTCGCCACAGCTCTCGGCCTTCTGGGCCACCGCCTTCCTGCTGGTGATACTGCTGACCCAGCACCCCCTGTCCGCCCTGTTCCGCCGCGAGAAGGCCCTGTGGGCGGCCACCCGTCAGGGTGTATCCGAAGCCCTTGAGGGGCTGGTGAAGGGCGCGCGTAATATGGTGGGCATCGGTGTGGCCACCGCCACCGCCGGTATTGTGGTGGGCACCGTGACCCTCACTGGCGTGGGGCTGGTCATGACCGAGCTGGTGGAGCTGGTCTCCGGTGGTCACCTGCTGCTGATACTGATCTTTACCGCACTGATGAGCCTGATTCTGGGTCTGGGGCTGCCCACCACCGCCAACTACATTGTGGTGTCCTCGCTGCTGGCGCCGGTGATTGTCACACTGGGAGCAGAGAACGGGCTGCTGGTGCCGCTGATTGCGGTGCACCTGTTTGTGTTCTACTTCGGCATACTGGCGGATGCCACGCCGCCGGTGGGGCTGGCGGCCTATGCGGCGGCGGCCATTTCCAGGGCCGACCCCATTGCCACAGGCATTCAGGGGTTTATCTACGATATCCGCACCGCCGTGCTGCCCTTCATGTTCCTGTTTAACACCCAGTTGCTGCTGATCGGACTGAGTGGCTGGTGGGACCTGATGGTCACCATCGTCAGCGCCACCGGTGCCATGCTGCTGTTTGCCGCCGCCACCCAGGGGTTCTGGCTGGTGCGCAGCCGCCGCTGGGAGTCGGCCCTGCTGATCCTGCTGGCATTCAGCCTGTTCCGTCCGGATTTCTGGTGGAGCCAGTGGTTCCCGGCAGAGACCCTTGAACCGGCCACGGCGCTCTATTCCGCCACGGAGCAGCTGCCTGAGGATCAGCCGGTGGAGATTGTGGTACAGGGTGAGACACTGGAGCGGGGCGAGATGTCACGGCATATGCGCTTGAACCTGCCTCCAGCAGAGAGCGGCGAGCAGCGCTGGCGTGACTGGGGACTGGAACTGGTACCGGAAGGACAGGCACTGCGCATTGACCACATTGAATTTGCCAGTGAGGCGGATGAGAGCCTGCTGCAGTTCGACTGGCTGATCACCCATATCGTGGTGCCCCGCTCAAGGCCATCCCCCCAGTGGCTCTATGTGCCCCTACTGCTGCTGGTGGCCGGCGTGGCCTGGAACCAGTACCGGCGTCGCCGTATCACAGCTGAAGAAGGCTGAACCCTGGGGCCGCTATGGCGGTATGGACGCCAGGGCCCCGCAGTCAGTACGGGAATACACCCGGGGAGGGCCCACGCCGGCGCATTTGTCCCCACTCCGCCATGGCAGCCGGGGCGGTGTCTTGATAGACTGTGGCGCCTGCGGGTCCGGAGCCTTCCGGAGCCAGAAATCATCACGTGATCTTTCGTAGGGATCACC
This sequence comes from Oleiphilaceae bacterium, assembly GCA_033721915.1. GTDB lineage: Bacteria > Pseudomonadota > Gammaproteobacteria > Pseudomonadales > Oleiphilaceae > REBR01. The sequence goes on from JAWWAC010000013.1 coordinate 54,246, forward strand.
ACTGAGCGGAGTCAAGAATGCCTTCAGTCACACTTCCGGACGGCAGTCAGCGCAAATTCGATCACCCGGTCACCGTGGCCGAGGTGGCCCGGGACATTGGTGCCGGCCTGGCCAAGGCCGCACTGGCCGGCAAGGTGGACGGCCAGCTGGTGGACACCAGCCACACCATTGACCGGGACGCGGAGCTGGCCATCGTGACCGAGCGGGACGAGGAGGGGGTGGAGATCATCCGCCACTCCACCGCCCATCTGCTGGCCATGGCGGTCAAGCAGTTGTTCCCGGAAGCCCAGGTCACCATTGGCCCGGTCATTGAGGACGGCTTCTATTACGACTTCAAATACGACCGTGCTTTTACCCCGGAAGATCTGGAAAAGATCGAAAAGCGCATGGAAGAGCTGGCGAAAGAGGATTACAGGGTCGAGCGCTCCGTGATGACCCGGGACGAGGCCGTGCGCCTTTTCGATGAAATGGGCGAGGAGTACAAGGTGCGCATCATTGCCGATATTCCCGGCAATGAAGAACTGTCCTTCTACCGCCAGGGGGATTTCATCGACCTGTGTCGCGGCCCCCACGTGCCCAGCACCGGGCGCCTGAAGGCCTTCAAGCTGACCAAGGTGGCCGGCGCCTACTGGCGGGGTGATACCGGCAACGAGCAGCTGCAGCGCATCTACGGCACCGCCTGGCCCAACAAGAAGGCCCTGAAGGCCTATCTGCACCGCATGGAAGAGGCCGAAAAGCGCGACCATCGCAAGGTGGGCAAGAAGCTGGGCCTGTTCCATATGCAGGAAGAGGCCCCTGGCATGGTGTTCTGGCACCCCAAGGGCTGGAGCGTCTACCAGGCCATTGAGCAGTACCTGCGGGCCAAGCTCTCGGACCAGGGCTACCAGGAGATCAAGACGCCACAGGTGGTCTCACGCAGTCTCTGGGAGAAGTCCGGTCACTGGGACAAGTTCCGCGACGACATGTTTACCACAGAGTCGGAGAAATACGACTTCGCCATCAAGCCCATGAACTGCCCCTGCCACGTGCAGGTGTACAACCAGGGCCTGAAAAGCTACAAGGATCTGCCACTGCGTCTGTCGGAGTTCGGCTCCTGCCACCGCAATGAGGCCTCCGGCGCGCTGCACGGGCTGATGCGGGTGCGGGGCTTTACCCAGGACGACGCGCATATTTTCTGCGAGGAAGACCAGATACAGGAAGAGGTCTCCCGTTTTATCGACCTGCTGCACGATGTCTACCAGGACTTCGGCTTCAGCGAGATTCTCTACAAGCTCTCCACCCGCCCGGAAAAGCGGGTGGGCAGTGATGCCAGCTGGGACAAGTCCGAGGCGGCACTGGAGCAGGCCCTCAACAAGCAGGGCGTGGACTGGGAGCTGCTGCCGGGCGAGGGGGCCTTTTACGGTCCCAAGATCGAATTCTCACTGAAGGACTGCATCGGCCGTGTCTGGCAGTGTGGCACCATCCAGGTGGATTTCTCCATGCCCGAGCGTCTGGGTGCGGAATACGTCCCCAGGGACCAGAGCCAGGGCCGTCAGGTGCCAGTGATGCTGCACCGGGCGGTGCTGGGTTCCTTCGAGCGCTTTATCGGCATACTGATCGAGGAGTACGAGGGGGCCTTCCCCCTCTGGCTGGCTCCGGTGCAGGTGTCGGTGTTAAATATCACCGACAATCAGCGGGAAACCTGTGGTAAAGTAGCCGATCGTCTCAAAGAAGCGGGTTTTAGGGTGCAGGCTGACTTGAGAAACGAGAAGATTGGCTTTAAAATCCGCGAGCATACTTTGGACAAAGTGCCCTATCTGGCCGTGATTGGCGATAAAGAAGTCGAATCCGGACAGATTGCCGTTCGCACCCGCAAGGGTGAGGACCTTGGCAACATGACAATTGAACAGTTTATTGCGCTTCTGACTTCAGAGACCGAGCGTAAAGGTAGAAACCCAACGGAGAGTTAATTATCAAAAGACCCACTAATCGTCGAGTTCGCTCCAAGCGTCCGCCGATCAACGATAATATTGACGCTACCGAAGTCCGCCTTATCAGTTCGGATGGCGACCAGATCGGTATTGTGCCCATAGAAGAAGCTCTGGAACGGGCACAGGCTGAATCACTCGATCTGGTCCAGATCGCAGCCGATGCGGAACCCGTGGTCTGCAAGATCATGGATTACGGCAAAAAGGTTTTCGAAGAGAAAAAAGCCAAGGCTGCGGCGAAAAAGAAGCAGAAGCAGACTCAGCTTAAGGAAGTGAAGTTCAGACCAGGGACGGAAGAAGGGGATTATCAGGTAAAACTACGCAACCTGATACGTTTCCTTGATCATGGGGACAAAGGCAAAGTCACCATCCGCTTTCGCGGACGGGAAATGGCGCACCAGGAAATTGGCATGCAGCTGATGAACCGCATTGAACAGGATGTGGACGACATGGCGCAGGTCGAGCAGAGGCCCAAGATGGAAGGCCGCCAGATGACGATGGTTATTGCGCCCCGAAAGAAAAACTAGCCTTTTCAAAACGAATGCGGAGTTACAGTAATGCCCAAGATGAAAACCAAAAGCGGTGCGGCCAAGCGGTTCAAGAAAACCGCCAACGGCTTCAAGCACAAGCAATCCTTCACCAGTCATATCCTGACCAAGAAGAGCCCGAAGCGTAAGCGCCAACTGCGTGGCACCAAGCAGATTGCCAGTTCCGACCAGCCCTTGATCCGGCGCATGCTGCGTAAAGTTAAGTAGCTCTGAAACGCCTTGCGAACTGATTGATAAACACCAGAAGGATTGAACTATGCCTCGCGTCAAACGTGGTGTCGTCGCACACCGTCGTCACAAAAAGATTATGGATCGGGCCAAGGGTTACTACGGTGCCCGCAGCCGGGTTTACCGTGTTGCCAAACAGGCGGTGATCAAGGCCGGTCAGTATGCGTACCGTGACCGTCGCCAGCGGAAGCGCCAGTTCCGCGCGCTGTGGATTGCCCGTATCAACGCCGGTGCCCGTATGAACGGCCTGTCCTACAGCCGTCTGATCGCCGGCCTGAAGAAGGCCAACGTGGAAATTGACCGCAAGGTCCTGGCCGATCTGGCCATGAACGAGCAACAGGCCTTTGCGGCCGTGGTGGAAAAGGCCAAGTCCGGCCTGCAAGCCTGAGCTCTTTCACGGTGATCGCTGGAACCCGCTACTGAAACGGCGGGTTCAACAGTAGGGGAAGAGCGTGCTCTTCCCCTATTTTTTTGTCTGGCCCCCTGCCGGGGCCTTGATGCTGTATCCAGCCCTTATTTATCGGGAGCGAACGAATGGAGAATCTGCACAGCCTGGTTGACGAGGCCCTGGAGGCGGTCGGCCAGGCGCGGGATCTGGCCACACTGGACCGTCTGCGGGTGGATTACCTGGGCAAGAAGGGCCGGTTGACCCAGTTGCTCAAGGGGCTGGGTCAGCTCAGTGCCGAAGAGCGCCCCGCTGCCGGGCAGCGCATCAACGAGGCCAAGGTCCGTGTGCAGGAGGCCATCAGCGAGCGCCGTGAGGCTCTGGAGCAGGAAGCGCTGGAAGCCCGCCTGGCGGAAGAGGCGGTGGATGTCACACTGCCGGGCCGCGGTCGTGAGGCGGGCGGTCTGCACCCGGTCACCCGCACACTGCAGCGCATCGAGCAGTTCTTCGGGCAGGCGGGTTACACCGTGGAGGAAGGCCCGGAGATCGAGGACGACCAGCACAACTTCGAGGCCCTGAACATCCCGGCTCACCACCCGGCCCGGGCCATGCACGACACCTTCTATTTCAACCCCGGTACACTGCTGCGCACCCACACCTCCCCGGTGCAGATCCGCACCATGGAGGCGGGCAAGCCGCCGTTTCGCATGATCTGCCCCGGGCGGGTCTATCGCTGCGACTCGGACCAGACCCATACCCCCATGTTCCACCAGGTGGAAGGGCTGCTGGTGGACAAACAGGTCAGCTTCGCGGATCTCAAGAGCACCGTGGAGGCCTTTCTGCAGGTGTTTTTCGAACGGGACCTGAAAGTGCGTTTCCGCCCCTCCTACTTCCCCTTTACCGAGCCCTCCGCCGAGGTGGACATCGAGTGGGGCACCGAGGCGGATGGCAGCACCAAATGGCTGGAAGTGATGGGCTGCGGCATGGTGCACCCCAGGGTGTTCGAGAACTGCGGCATCGACTCCGACGAGTACGCCGGCTTTGCCTTTGGTGTGGGTGTGGAGCGCCTGGCCATGCTGCGCTACGGGGTCAATGATCTGCGGACCTTCTTTGACAACGATCTGCGCTTTCTGCGCCAGTTTCGCTAATCCCATTCACTTCCCAGCGACAGGGCAATTGTTACCATGAAATTCAGCGAGCAGTGGCTGCGCCAGTGGGTCAACCCCACCATCGGCAGTGAGGAACTGGTGGAACGGATTACCATGGCCGGTCTGGAAGTGGATGGCATTGAGCCGGTGGCCGGGCAGTTCACACAGGTGGTGGTGGGCCAGGTGGACAGCGTCGAGCCACACCCGGACGCGGACAAGCTGCGGGTCTGCCAGGTCAGCGACGGCCAGGAGACAGTCACCGTGGTCTGCGGCGCCCCCAATGTGCGCCCCGGCATGAAGGCCCCCTTTGCCCGTGTCGGTGCCCAACTGCCCGGTGGCATGCAGGTGCGCAAGGCCAGGCTGCGTGGCGTGGCCTCCTTCGGCATGCTGTGCGGTGCCGACGAGCTGGGGCTGGCGGAGGACAGCGATGGCCTGATGGAGCTGCCCGGTGAGGCCACCCCCGGGCAGGACCTGCGGGAAGCGCTGAACCTGGACGATCGCATCATCGATGTGGACCTGACCCCCAACCGGGGGGACTGCTTCTCACTGCGTGGCCTGGCCCGCGAGCTGGGTGCCCTGACGGACACCCCCTTTGCGGATCTCAAGCCCCGGCCGGTTCCGGTGACCTATCCGGAGGTCCCGGATATCCGGGTTGACGCCCCCCAGGCCTGTCCCCGCTACATCGGCCGTATCATCCACAACGTGGACATGAGTGCGGAGAGCCCGCTGTGGCTGCAGGAGCGTCTGCGCCGAAGCGGCATCCGCGCCATCGACCCGGTGGTGGATGTGACCAACTACGTAATGCTGGAAACCGGACAGCCACTGCACGCCTTTGACTACCACCGCATCCATCAGGGCATTGTGGTGCGCATGGCGCAAGAAGGTGAGAGCCTGACACTGCTGGATGGCCAGAGCGTCACCCTGAGCGGAGAGACGCTGGTGATTGCCGACCATCAGGGCCCCCTGGCCATGGCCGGCATCATGGGCGGAGAGGGCTCCGGTGTGGGCCCCGAGACCCGGGATATCCTGCTGGAAAGCGCCTTCTTTGACCCCATTACCATTGCCGGCAAGGCCCGCAGCCACGGACTGCACACCGACTCTTCACACCGCTTCGAGCGGGGCGTGGACTGGCAGCTGCAACGCATGGCGGCGGAGCGGGCCAGTGAGCTGCTGCTGTCCATCGTCGGTGGCCAGGCCGGTGAGATGGTGGAGGTGGTCAGCAAGGCCGATCTGCCCGCTCAGCAATGGGTTGAGCTGCGTGAGGCGCGCATCGCCCAGGTACTTGGCATGGCCATCCCAAGGGCACGCATCGAAGAGATTCTCAGCCGACTGGACCTGGACATCGAGAAGGACCACGGCACCCGCTGGCTGATCCGGGTGCCCAGCCACCGCTTCGATATTGCCATCGAGGTGGACCTGATCGAGGAAATCGCACGGGTCTATGGCTACAACCAGCTGCCGGTGACACAGCCCTCTTTCCAGCAGACACTGCGCCCCTCTCCGGAGGCCCGCCGTCCCCTGTCGCGCCTGCGGGACCACCTGGTGTCACTGGATTTCCAGGAAGCCATTACCTACAGCTTTGTGGACCCGGCACTGCAGCGCCTGGTGGAGCCGGATGAGCAGGCGGTGGCCCTGGCCAACCCCATCGCCTCGGACATGGCGGAGATGCGCACTTCACTGTGGCCGGGCCTGCTCAAGACCCTCTCCCACAACCAGAAGCGCCAGCAGTCCCGAGTGCGGCTGTTCGAGACCGGTCTGCGCTTCCGCCGCGGCGGTGTGGACAGTGAGGTGGAAGACATCCAGCAGACGCCCATGGTGGCGGGGCTGGTTTCCGGGCCACGGCAGCCGGAGAACTGGGTCAACGACAAGAGCCCGCTGGATTTTTACGATCTCAAGGGGGATCTGGAAACACTGGCGGTGACACTGGGGGTCCGTCTTTGCTTCCGTGCCGAGCGGCATCCGGCATTGCATCCGGGTCAGTCCGCCCGCATCCTGCTGGGGGAGCAGCCCGTGGGCTGGATCGGCGCACTGCACCCGGGGGTGCAAAAGAAGCTGGAACTCAATGGCGCGATTTACTTGTTTGAACTATGCTTGAAACCAGTTCTGACAGGCCAGGTGCCTCATTTCCGGGAGTTTTCCAAATTCCCGGAGGTGCGCCGTGATTTGGCGGTTATTGTCAGCAGGGATCAGCCCTGGTCGGCCATCGAGTCGGTGGTGCGCAGCGCCGCCGGCGAGCATCTGACCGGGTTGCGTGTGTTCGATGTCTATCAGGGCGAGCACATCAGTGATGACCAGAAAAGCGTGGCCATGAGCCTGTTCTGGCAACATCCTGAACGGACACTGCAGGACGACGAAGTCCAGACACTCTCTGACGCGGTCGTCGCGCAGTTGCAGTCACAGCTTGATGCAATATTGAGGAGCTAGAGCCATGGCGGCTTTAACGAAAGCGGATATGGCGGAACGCCTGTTTGAGGAGCTCGGTCTGAACAAGCGTGAAGCCAAGGAGTTGGTGGAAGCGTTCTTTGACGAGATCCGCGATGCATTAAGCCATAATGAGCAGGTCAAGCTCAGCGGCTTTGGCAACTTCGATCTGCGGGACAAGCGGGAGCGCCCCGGTCGCAACCCCAAGACCGGCGAGGAGATCCCCATCAGCGCACGGCGTGTGGTCACTTTCCGCCCCGGCCAGAAACTCAAACAAAAAGTAGAGACCTATGCTGGAACCCAGCCACAATAACGAGCTGCCGGTCATCCCCGGAAAACGCTACTTCACCATCGGTGAAGTGGCGGAGCTGTGCCAGGTCAAGGCCCATGTGCTGCGCTACTGGGAGCAGGAATTTCCCCAGCTCTCGCCGGTCAAACGCCGTGGCAACCGCCGTTATTACCAGCGTGCCGATGTCCTGCTGATCCGCCAGATCCGCAGCCTTCTGTACGATCAGGGTTTTACCATTGGTGGTGCCAAACAGAAGCTCGACAGCAGCGAGAAGCGGGAAGAAGACACCCAGTACAAGCAACTGATCCGGCAGATGATCACGGAACTGGAAGACGTTCTGGAGAGTCTCAACCACCACGGGGCTCATTGACCCGGGCGGGGGTTTATTTCCCATAAACCCTTTATTTCTCAAAAGCCTTGAGGTACTATCCTCCCCGCTGATCCAACGGGTCAGATGCAGCACTTTGTCGGGGCGTGGCGCAGTCTGGTAGCGCACTTGTCTGGGGGACAAGGGGTCGTAGGTTCAAATCCTGCCGTCCCGACCACTACTCTAATAGAAAACCCGGTCTCAGGACCGGGTTTTTTTTTGCTTGTTTTCCCGCGTGCCCAAAATCCTACGACCCGATTTCCTGTAACCACAGAACAGTATAGGTAAGGAACTTCTTACGCTGAATTTCGAGAATGAAAATTATTGTTAACTGCTTGCTGGGGCTATTGTCGAATCTGAAACGACTGACTAGTATCGAGTAATAATTAATATTTTCAATTATTAGCTTTGTTGCTTTTGTAGCAACTCTTCCCCAATCTAGCAGTTTATATCAGTCAATGGCGGCTTTTTAATCAAGAGCATTTCCCATGGATTCAGGTCGCGATAATGAAAAGTTGCAGGATATTGCTATCTTGGGCAGTTCAGGCCTGCAGATGCATCTGCTGATGGATCTGCTTGCCAATGAACACCACTTCCGCTGTACGGCTATCTGCCCTGACGATCTTCAAACTCTCAACAAACTCTCTGCTCCGCGCCTGATACTCCTTGATATGCATCTGTTCCAGGAAGATGACCGCTTTGAATCAGATGTGTGGCTGTCACAACCTCATTTCAGCAAAAGCAGGGTCGCACTGATCAATGTTGGACCAAAGATGGAGCTTGATGAGTGGATGCAAAGGTCCAATTGCGTTGGTGTTTTCCGGGAAACGGACGAGCCGGAACTTCTGGTGCGGGGTATCAGGGCTATTCTGTCCGGAGACTTCTGGTTTCCAAGAGATTTGATGGCGCGTTTCCTGCAACAGACCCGTGATCAGTCTTCCCGTTCCGTGTCCTCCGTCGTATCAGTATCTGCCTCCATGCCTGAACTGACGCCCAAGGAGCTCAAGGTGTTGAGGGCTTTGTGTGCCGGCGCCAATAACGATGAAATTGCAAAAAAACTGAGTGTTTCGACCCATACGGTCAAGTCGCACTTGTCCAATCTGTACCGTAAGCTCAATGTTAAAAACCGTCTGGAAGCCGTGTTATGGGGAAAACAATCCATTTCGGACAGGGCCAATTAACACCAGTGCTAATGATATTCTGGTTGTTTGTCTCTGTTTCTTCTCCGGCACAGGCTCTGGATGACGGTATTCTGGAACCATCTTCTGAGACAGGTGTGGAGGATGGTCTGGGCAACTCGCTGATTCGCAGTACCGTTACACCCCAGGGTGAGACATTTTATCGTGAGTTTGCTTCCTTGCTGCGTCTGGAAGGACCTGAAACCTACGGAATGCTGAGCGTGGAAGAGCGTCCCTGGCGACAGGCAGCTTCCATAATTCAGCTGGAATACAACCGGCAAGTGATTTTTCGCGCCATACTCCGGCCCCAAGGCACAACCCCCGGAGATCTGGCGCTGGCGGCTCTGGAGAACCTGAATCGGGTGGTCTCTGCCAGTAATACATCCCAGGGGCGCAGTTCTCGTTATGAACCGGATCTTGCGGAGGAAGAGTTGAGATGAAGCGATTTTTACAGACAGCAAGCCTGACGATTCTGCTCAGCTCACCATTGTGCGCTCTGGCGGATCTGGTCTACAGCCCTGCAAATCCGGCTTTTGGTGGCAATAACCCCAATGCGGCCGCCGTCAATCTGAACAACGCCCAGTCCCAGGACAGTACCCGCAGTGCGGACAGTATTGCACGCAGGACGCCCCGAACAGCCCGGGAGCAATTTGAGCAACAGCTCCAGCGCACTATTCTCAGTCAGATTTCCAGGGCCCTGCGTGCGGAAATTTTTGACCAGGACGGTCTTCTGCAGGAAGGCACCTTCGATGCCGGTGATTTCACCATTGATATCATTGAGGCAGACGACGGAGGCCTCGAAATCATTACCACAGACCTGATTACCGGTGACAGTACCCGGTTCCGAATCGGGCAACGATAATAAAGGTGGTGCTGTTTGACGTATATCCGGTTCAGGCGATTACCTTTGATTCTGTTACTTGTGGTGTGGCTCTCAGGTTGCAGCTCTGTGGGTACCAGTAATAATCCATACTTTGAGTCGGTTGATGGGCCTACATTAACACCGGCTTCAGACACTTTTTTTGACCTCATTCGTCTCCCGCCCCCGGCCGGACGAATCAGTGTAGCCATTTACCGTTTTCCTGATCAGACCGGACAGTTCCGCGAGGCCGGACAAAGCAGTTTTTCCACGGCCGTTACCCAGGGCAGTGGTGCCTTGCTGACGACAGCGTTGCTGGATTCCGGCTGGTTTCGTCCCCTGGAGCGTGAAGGGCTGCAGGATCTTCTTACAGAAAGACGAATCATCCGGCAGATTCGTGACGATGTGCCCAACCTGCGTCAGGCGAGTTTGATGCTTGATGGTGGCATTATTGCTTACGAAACCAATACCGCCACCGGAGGTGTGGGGGCGCGCTACTTTGGTCTGGGTGTCAGTGAGCAGTATCGTGTGGATCAGGTGACAGTAAATCTCCGGGCCATTGATGTGAATTCGGGGGAAATCCTGGTCAGTGTGCTGACTACAAAGACCATTTTTTCCCAGAAGATGGAAGGGGATCTTTTCCGGTTTGTGCGCAACCAACGACTTCTCGAGGCGGAGGCTGGTTACAGCATCAATGAGCCCCGCTACCTGGCAGCAAATGACGCCATCAGTGCCGCTGTTGTGCATCTGGTCGTGCAGGGCGTTGAGCAGAATCTGTGGCGGCTGGGGAACGAAGAAGACCGGCTGCATCCGGTCATTTCAGCCTACCGCAGCGCCTACCAGGATCGCC
>JAWWAC010000014.1:0-58749 GCA_033721915.1 Oleiphilaceae bacterium
AGATAATGGCAATCTCCGTGGTGCCGCCACCGATATCCACAATCATGGAGCCACTGGCCTCCTCCACCGGCAGACCGGCCCCAATGGCCGCGGCCATGGGCTCCTCGATCAGGAACACCTCGCGGGCACCGGCACCCAGTGCCGACTCCCGGATGGCCTTGCGCTCCACCTGGGTGGATTTGCTGGGCACACACACCAGAACCCGTGGACTGGGGGTGATAAAGCTGTTCTCGTGCACCTTGTGAATAAAGTGCTGGAGCATTTTCTCGGTGACCACAAAATCCGCAATCACGCCGTCCTTGAGGGGGCGAATGGCGGTGATATTGCCGGGGGTGCGCCCCAGCATCCGCTTGGCCTCGCCGCCTACCGCCGCCACTTTTTTCTGACCGTTATGGGTACTGATCGCCACCACAGAGGGCTCGTCCAGGACAATGCCCCGGCCGCGGACAAAAATCAGGGTGTTGGCGGTCCCCAGATCGATGGAAAGATCACTGGAGAAGAGGCCGCGAATTTTCTTAATGAGCATGGGCGTCGTTTTAACCTGAACTGCGGTAGCGGATTGTGTCGGGGGCGATAAAAGGCCCCCGATCGGGCGACCCGAATGGCCGTCACGGTGGTGACGCAACTTTAGCAGCGGCAGGGGGTACAGGCAAGGTGAGTCTTTGCCCCAGGACCATTCAGTCACCGCTTATGACGCCGCTGTAATCCAACCTGTTTAAGCTGCGGTAATGGCGCAACAGGCAATGGACGCCCCACCCCCTCCCGTCCCCGGGGAATTCTGCTACCATAGCGCCCTTGATTCTGAGTACATCACCCCAAGCACCCGGAGGCGAGATGGCCATCTCCCGCAAGGACATTGAAAACGTCGCCGTACTGGCACGCATCCATCTGGACGAAAGCGCCAAGTCGGGCCTGGAAAAGGACCTGTCCAACATACTCCAGCTGGTGGACCAGCTGCAGGCGGCGGATACCGAACAGGTCACCCCCATGGCCCACCCACTGGATGCGGTGCAGCGACTGCGTCCGGACGAGGTCACGGAAACCGTCCAGCGTGAACGTTTCCAGTCACTGGCGGCCCGCACCGAGGATGGCCTCTACCTGGTTCCCAGGGTGGTGGAATAGCCACTGCCGGCCTTAACCGACGACCCCCGGCAGCGCCCTGACCCCACAGGGGCACCGGACGGATCTCACCAAGGAAACCGTTATGCACCACAAAACTGTTGCCGAGCTGTCCCGGGCACTGGCCAGCGGCGAAACCAGCAGCCGTGAACTGACACTGGCCTGTCTGGAGCGCATCCGCAGCCTGAATCCGGAACTGAACGCCTTCATCACCGTCACCGAAGAGCAGGCACTGGCCGATGCGGACGCGGCGGATGCCCGCATTGCCGCCGGCGACGCCGGCCCCTGGACCGGCATCCCTTTTGCCCACAAGGACATCTTCTGCACCGAGGGGGTCCGCACCACCTGCGGCTCGCGCATGCTGGAAAACTTCGTGCCCCCCTACGACGCCACCGTCACCCGGCTGCTGCGTGAAGCCGGGGCCGTCTGCCTGGGCAAGACCAACATGGACGAGTTCGCCATGGGCTCCTCCAACGAGACCAGCTATTACGGCCCGGTCACCAACCCCTGGGGAAAGAATCTGGTCCCCGGCGGCTCCTCCGGCGGTTCCGCTGCCGCCGTGGCGGCGCGCATGGTGCCGGCGGCCACCGCCACGGACACCGGCGGCTCCATCCGCCAGCCGGCGGCCCTGTGCAACCTGACCGGACTCAAGCCCACCTACGGGCGGGTGTCCCGCTACGGCATGATTGCCTTTGCCTCCAGCCTGGATCAGGCCGGCACCCTGACCTGCAACGCCGAAGACGCCGCCATGATGCTGGGCGTGATGGCCGGTTTTGATCCACTGGACTCCACCTCCATCGACGAGCCGGTGCCGGATTACAGCGCCCACCTCAATGACAGTCTCAAGGGGCTGAAGATCGGACTGCCAAAGGAGTTCTTCACCGAACAGCTGGACCCGGCCATGGCGGAACAGGTGCGCAATGCCATTGGCGAGTTCGAGAAACTCGGCGCCACGGTGCAGGAAATCAGCCTGCCCCACACCCACTTGTCCATACCGGCCTACTACGTCATTGCACCGGCGGAGTGCTCCGCCAACCTGTCACGATTCGACGGGGTGCGTTTCGGACACCAGTGCCAGGACCCGAAGGACCTGAACGACCTGTACATGCGCTCCAGGGCGGAAGGCTTTGGTGACGAGGTGAAGCGCCGGATCCTGGTGGGCACCTACGCCCTCTCCAGCGGCTTCTTTGATGCCTATTACCTCAAGGCCCAGAAAGTGCGCCGCCTGATCCGCCAGGACTTTGTGGAGGCCTTCCGGGAAGTGGACCTGATCATGGGCCCCACCTCCCCATCGCCGGCCTTTCCCCAGGGCAGCAAGAACGACGACCCGGTAACCATGTACCTGGAGGACACCTTCACCATTTCCACCAACCTGGCGGGGCTGCCGGCCATGTCCATCCCCGCCGGCCGGGTCAATAACCTGCCCGTGGGGCTGCAGCTGATCGGCAGCGACTTCAGCGAGGCGCGGCTGCTCAATGCCGCCCACCAGTTCCAGCAAGTCACCCACTGGCACCAGCAGGCGCCGGACCCACAGGCCACCGGCAAGGAGTAAGACGCATGCAATGGGAAGCCGTTATCGGGCTGGAAGTCCATGCCCAGCTCGCCACCCGCTCCAAGATATTCTCCGGCGCCAGCACCGCCTTCGGCGCCGAGCCCAACAGCCAGGCCTGTGCCGTGGACCTGGCCATGCCGGGCATGCTGCCGGTGCTCAACGAGGGGGCCGTGCGCATGGCCACCCTGTTCGGCCTGGCGGTGAATGCCGAGATCGCCCACCGCTCGGTGTTTGACCGCAAGAACTACTTCTACCCGGACCTGCCCAAGGGCTACCAGATCAGCCAGATGTACCACCCCATAGTGGGCCCGGGTGTGGTCACCATCGATCCGGACGAGGGGGAGCCGAGGGAGATCCGCATCCACCACGCCCACCTGGAGGAGGACGCCGGCAAGTCACTGCACGAGGATTTCCACGGCCTCACCGGCATCGACCTGAACCGCGCCGGAACGCCGCTGATCGAGATTGTCTCGGAGCCGGATTTGCGCTCCGCCGCCGAGGCGGTGGCTTACCTGCGCAAGATCCACGCACTGGTCACCTACCTGGGCATTTCCGACGGGGACATGTCACAGGGCTCGCTGCGCTGCGACTGCAATGTCTCAGTGCGCCCGGTGGGACAGGAAACCCTGGGCACGCGCACCGAGATCAAGAACGTCAACTCATTCCGCTTTGTGGAAAAGGCCATCAACAGCGAGATCGAGCGCCAGATCGAGCTGATCGAGGACGGTGGCGCCGTGGTGCAGGAAACCCGCCTGTACGACGCCGAGAAAAACGAAACCCGCTCCATGCGCACCAAGGAGTTCGCCAACGATTACCGCTATTTCCCGGACCCGGACCTGCTGCCGGTGGTGATCGACGACGACTACATCAACGCCGTCAGGGCCGGGCTGCCGGAACTGCCGGACGCCAAGAAAGCCCGCTTTATCAGCGAATACGGCCTGTCCGAGTACGACGCCCGCAACCTGGTGCAGAGCCGCGTCACGGCGGATTACTTCGAGCAGGTCACCCGGGTCTGCGGCGATGCCAAGCTGGCCGCCAACTGGGTCATGGGCGAGCTTTCACGGCTGCTCAACCAGGAGGACCTGCCTCTCACACGCAGCCCCGTCAGCGCCGACCAGCTGGGCCAGCTGCTGCGCCGCATCCAGGACAACACCGTCTCCGGCAAGATCGCCAAGCAGGTCTTCGAGGCCATGTGGCAGGGCGAGGGGGATGCCGACGGCATCATTGAGAAGCAGGGCCTGAAGCAGGTCTCCGACAGCGGTGCCATCGAGTCACTGGTGGATCAGGTGCTCAGTGAGCAGCAGGCCATGGTGGAGGACTACCGCCAGGAGCCGGTGGAGAAGAAAAAGAAGAAGAAGTTCAACGCACTGGTGGGGCAGGTGATGAAAGCCTCCGGGGGCAAGGCCAACCCGGCACAGGTCAACAGCATACTGCAGGAAAAGCTGTAACCACGGGCGCTGACGACTTGCCGCGGCCACAGCATCCGCTATAATCGAAAGACGCGTATTGCGAAGTCAGAGCCGCTTATGTTAAAGCAAGCCAAAGTCACCCCCAACCTGAGGCATTACCATCGTGTGCCGGTGGCCCTGGAAGCCCTGCTGGAGACCCGTTGCGGCGATGCCGTCATGTGCCGGGTCTGCAACCTGTCCAGGGCCGGGTTCATGGTGGAGTGCTCGCCGGAAATGCTGCAACAGCTGCTGCCCAACCGAGAGCCCGTGGCGCCTCATCAGCCCGTGCCGGTGTACTCCTCTCTGGCCCTGCCGGATGGCGACCTGAACGTGGATTGCCATGTGATCTATGTGCGCCGCGTCTCAAGCCAATGCTTTAACCTGGGCGCGGAATTCCGTGATTTCCAGGGTGATGACGCACAGCGCCTGGAAAACTACGTACTGCAGCAGATGACAGACCCCGGCTCCTGATCGTTCTTTCCCCCGTCTTTCCATCGAAAATCCCTGATCGGCCAGCGGCAAAAATCTTATTAATGGCCTGCCGGTTCTGATATAATATGACGCCATTTGATGAGGCTTCTGTCAGGCAAACTGTCTGCCACCGAGTCGCCAGTCGACACCAACCATGCTGCGGTAAGGGACGCAATGACCACCTACAATCTCACGCACCTGAAGCAACTGGAAGCGGAAAGCATCCATATCATTCGTGAAGTGGCTGCGGAATTCGACAACCCGGTCATGCTGTATTCCATCGGCAAGGATTCCTCCGTCATGCTGCATCTGGCGCGCAAGGCCTTCCATCCGGGCAGGCTGCCCTTCCCGCTGCTGCACATCGACACCACCTGGAAATTCCGGGAGATGATCCGTTTCCGGGAATACCAGGCGGAGAAGTTCGGTCTGGACCTGCTTGTCCATACCAACCAGGAGGGGCTGGCACAGGGCGTCAACCCCTTCAGTCACGGCAGTGCCAAGCACACCGACGTGATGAAGACCGAAGCCCTCAAGCAGGCTCTGAACAAATACAAGTTCGATGCCGCCTTCGGTGGCGCCCGTCGTGACGAAGAGGCCTCAAGGGCCAAGGAGCGGGTCTACTCATTCCGGGACGCCAACCACCGCTGGGACCCCAAGAATCAGCGCCCTGAGCTGTGGAACATCTACAACGGCCGCATCAACAAGGGTGAGAGCATCCGCGCCTTCCCCCTGTCCAACTGGACCGAGCTGGATATCTGGCAGTACATCTATCTGGAAAACATCGAGATCGTACCCCTGTACTACGCCGCCAAGCGCCCCGTGGTGGAGCGCGACGGCTCGCTGATCATGGTGGATGACGATCGCATGCCCATGGAGCCTGGCGAGAAGCCCATGATGAAGTCCGTACGCTTCCGCACACTGGGCTGCTACCCCCTTACAGGGGCCGTCGAGTCTGAGGCGGACACACTGCCCGAGATCATCCAGGAGATGCTTCTGGCCACCAGTTCCGAGCGCCAGGGCCGGGTGATCGACCGCGACAGCAGCGGCTCCATGGAGAAGAAAAAGCGCGAAGGTTACTTCTGAGCCCAGTGCCCGGCGCGACGTCACCTTTATCACCCGGAGCCATCACCCGCCTCCGGGAGCGGATTTGCGGAGAGACCAGTTTATGTCACACCAGTCAGACCTGATCGGTACGGATATCAATACCTACCTCAAGCAACACGAAAACAAGCAACTGCTGCGGCTGCTCACCTGTGGCAGCGTGGACGATGGCAAAAGCACCCTGATCGGGCGGCTGCTGTACGACACCAAGATGATCTACGAGGATCACCTGGCGGCCCTGACCAGCGACAGCGCCAAGGTGGGTACCACCGGCGAGCGTCCGGACCTGGCACTGCTGGTGGACGGTCTGCAGGCGGAGCGCGAGCAGGGCATCACCATCGACGTGGCCTACCGCTTCTTCTCCACGGACAAGCGCAAGTTCATTATCGCCGACACCCCGGCCATGAGCAGTACACCCGCAACATGGCCACCGGCGCCTCCACCGCCCAGCTGGCCATCATCCTGATTGATGCCCGTTACGGCGTGCTGACCCAGACCAAGCGCCATTCCTTTATTGCCTCACTGCTGGGCATCCGCCATGTGGTGGTGGCCGTCAACAAGATGGACCTGGTGGACTACAGCGAAGAGCGTTTCAACGAGATCCGCGAAGAGTACAACACCTTCTGTGGCGACCTGCACCTGGAGAACATCCACTTTGTGCCCATGTCCGCTCTGGAAGGTGACAACGTGGTCAACGCCAGCGAGAACATGCCCTGGTTCACCGGCAAGCCCCTGATGGAGCAGCTGGAGACGGTCTCCATCGCCAGCGACAAGGACCTGTCCCATTTCCGCTTTCCGGTGCAGTACGTCAACCGCCCCAACCTCAACTTCCGGGGTTTCTGCGGCACCATCGCCTCCGGCGTGGTGCGCCCTGGTGATGAGATCATTGCGCTGCCCTCAGGGCGCAAGAGCCGGGTGAAGGAGATCATCACCTTCGAGGGCAACCAGCAGGAAGCCTACACGGACCAGGCGGTGACACTGACACTGGCTGATGAGATCGACGTCAGCCGTGGCGACATGCTGGTGCACAGCAGCGACCTGCCCCAGGTGGAAAGCCGCTTCAACGCCAACATCGTCTGGATGAGCGACCAGACCATGGTCCCCGGCCGCGTCTACGACATCAAGCAGGGCACCCGCTACACCAGCGGTTCCGTCAACCGGGTGCACTACCAGACCGATGTCAACACACTGGAGCACAAGTCCGCCGATCAGCTGGCTCTCAATGAGATCGGCCTGTGCGAGCTGACCGTCACCCAGCCACTGGCCTTCGACCCCTACCCGCGCCATGGCTCCACCGGTGCCTTTATCCTCATAGACCGGCTGAGCAACGCTACCGTCGGCGCCGGCATGATCGAATCCGCCGCTGGTGCGGGTGAAGACCTGCTCGCGCCGGTGAGCAGCGACGACTGGCGCCGCCGTCTCGACCAGAAGCCGGTGCTGATCCAGTGCGACGGCCAGGCGGCCGCATCACTGGCCAGGGCACTGCAGCGCAGCCTGTTTGATATGGGCAAGACCGCCATCGCCCTGACCGGAGAGAACAGCGACTCTGATGAAGAGCGTGGCCAGCTGGCCCGGGTGCTGCAGGATCAGGGCATGATCGTGATCTGCACCGGTGTGAAAGGCCGTGGTGCGGACTACAGCATCAGCGCCGACAACAACGCCGGTATCACCAAGGCCACGGAAGAGCTGCTGCAGACGCTGCGCCGCGAAAAGCAGCTGCAAAGCTGATGGCCATCCGCCAGCTACGCCTGCTCCATGCCAGCCAGGAAGACCCGTCCAAACCGGTACGGGTCCGGGCCGGTGCGCCACTGAGCGAGCCCGGCGGTGACTACGAAGCACTGCACCGCCAGTTCAAGCGCCTGTTCAACGCCAAGCCCGGCAAGGGCTATGGGCGCTTCTCCGAGGACATCGGCAACCACCCTGTGGCCGCCTGGCTGAAGGACTACCTGGAAGGCCGCCAGAGCTTCGAGGGTTTCTCTGACGAACTGCTCTCCCGCTGGCAGGACCTGATTGCCCAGAGCGAGGCGGAGGTGGACGGCCCGCTGCTGCTGGTGCACGAGGCCCTGGCGGACGGCGAGGTGATCTACCTGTTCGCACTGGAAACCGACAGCACACTGCGACTGGACGCCGACCTGGCGCTGGAAACCAGTGACAGCATCAGCCTCTCCCGACTGAACCTGGCCGCCCGCATCGAGAAAGACGACTGGCTGGGTGAGCACCCCGGGGAGAACTACCTGACACTGATCCAGGCCCGCGGCACCGGCGAGCGTGGCAAGCAGTTCGCCGAACTGGTGGGCTTCCAGTCCAGTGTGGACGTGGACGCCGAGACCAGGACCTTTATGGAGGCGGTGGAATCCTTTGCCCGTGAGGCCCAGCCCGAGCAGGCCCAGGCGGTGCGGGCCAGGGCTTACGCCTTCTGCCAGGAGCAGGAATCCATGGGCGAGCCGGTGCCACTGAGCGCCCTGTCCGGCTACCTGGACGAGAACGCGCCTGAGCGCTTTGCCCGCCACGCCGCGGAGTCCCAGTCACTGAACCCGGACACGGTGCTGCATCCGGACCGGCGCAAAGTGCGCAAGCTGGTGCGACTGTCCGGCTCCGGCAACGGCCTGAGCCTGTCCTTCTCATCGGACCTGGTGAATCAGGCGGTGCATTACGACGCCGGCAAGGACGCACTCATCATCACCAAGCTGCCCAAGGGACTGAAAGAACAGCTGCAATCCTATCTGGACCGGGACTGACCGGCCTGTCCCTGAGAATGCCTTTCACGGACACTAGTCCCGGGCCACTCCGGCCCGTTATACTGAAACACAGTCCAATTTCCCCAGAGATCAGTGCGAGACCATGGCGAAAAAGCTCTTTATCAAAACCCACGGCTGCCAGATGAACGAGTACGATTCATCCCGCATGGTGGACCTGCTACGGGACAGCCACGCCGTGGAGCGGACCGACAACGAGAACGAGGCGGACATTATCCTCCTCAACACCTGCTCCATCCGCGAGAAAGCCCAGGAGAAGGTGTTCCACCAGCTGGGCCGCTGGAAGCGCCTCAAGGAGAGCAAGCCGGAGCTGGTAATCGGTGTCGGCGGCTGTGTCGCCAGCCAGGAAGGGGACGCCATCCTGCAGCGCGCCCCCCATGTGGACATGGTCTTCGGCCCCCAGACACTGCACCGCCTGCCGGAGATGATCGTCAAGGCCGGCCGTGGCGAAGGCGTGGGCATCGTGGACATCAGCTTCCCGGAGATCGAGAAGTTCGACGAGCTGCCCGCCCCCGGCGCCGACGGTCCCAGTGCCTTTGTCTCCATCATGGAAGGCTGCAGCAAGTACTGCACCTTCTGCGTGGTGCCCTACACCCGTGGCGAGGAAGTCAGCCGCCCAGCGGAGGACGTACTGGAAGAGGTGCGCTCACTGGCCGCACAGGGCGTGCGGGAAGTGAATCTGCTGGGCCAGAACGTCAACGCCTACCAGGGCGAGACACTGGACGGTGACGACATGGACCTGGCGGAGCTGATCACCTGTGTCGCTGCCATCGACGGCATCGACCGCATCCGCTTCACCACCTCCCACCCGGTGGAATTCTCCGACGCCCTGATTGACGTCTACGCCCAGGTGCCGGAACTGGTCAGCCATCTGCACCTGCCGGTACAGACCGGTTCGGACCGCATACTGGCCCAGATGAAGCGCGGCCACACCACACTGGAGTACAAGTCCAAGATCCGTCGCCTGCGGGCCATCCGCCCGGACATGAGCCTGTCCTCGGACTTTATCGTGGGCTTCCCCGGCGAGACGGACAAGGACTTTGCCGACACCATGAAGCTGATCCAGGAGATCGGTTTCGACACCTCCTTCAGTTTTATCTACAGTGCCCGTCCCGGCACCCCGGCGGCGGAACTGCCGGACGAGACCCCCATGGCGGTGAAGAAAGAGCGTCTGTCACTGCTTCAGCAGCGTATCAACCAGAAAGCCCAGGACATCAGCCGCCACATGGTGGGCAGCGAGCAGCGCATTCTGGTCACCGGCCTCTCCCGCAAAGACCCCGGCGAATACCAGGGCCGCACCGAGAACAACCGTGTGGTGAACTTCCGCACCGAGGTGCCGGAGGTGATCGGGCGCTTTGTGGATGTGCGCATCACATCGGCACTGCCCAACTCACTGCGCGGCGAAATGCTCGGCGAGCAGACCTACTAACAGGCCACACTCACAGCAACCAAAGAGGCCATTTTGACAGGCAAACCCCAAGAGTTTCATCTGGAACCGGCCGACCCACGTCGCCTGGCCACCCTCTGTGGCCAGTTTGATGAAAATCTCAAGCACCTGGAAAGGCGCATGGGGGTGCGCATCGGTTACCGTGGCCACCACTTCCGCATCTCCGGCGGCGCCGGTGAAGCCTGCAAGGCGGCCATGGAGGTGGTCAAGCACCTGTACCGGGAAACCGAGGCGGCGGAGGAAATCTCACCGGATCTGGTGCATCTGTACATCCGCGAATCCGGCTACGAGCGCATGCCCGAGAGCGCCGCCTACGACAGCAATGTGCAGCAGATCATCCACACCCCCAAGATGAAGATCAAACCCCGTGGCGAGAACCAGCAGCGCTACGTGCACGCGGTGCGCAGCCACGACATCAACTTCGGCATCGGCCCCGCCGGCACCGGCAAGACCTGGCTCGCGGTGGCCTGCGCCGTGGAGGCCCTGTACAACGATGAAGTCAAGCGGGTCATGCTGGTGCGCCCGGCGGTGGAAGCCGGTGAGAAACTGGGCTTTCTGCCCGGGGACCTGGCCCAGAAGGTGGACCCCTACCTGCGCCCCCTGTACGACGCCCTCTATGAAATGGTGGGCTTCGAGCAGGTCACCAAGATGATCGAGCGCAGCGTCATCGAGATCGCCCCGCTGGCCTTCATGCGTGGCCGCACACTGAACAATTCCTTTATCATCCTGGATGAAAGCCAGAACACCACCCGGGAACAGATGAAAATGTTCCTCACCCGCATCGGCTTCGGCTCCACCGCTGTTATTACCGGTGACATCACCCAGGTGGACCTGCCCCGGGGCCAGAACTCCGGGCTGGAACACTGCATCCGGGTGCTGCGGGACGTGAAGGGCATCGGCATGACCCACTTCGGCGCCGCCGATGTGGTCCGCCATCCGCTGGTACAACGTATCGTTGAAGCCTATGACGACTGGGACGATGAACACTGAGCCCTCGCCCGCCACCGGGGCGCTGACGGTGGATATCCAGATCGCCTGCGAGGAGCCACTGGTTCCCCCCAGGGCGCAACTGTCCTTATGGGCACGCACCGGCTACCTGTGTGAACAGCCGGTGGAAGTGACCCTGAGGCTGGTCTCCCCTGAAGAGTCCGCCGACCTGAATCACCGCTACCGGGGAAAGGACAGGCCCACCAATGTGCTGTCCTTTCCCTTCGAGGCGCCCCCGGGGATGACACTGCCACTGCTGGGGGATCTCGTGATCTGTGCCGATGTGGTGGCCCGGGAGGCACTGGCGCAGAGCAAGCCACTGGCGGCCCACTGGGCCCATATGGTAATCCACGGGATGTTGCACCTTCAGGGCCATGATCACGAGGAGCCCGACCAGGCCGACGCCATGGAGGCGCTGGAAGTGCGGCTTCTGCAGACACTGGGTCTGCCCGACCCCTACTTGAGCGATGACACAGGGAACGGCGACAGCCCTTCCCTGAGCAACCCGGACAACCGCAAGGAAAGAGAGTCTCCCCATGAATGATTCCGGCTCCAGCAGCGATCAGAGTCAGAAATCCTGGTTGGGTCGCCTGTCACAGGCCTTCACCAGTGAGCCACAATCCGTGGAAGAACTGCTGGGTGTGCTGCGCAGCGCGGAAGAGCAGCAGCTGATCGACAGCGATGCCATGAGCATTATCGAAGGGGCCATGCAGGTCACGGACATGCGGGTGGAGGAGATCATGATCCCCCGCTCCCAGATGGTCACCGTCAGGGCCTCCGCCGACCCCTCCGAGTACATGGAGGATATTACCCACTCCGCCCACTCCCGCTTTCCCGCCATCGGTGACAGTTCCGACGAGATTGTCGGCATACTGCTGGCCAAGGACCTGCTGCCACTGGCGGTGAAGGGCAACCTCAACCGGGACAACATCCGCGAGATACTGCGCCCGGCCACCGTGGTGCCCGAGTCCAAGCGCCTCAACCAGCTGCTCAAGGAGTTCAAGGCCAACCGCAACCACATGGCCATTGTGGTGGACGAGTACGGCGG
The DNA here is from genome assembly GCA_033721915.1 of Oleiphilaceae bacterium. Taxonomy (GTDB): domain Bacteria; phylum Pseudomonadota; class Gammaproteobacteria; order Pseudomonadales; family Oleiphilaceae; genus REBR01. The sequence continues at coordinate 11,930 of JAWWAC010000014.1, forward strand.
TGTGGCCGGACTGATCACCATCGAGGACGTGCTGGAGCAGATCGTCGGCGAGATCGAGGACGAGCACGACGTGGACGAGGAATCCTTCATCAAGGCCCGTGACGACGGCAGCTTCGCCCTCAAGGCACTGACCCCGGTGGAGGACTTCAACGCCTTCTTCGAATCGGACCTGGACGAGGAGGAGTTCGACACCGTGGGCGGTCTCCTGCTCAAGCAGTTTGGCCACCTGCCCCGGCGGGGAGAGAAAGTCAGCTTTGACGGCTTTGATTTCACCATACTCAACGCCGACAACCGCACCATCCGCCTGGTCAAGGTCAAACGCCGTGACTGAGATCCCAAGGGACCGGACACCGCTGCTGAGCAACACCCCCCCGCAAAGAGCCCTTCGGGCGCTGTTGCTGGTGCTGGCCGGTGCGCTGCAGACACTGAGCTTCTCCCCCTGGGAGTTTTGGCTGGCAGGTCCGGTTTCCATCATCGCCATACTGCTACTGTGCCTGTCACGGCCTCCCGGTGAGCTGTTCCGCTCGGGCTGGCTGGTGGGGCTGGGGCTCTTTGGCTCGGGCGTCTCCTGGGTCTATGTCTCCATCCACGACTACGGCGTGCCCTCCGCCCCGGTGGCCGGCACCATGACGCTGCTGTTTGTCATGGGCCTGGCGCTGATTCCGGGGGCGCTGTTCTGGTGCTGGGGAAGGCTGGCCGGTGACGACCGCTGGCGCCGCCTGTGCCTCTTCCCGGCACTGTGGCTGCTGGGTGACTGGGTACGGGGCTGGATTCTCACCGGCTTCCCCTGGCTCTACCTGGGCACCGCCCAGGTGGACGGCCCACTGGCGGGCTGGGCGCCATTGCTGGGGGTGCACGGACTGACACTGATCATTGTGGCCAGTGCCTGCGCCCTGGTGGCGGCACTGGAGCGAGCGCTGGCCGGGCAGCGGGTGCTGAGTGCCCTTGTCCTGGGGGCCGCCCTGCTGCCCTGGCTGGCGGGGCCCCTGCTGGGCCAGATCCAGTGGACCCAGCCCGGGGGTGAGCCCATCCGCTATGCCGTGATGCAGGGCAATATCCCCCAACAGATCAAGTGGGACCCGGATCACCTGCGGGCACAGCTGAACACCTATATGGACATGAGCGAGCAGGACTGGGACCGGGACCTGCTGCTGTGGCCGGAGACGGCCATCCCCATGCCCCATGTCCAGGCCCGTGAGGTGCTGGAGCACCTGGATGACCGGGGCCGTGAAACCGGCGCCACACTGATGACCGGCATCCCCTGGTACGGCAACACACCGGGACGGGCCGACCGGGGCTTCCACAACAGCATCATGACCCTGGGGGCAGACCAGGGCGTCTACCACAAGCAGAAACTGGTGCCCTTCGGGGAGTATGTGCCACTGGAGAACTGGCTCAAGGGCACACTGGATTTCTTCAGCCTGCCACTGTCCAGCTTCCGCCCGGGCCCCCGGGATCAGACGCCACTGGGTGTGGCCGGTGCACTGGTACACCCCTTTATCTGCTATGAAATCGCCTACGGGGATTTTGTCGCCCGCAACAGCGCCCATACCGGCTTTCTGCTGACCATCAGCAACGACGCCTGGTTCGGCGATTCACTGGGCCCGAAGCAGCATATGCAGATCGCCCGCATGCGGGCACTGGAAACCGGCCGCCCCCTGCTCAGGGGCACCAACAACGGCATCACCGCCCAGGTGGACCGCAAGGGCCAGATCGTCAAACAAATCCCCCGCTTCCAGCAGGGCGTCCTGCGCGGCGAATTCCAGCCCGCCTACGGCGACACCCCCTACATGGCCACCGGCTCCTGGCCCGCCCTGATCACCGCCATCATCCTAATCGTCTTCACCCGCCGCCCCAACAAAAAGAAACCCTGGGGTCCGACCAGGACACACCACTGAATTCAAAGCGATTTTCCGCGTTTTTTGCCTGAAAAATGGCCTAAAAGGGGGTGTTTTCCCCTTAAAAACACCCTTTCAAGGATTGCTGCTCGGGAGACTCCTGGCCCTGGTGTCCTTAAAGGTTTCTTGTTTGCCTCCCAAAGCTTAAGACTGCGGATGAGTGCGCAGGGCTCCACCCCGGGAGGGGTCCCCTGTGCACCACCCCGCCTTCTTCAAAGCCTTTGGAAGCAGACACAGAAATCAGTCAAATCCTTAAAGCGCTATTTTTGAGGGCAAAATAGCGCCTCCAAGGGCATTTTCCGGGCAAAAAACCCGGAAAACCATTTTTAATTCAACAAGATGACCTGGTCCGACCCCGCCGTTATTCTCCGGTGACGCGCTCGAAGTAGCGGGACTCGCAGGCGTGGCAGGGCTCAAGGACCGTGGTGCCGGTGAGGTGGAGCCGTTCGCCGCAGTCCAGGCAGCGCAGCACGCCGGCGGTGGCCAGTTCGCCACTGATGTACTGGTTCGGACCGTGGTCCAGTCGCTGTTGCAGTTCCAGCGTGTCCAGCCGGGTGCGGTCGGCAATGGAAAACAGCAGATCCACCACCCGGTGCTCAATCTGCTCCAGATCCTGGTGCAGCCACTCACGCACCCCTTTGCCGGTCTCGCTGATAAACCGCACCATATGGCTCAGGTCCCGGCGCAGATACGCCGCCAGCAGATGCAGCTCCTCACGGGTCAGCTCCTTTACCCCCTCCTCGAACTCCACCGCCTCATCGATCTCCTCCTGCAGACGCTGCCAGGTCCTGGCTTCCGCCTCACCCAGGCGCTTCTCCACCCGGGCCAGCATCCGGTCATAGGTTTTACGGGCGACCGGTCCCAGTGCTTTCGGCTTTTCACTCATGGCCTTCCTCCCAGATCTGCAAAGTGACAGGCTACCTGTTAAACGCTGACTACTATAGAATATGGCGTCTTTTCCGGCCTTTATCCAGTGGCCCCGCCCGTGGTGTTCAGCACACAATGCCACATCCGTTATACTGCGTGGCCCCGGACCGAGTCAGCACCGGCCGCCGACCGACAACCTCACATCACAGGGCCCGTTGAACCATGGATCAGCAATACCGCCCCAATCAAGTGGAAACACAGGCACAGAGCTACTGGGAAGAACAGCAGACCTTTGTGGTCCGGGAAGAGCCGGACAAGCCCAAGTACTACTGCCTGTCCATGTTTCCCTACCCCAGCGGCAAGCTGCACATGGGCCATGTGCGCAACTACACCATCGGCGACGTGGTCTCCCGCTACCAGCGCATGCAGGGCAAAAACGTCATGCAGCCCATGGGCTGGGACGCCTTCGGACTGCCGGCGGAGAACGCCGCCATCAGCAACAGGACGGCACCGGCCCACTGGACCCGCCAGAATATCCAGTACATGAAGCAGCAGCTCAAGCGGCTGGGTTTCGGCTACGACTGGGAGCGTGAGCTGGCCACCTGCGACCCGGACTACTACCGCTGGGAGCAGTGGTTCTTTATCCAGCTCTACAACAAAGGCCTGGTGTACAAGAAAAACGCCACCGTCAACTGGGACCCGGTGGACCAGACCGTGCTGGCCAACGAACAGGTGGTGGACGGCCGTGGCTGGCGCTCCGGCGCACTGGTGGAGCAGAAAGCCATCCCCCAGTGGTTTGTGCGCATCACCGACTACGCCGACGAACTGCTGCAGGACCTGGATCAGCTGGAGGACTGGCCCGAGCAGGTCAAGACCATGCAGCGTAACTGGATCGGCCGCTCGGAGGGGGTGGAGCTGGATTTCCAGCAGGAGGACGGCGAAGGCCCCCTGCGGGTCTACACCACCCGTCCCGACACCCTCTACGGGGTCACCTACATGGCCGTCTCGCCGCGCCACCCACTGGCGCAGAAGGCGGCACAGCGCCACAGCGACGTGGCGGAGTTCGTGCAGACCTACGCCAACGCCCCGGTGACCACGGCGGACCTGGAAACCATGACCAAGGAAGGGGTGGATACCGGCTTCGTGGCCACCCACCCCCTCACCGGCGAGGACGTCCCCGTCTGGGTGGCCAACTTTGTGCTGGCGGAATACGGCACCGGCGCACTCATGGCGGTGCCGGCCCATGACGAGCGGGACCATGAATTCGCCCGCAAATACCACCTGCCCATCCGCCAGGTGATCAGCCCCCGTGACGGGGCGGACATCGACTGCCAGGAGGCGGCCTTCACGGAAAAGGGCCTGCTGGTCAGCTCCGGCCCCTACACCGGCATGACCTCCGAGGAGGCCTTCGAGGCCATTGCCGACAAGCTGCAGAAGGCGTCCATCGGCGAGCGCAAGGTCAACTACCGCCTGCGTGACTGGGGCCTGTCGCGTCAGCGCTACTGGGGCGCGCCCATCCCCATGATGACACTGGAGAACGGCGAGAATGTGCCGGTGCCGGAGGACCAGCTGCCGGTGACATTGCCGGAGGATGTGGTCATGGACGGGGTGACCTCACCCCTCAAGTCCGACCCGGAGTGGGCCCGCACCGAGTACCAGGGCCAGCCGGCTTTCCGGGAGACGGACACCTTCGACACCTTCATGGAGTCCTCCTGGTACTACGCCCGCTACTGCTCCCCCAACTACCAGCAGGGCATGATCGACCCGAAAGCGGCCAACTACTGGCTGCCGGTGGACCAGTACATCGGTGGCATCGAGCACGCCATACTGCACCTGCTCTACGCCCGCTTCTTCCACAAGCTGCTGCGGGACACCGGGCTGGTGGCGTCCGACGAGCCGTTCAAAAAGCTGCTCTGTCAGGGCATGGTGCTGGCGGAGACCTATTACCGGGATAACGACAACGGCGGCAAGGAATGGATCTCCCCACAGGATGTGGTGGTGGAGCGCAATGAAAAAGGCCACCCGGTGAAGTGCCTGCACCGCAAGGACGGTCAGCCGGTGCACTCCGGTGGCACCACCAAGATGTCCAAGTCCAAGAACAACGGCATCGACCCACAGTCCATTATCGATGAATACGGCGCCGATACGGTGCGCCTGTTCATGATGTTCGCCGCTCCCCCGGAGCAGTCACTGGAATGGTCCGACAGTGCCCTGGAAGGGGCTCACCGCTTTCTCAAACGCCTCTGGCGTCTGGTGAGCCAGCACCTGGAGGCCGGCACCGCCGGGGCCCCTGACGTCGCCCGCCTCAATGAGGCGCAAAAGGCGCTGCGTCGCAAGATCCACCAGACTATCCACAAGGTCAGCGACGATGTCAGCCGCCGCCTGACCTTCAACACCGCCATTGCCGCGGTGATGGAGCTGCTCAACGAGGTGGGCCGGTTCACGCCGGAGGGGGACCAGGGCCGTGCCGTGGTGCAGGAGGCCCTGGAGTCGGCGGTGCTGCTGCTCTCACCCATTACCCCCCATATCAGCCACAGCCTGTGGCAGGCACTGGGCCATGAGCAGGCGGTGGTGGATGCCCCCTGGCCCGAAGCGGACCCTGAGGCCATGACACAGGATTCACTGGAAATCGTGGTGCAGGTCAACGGCAAGCTGCGCTCAAGGCTGACAGTGCCCGCCGACATCGACCGGGACACATTGGAGAAGCAGGCCCTGGCGGACGAGTCGGTGCAGCGCTTCACGGAGGGCAAGAGCGTGAAAAAAGTCATCGTCGTGCCCGGCAAACTGGTCAATATCGTTGCCCCATAATCCGTCAGGAGAGCCACCCATGGCCAGTGCCCACAGCTTCACAACACGCCTTACCGGGGCTGACATGCACAGGGCCGCCACGCTGTGTCTGTTGCTGTGCCTGTTGCTGTCCGGCTGTGGTTTCCAGCTCAGGGGTATGCAGTCCGTGCCACAGGCGCTCAAGCCACTGAGCCTTGAGTGCCGCTCCGGCGTGGACCAGACACTGTGCCGCAGCCTGCGCCAGCAACTGGAAAGCTCGGGGCTTCTGGCGGCGGAGGACAGCGCAGGTAACTTCCGACTGGTATTGTCCGACTACAGCCAGAGCCGCCGGGTCAGTGCCATTACCGGACGGGCCGCGGCGGCGGAATACCAGCTCACCGCCAGCGTCAACCTCTCACTGTTCACCCCCGAGGCGCTGCCACTACTGGCGGAAACCACACTGCAGGCCACCCAGGCCTACCGCAGCGATGAGACCCAGGTGCTGGCCGAGGAAGGCGAGCGGGGCGGCGTTCAGAGCCAGCTCAGTGACCAGCTGGCGCTGCAGGTCATGGCCCGTCTGAGGCCCTTTGACCAGGCACGGATTGACGCCATCCGGGCCGCCAATGGCGACGACAGCAATAGCGACGACGATCCGGAGCCGCCATGAAACTCAACGGCCCGCAACTGTCCGAGCAGCTGAAAAAGGGCCTGGCGCCGGTCTACCTGATCACCGGCGACGAGCCGCTGCTGGTCCAGGAAGCCTGCGACCAGGTCCGCCAGAGCGCACTGGACGCCGGTTTCAGCGAGCGCAAGGTGTTCCACGGCGAGCCACAGGTCCACTGGCCCTCGGTGATGGATGAGGCACAGGCGCTGTCACTGTTCGCTGAGAAACAGCGCATCGAGGTGCGACTCCCCAGCGGCAAGCTGGGCAATGGCCGGGACCCTCTGGCCCAGTACCTGGCGGACCCGTCACCGGATGTGGTGCTGCTGATCTCGGGGCCCCGCCTGGACGCGGCGGAGCTGAAACGCCCCTGGTACAAGGCCCTGGACAGGCACGGCGTGCATGTGCAGATCTGGCCGGTGGAGCCGGCCCAGTTCCCGGGCTGGCTGCGCCAGCAGGCGCGCAGCCTGGGGCTGAACCTCAGCGAGGAGGCCCTGACGGTGCTGGTGGACCGACTGGAGGGCAACCTGCTGGCGGCCCGTCAGGAGCTGCAGCGCCTGCAGATTACACTCCAGGGTGAGACCGGTGACCAGGCCGAGGCGCTGGATGCCAGCGTCCTGGACAGCAGCCATTTCAATGCCTTCCAGCTCACCGCCGAGGCCCTCAACGGCAAGACCGCCCACGCACTGAAGATGCTCACCCGCCTGCGTCTGGAAGGCACCGCCACACTGCCGGTGCTGGCGGTGCTGGCCCGTGACATCAAGCACGCACTGGCACTGCAGCATAGCCTCTCCGCCGGCAAACCCGCCGCCGGCTACTTCAAGGAACACTGGATCCGGCAGCGCAGCCAGGTCCAGTCCATTGAGTCCGCCGCCCGGCGCCTGCCGCCAGGGCAGCTGCGCCATTGCCTGCACCTGTGCCAGTGCGTGGACAGGGCCACCAAGGGCTTCAACCATCAGCTCGACCCCTGGCTCAACCTGGAGCAACTGATCCGGTCACTCAGCCACCCCGCCTGAGTGGTTCACCGCCATTCTGCGGCGCCACTCCCGGAAAAGCCCCGCAACCCCGGGCCCTGTCCCATGGCCCCTTTATCAGCGCACACTGACCCTTAAACCCAATTACTTTTGCCAGTTCTGTGCTTTAGTGCGGATCAGCCGGGATTCGGCTTTGTTACAATACTTGGTTGCAATATGCATACTTCCCACACCGGAGCCTGCTATGGAACGCAAGCACCTGCTCATAGCCCTCTGCCTGGTGATCCTGGTGTTGTCACTGGCCGAGGCCGCCGCTGTCAAAGACCCGCCCCGGGATCCGGAGCAGGCTCTGCGGGAACGTTTATGGGAGGAGGTGTATCAGCAGGGGGGGACCACCCTGTACTGCCGTGAGGCCTTTGAAGGGCGCCATATGCTGCTGACGGAGAGCCCGGTGTATTTCCTCAACCAGGCACGGCAGCACCTGCGCTGCGGCACCCGCCGGAAATGCCTGAGGGAGGACGAGACCTACCGGGCACTGGTCATGGACCTGCACAATGTCTTTCCCGCACAGGCCCGCTTTGAACACCGCCGGCGCGGCCCCCACTACAGCGAGATCGACCAGGCCGTTTCTCGGGGGGAATGCGGTGAACGCAACGACTTCGGCCGCTTCGAACCCCCGCCCCATGCCCGTGGCACCGTGGCCCGGGCCCTGTTCCATATGCACAGCCGCTACCAGCTGCCACTGCCGGGGGATCTCAACACGCTGCGCCAGTGGCACCGGGACCATCCCCCGGGGGAGGAGGAGCAGAGACGCAACCGCACCATCGAGCAGCTGCAGGGTTTCGACAACCCCTTTATCAGCAACCCGTCACTGGCTGAGCAGTTGCTGTAGCCCCGGCGTTGTGGACGGAGGACCGGTCAGCCCTCCGCCAGGTTGTTGATGCACAGCTGGGCCTGCTGCACGAAGTGGCTGAAGGCCAGGAACTGCTCCTGATCCGGTGGCTGGTAGAGGTCGCCGTTATCCGCATACACCAGCCCCACGATGCGCCTGCCCACAAACAGCGGCCCGAACAGCCCCGGCTTGCGGCCCACCTGGCGGTCAAAGGCCGGCGGCTTCAGGCCCTTCCAGTCCGGATCCTCGGCGCCACTGAGATAAAGGCACTCACCGCGCTCCAGAATGCGTGCCAGCAGGTCACTGCCCCCAGGCGTCACCTGGAACTCCTCACGCCAGTGCCCGGTCCCGGTCCCCAGCACCTTGCGGGTCACCAGCTCGGGGCCCTTCTTGTGCTTCATCAGCAGCACCACCCGCTGCAGACCCACGGCCCGGTGTATCCCCTCCACCACGGTCTGGAACACCAGGTTCAGATCCGGTTTTTCCACCAGCAGCGAGGACAGCTCACGCAGTATCTGCAGCTGCAGCAGAGGATCCCCCTGTGTGCTCAGGCCACCTTCGACACGGGGGTCGGCGTGATCCGGCAGCAGCGAGGTGATTCGCTCCATGCCATAGGTCACCGCCACTTCCGCCGCCTCACGGGCATTATCCTTCACCTGGGCCAGTATCTCCGACTCCTTCTGGCCCAGGTGCCTTGACAGGGCCTTCACCGACTTGTCCACCCCGGGGTCCTGCCAGCCATGCTCGGCGGAGGCCACCAGCACCAGTGCATGGCGCACCAGTGCGCTCTTGTCGGACTTGGGGTTGCCCGGCGCCACCACCTCACGCACAAACTGCCCCAGACTCCAGCGCTCCACCAGGCCCCGGGTAATGGCATTGAAGGTGGTGCCCAGCACCTCCTGCTGGGCCTCCACCGGCTCCAGCTTGTGCAGCAGCGTGTCCAGCTCCTCCGCCTGGGGTGTCTTGCAGGACCAGAACGCCATCTCGCCGATATTGCTCAGCAGCGCACCGATAAACACCTCTTCTTTCTGCTCATGGCGCTGGCCGGGCAGCAGGCAGCGGGCCTGCACCGCACCGTGCAGGGCACGGGCCAGACAGCGCATCAGCTGGGTCCGGGGGTTATTGCCCAGAAGGGCGTCGATCACCAGTGAGGAAATGGCCATGGCCCGCACCGGGTCAAAGCCGATCAGGGTAATGGCACGGCTCACGGTGCTGACCGGCAGTCTGGAGTGGTTGTAGAACACGGTATTGGACAGGCGCAGCACCTGTGAGGTGAGGTGGGCGTCCTTGAGGATCACATCCGCCAGCTGGTTGACGGTGCTGGTGTTGCTGTCCGTCAGCTGGCTGATTTCCCGCAGTGTCTCCGCCAGAACCGGCATTTCCACCTGACTGAGGTAGTTGACCCAGGCGGTGGTGGAGCCCTTGCGAGGGGGTTGCAGATCGGCCTTCTCGGTCATAATTGCCCGTCCCGGAGTATTAATACAGCTCACAGCATAGACGTTACCACCGTCTTGTCACGGTCAGGGCCCGTTAAGAGTCACTCCGGAACCGCTTACTGCACGTCTTTTGTCGCTGGCTGACACCCTGACGGCCATGACGTATCATTGGCGACTTTCATTCCGCCGGTAGCCACCACCATGCTTTTCAGGGCACACCAACGCCACTCTCAGGGCCTCTCCGCGACGGTCCTCTGTCTTTTCTGCCTTTACCCGGCCACCGCACCGGCGGAACACGACTGGGAGCTGTCGCCACTGACCGTCTCCACGGAAACACCGGTCAGTACCAGCCCCGGCCCCCGCGAAAGTGCCGAGCAGGTCCGCCGCACACCGGGGGGGGCCACACTGATCCGCCGTGAACAGCTGCGGGAGGGTCGCAGCGCCCACCTGGCGGATGCCCTCTCCGGCACTCCCGGGGTCTTCGCCCGCAGCCGTTTCGGGCAGGACGAGGTGCGCCTGTCCATTCGCGGCTCCGGCCTGTCACAGAACTTCAATACCCGCGGTGTCCGCCTTCTCCGTGATGGCCTTCCGGTGACCGAGGCGGACGGCAATACCCGCACCCAGCTGATCGACCCCATCAGCGCCGACCACATTGTTGTCTACCGGGGCGCCAATGCCATGGGCCATGGGGCCGCCACCCTGGGGGGTGCCATCAACCTGGTCTCACCTACGGGCTACAGCGATGGTAACCGTCTCTTGAGGGCCGATGCCGGCAGCTTCGGACTGCGCCGCAGCCAGTTCGCCGGCGGCGGCCATGACCAGGGCGGCCTGGATGGCTTTGCCAGTGTCACCGCCAGCGAACAGGACGGCTTCCGTGACCAGAGCGCCCAGTCCGTGCAGCGCTTTTACGGCAACCTGGGGCTGGCCCATGGCGGCGACAGTGAAACACGGCTGCACCTGGATGCCCAGCGCAGCCGCCTTGAGCTGCCGGGGGCTCTGACACCGGAGGAATACCGGGAGGATGAAAACCAGGCTCAGCCCGGCAACGAGGATGTGGATGCCGCCAGGGACATCGACCTGGGCCGGCTGGCACTGGCCCACGGCCGCCGCCTGGGGCCCGGCAACCAGCTGCAGCTGGGCCTTTTCTACCAGGACCTGCAAATGGACCACCCCCTGGGCTTTGCCACCATCACCAGTGACCAGCAGGACGCCGGCGTGTCACTGCGACAGGTGCTGGACGGCAGCCTGGCGGGCAGGGCCAACCGGTTCACCTGGGGTCTGATGGCGGTGGCCGGGCAGGACGACAACCGGCAGGACTTCAACTTCCCCCGCCCGGACCGGCAGAGGGATTTTTTCGCCACCACCAGCGAGGTGTTTTTCGATAACCACTGGCAATGGAGTGACAGAAACACGCTGGTGCTCAGCGCCCAGGCACTGCTGGCGCGACGGGAGCTGACCGAGGACAGCCAGACCCGGCACCGCACCTATGAAGGGCTCAGCCCCCGCATCGGTGTGCTGCACCAGCTCAGTGAGCCGGTGCGACTGTTTGCCAACCTCAGCCGCGCCCTGGAGCCACCGGTGAACAGCGAGCTGGTCAGTGACCAGGGTCGGCTTCTGAGGGCCCAGCGCTCCCACACACTGGAGCTGGGTGGCCGTGGCCGCCATGGCAACACCCAGTGGGAGGCGGCCCTCTACCGGGCCCATCTGCAGCGGGAGATCCTGATCTTCGGCGACCCGGGGGAGACGGACACCCGCAACGGGGACCGTACCCTGCACCAGGGCTTCGAAGCCGCCATCCAGCATGACCGGCCACTGGGACAGGGCTACCGGCTCAGCACCCGGGCCAGCTGGACCTGGAGCGACTTCCGCTTCCGTGACGATGACCAGTGGGGCGATAACCGACTGCCCGGCGTCCCGGAACACCAGGTGCAACTGGCCCCCCGGATCAGGCACCACAGCGGCTGGCATGTCGGCCCGGTGCTGGACTACAACAGCCACATCCAGACCGACTTCGCCAACAGCAAGAGCACCGGCACCGTGGTACTGCTGGGGCTCAGGGCCGGTTACCACAGCCCTGTCGGATGGCGCCTGTCACTGGATGCCCGCAACCTGGCCGACCGGCGCCATGTGGCCAGTGTCAATGTGCAGGCCGACGCCCGTGAGCAGAGACGGGTCTTCAACCCCGGCCCCGGCCGGGCCCTGTATGGCGCCGTGGAATGGCACTGGTAACCGGGAGGCGATTCACCATGATCCAGTCAATAAACACCCCCCTAGCCAGCCTGTTACTGACGCTCCTGTTGCTGGCCGGCTGTGGCAATGACAGCCGGGACACCCCCATGGAGCAGCGCTTTGCCGTGGCCCACCCGGTCACCAGCGTGGCCATGGCCGCCGAGGGTGACCGGCTGCATCTGGCCTGGGTGGAGAAGGCCTCCGGCGGGAGCGCCATGGCCTGGCACCGTGTCAGCGAGGACCAGGGGGAGAGCTGGTCCCCCGCGGTGGCCATCGACACGGGTCAGCCGGCACCGGACCGGGCCCGGCGGGACAACGACCTGCAACTGGTGGTCAGTGGCGATCAGCTGCTGCTGGCCTGGCAGGCCCGTGGAGAGGGCTTTATGGGGGCCGGGCCCATGGTCATGGCCCGCTCAGGGGATGCCGGCGTCAGCTGGCAGCCGGCGGAATCCGCCGCCCGTGCCGACGAGGCCGAGGCCCATGGCTTCTTTGACCTGTCGCTGGATGCCTCGGGGCGGCTCCATGCCGCCTGGCTGGACAACCGCACGGGACAGCAGGGGCTGCAGGTCGCACAGAGTGATGACCTGGGGGCCAGCTGGTCCCCCACCCGCACCCTGGTGGACGCCACCTGCTACTGCTGCTGGAACCGGCTGCATCACCAGGGTGACCAGACCCACCTCCTGTACCGGGCTGAGAAGCCACGGGACATGGCACTGCTCAGCCTGGATGCGGCCACGGAAGAGACTGACTGGCAGCCACAGGGACCGGTGGGGGACTTCGACTGGCAGTTCGACGGCTGCCCCCATGTGGGCGGGGCGCTGGCCGGCGACGGGGACGGCGCCCTGCATGCCCTGGTATGGACCGGAAAGACAGGCCATGAGGGGCTCTACCACCTGGTCCGGCACAGTGGCACCGGGGATTTCAGCGAGCCCAGGGCACTGGGTCGCCCGGGGCGGCACGGTGATCTGGCCAGGAGTCCGCTGGGGCTGATGGCGGCATGGGATGAGCCGGACCAGGGAGCCATAAGGCTGGCACGGCTGGAGGAGGACGGATTTGGCGCGCCACGGGACCTGCGCCGTGATACCCGGCGGGCGCCCCAGCGCCCCCTGCTGGCCGCCACCCGGGACCGTCTGCATGTGCTGTGGACCGAGAAAAGCCCCGGGGGGCGCACTGAGGCGGTGCTCAGGAGCCTGAACCGCCACTGATCCGCAGGCGCACAAAGACCGCACTGCTCAGTTGGCGGGTTTTCTGCCCCTGTGCCAGGTCCCGGTAGCGCAGCCGGGTGGCAAAGCTGCTGCCCACCCCCAGTGTGACACCGGGGCCGGCCTGGCGGGGATCGCGCAGACGGTAGTCCGCCGACAGCTGCCATTCATAACGGTACACCTTGCTGTCCAGTCGACGGTCCCGGTCCAGCACGCTCCAGCGGTGGCCCACACGGGCCAGCTCCAGCTGCCAGCTTTCCTCGGTCAGTGAGGCTTCCACGGGCAGGTCAAAGCGCCAGTCCCAGTCCATCCACTCACCCTGCCAGCGCAGCCGTGGATAGATGCGGAAGGGGCCAAAGCGGTGATCCGCCGCCACCCCCAGATCCGGCAACCACTGTTCCGGCAGGCGGTGGAAGACCACCCCTTCCACCACCAGCATGTCCTGGTGGAATCGCTGATAGACAAAGCGGTTGGAGGAGCCGTGGATCCCCGCCACACCGGAAAACTGCAGATCCCGCCAGGTGCCATCGATGCCGGCCCGGAACTGGTGCAGATGGCCGTTATGGGCCGGCTCGCCGGCACGCAGCCGTATCGGTTCGTAGCGGTAAAGCAGACGGGTGTTCCGGTCCGGCTGCCATTGCAGCTGAAACTGCTGCCTTGGCACCCGCTCACCGGGAGATCCCCTCAGCTCAGCCGGCTGCCAGTGCTGGAACTGCACCCCCAGTGACTGGCACAGGCCAGCGCCGGGCAAAAGCAGTCCGCAGACCAGAAGGGCCCGTAAAAATGGTATTGAGTGTAACCGCGGCGCTGAAGACGTTAGCATGGGTTGAGTTAAACGCGACGGGGCTGACAGCGTCAACGGCCCGCAGCCCGCCTGTGACAACTCTTAACCCGGTCCAAACAGCCCGTTAACAGGCGGCAACAAACAGGGAGCACAGCCCATTGCAGAACCCATCACTGCCACCCCATGAGCTGCCCACCGTGGCCCGTATCCCGTGGCAGCGGCTGCACCCCCGTTACCCTCTGCTCTCTCTGATCGCGTCCCTGACCAGCTGGCTGCTGGGGGTGGCTGTGGCCGCTGGGCTGATGCTGGGCGGTGTGCTGCCACTGACCTGGCTGGGCTTCACCCTGCTGGCATTGCTGCTGTTGCTGCCGGCACTGATGGCCTGGCCGGCGGCCAGGGCCAAGCGCTTTGCGGTGCGCCGCCACGATGTGCTGTTTCGTGAAGGGCTGTTGTGGCGCAGCATGACGGCACTGCCACGCAGCCGCATACAGCATATCGAGACCCAGAGCGGGCCACTGGAACGGGCCTTTGGCATGATGACACTGCGCTGCTACGGCGCCGGCGGCCAGCAGGCGGACCTGGCGATTCCCGGACTGGAAGAGACACTGTGCCAGAGGCTGAGACAACACCTCCTGGAGGTGGAGTCCGGCGAAGGGGATTACCGCAGCGACCCTCCCCCCGCCGGGTCCACGGAGGGCGCCTCCGATCAGCCACGCCGGGAGCCGGCGGATGATGACTGAGTCAGTCAACGGCAGCGGCCAGTGGCAACGCATCTCCCCGCTGTCCATGATCCACCATCTGCTGCAGTTCCTGCGTCAGCTGGCGGGCAGCCCCAGTGCCTTTGCCGGCATGGCCGCCGCGGGCTATGCCTTTTTCACCCGATCACCACAGCAGGCGCTGGGGCTGATCACCGGCGTACTGTTGCTGGGCCTTCTGTGCCTGGTGGCCAGCTGGCTGCGGTTTGGTTACCGGGTGCACAACGGCGCCATACAGGTGCGCCGTGGTGTGCTGACCCGCCAGCGTCTGACCCTGCAGATGGAGCGCATCCAGACCCTCCGCCTGGAGCAGCCCCCCTACCTGCGCCCTTTCGGACTGGTACGCCTGAGCATCGAGTCCGCCGGCTCCGGGGCCCAGGAGGTGCATCTGGCCGGTATTCACCGGGACTGGGCGGACCGGATACGCCAGCAGGCACTGAGCCACGGCGCCGGTGAAGAGGCCAGCCCGGACGAGCAGGCGCCCCCCGGTGACACCACCGCCACCCGGGGCGAGACCCTTCTGACACGCCGCCCAGGGGACCTGATCCGTTACGGCATCAGCAGCCCCCTGATTCTCTGGGGGGCCCTGGTGGTGGGCTCACTGCTCAGTGCCGCACTGCGGCGGCTGGAGCAGAACGGCGCGGCGGAGCAGCAGCTGCAGACACTGCTCAGCCGCATCACCGACATCATGCCACTGTGGGCGGCCTACCTGTCCATTCTGTGCGGACTGATCGGGCTTCTGGTGGTGTTCTCCATCGCACTGACACTGCTGCGCTACAGCGGCTACCGGCTGCAGCGCCAGGGGGACCGCTACATCGCCCACTCCGGACTCTTTACCCGGCGCGAGCAGATGCTGCGGCAGCACAAGATCCAGCACCTGTCACTGAACCAGAATGCCATGGCCAGGCTGCTGGGGCGGCGCCACCTGCAGTGCCACCAGATCGGCCTGGACACACCGGAGGGCCCTGAGAGCAGCCGTCACCTGACGGCTCCGGCACTGGACCTGGCGGACCAGACCCGTCTGATGGCCCGGTTCCAGCCGGGGCTGGACTTCGCCCAGCTGCGTTTTCACCGGGTCAGCCCCAGGCTGATGCTGCCCACACTGGCCCTGTGGCTGCCACTCTGGGCACTGGGGCTGGCCGGCACCTGGCTGAACGGGGGCAACGGCCTGTTGCTGGCCCTGTGGCTGGCGGCACTGCCGCTGATCCCGCTGATGGCCTGGCTCAAGTGGCGGCGCACCGGCTGGGTGCTGCACAACGGCTACCTGGTGCTGCGCCGAGGACTGGTGGGCGTGGGCTTTGTCAGCTTTGCCCCCTTCCGCGCCCAGAAGGTGACACTGGCGGCCACCCCCCTGCAGCGTCGACGGGGACTGTGCAACCTGATCATCGGGCTCAGTTCCGGCGCCTTCATGATCCCCTGCCTGGAAGAACGCGACGCCACCGCCCTGATGGACCACCTGCTGGCGGAGATGATCTCCAGCCGCGCTTCCTGGCTGTAGAGCCCTGGCAACAGGCCAAAAAAAACCGGACACGGGGTCCGGTTCTCTGTGCCTGTCTGGGGCCTCAGCCCTTGTCCAGGGTGAATTCCAGCCCGCTGTAAGCCTTGAGACGCTTCACCAGGTGACCATCAAACAGGGTGGCCGGTGTCCAGAAACCGCCCTGGCGCTCCCCTTCCGCCAGATCCGTCACCATGCAGATGCCGGCCTGACCCAGCATCTTGGCGGTGGAGCCGTAGCCGGGGTCGAGATCGCCGGTGACCTTGCCGCGCAGTGTCTGGCCATCGTCCGTCTGACCCCAGAAGCGCAGATCGTAGAAGCCCTGCTCCTGGGCCTCGGCACTGGGGCCTTCGCCGGGCTTGGGCACTACGAAGCGCTCCAGTGCCCAGCGGGTGGGCTTGACCACGGCACCGGCCATGAAGGCGCCCATGGCGGCGGTCACACCCAGTGCCCGCATGCGCCCTTTCAGGCCGCGTCCGGTGAGCATGGCCTCGTCATAACGGAACTCGTGGCCATAGGCGTTGCCGGAGAGGGCATTGGAGCGGTGCACCACCCGGGTGTTGATGCCGGCCATGACAAAAGGGGCCACCCAGGCGTCAAACTCCGCGTCGTATTCCGCGCTCTTGACGTTGGGCTGGCGGGCGGTAAAGCCGTGGGCTTCCGGGCAGATGGAGTAGGGGTTGGCCAGCTCCTTGCGCAGTGTGGGGTCGGCGCTGGCCTCCTTGACCACGTTCATCAGGCTGGCCACGGTGCCCCCGGAAAACTCCCCCTTGGCAGCCTTGACCCGCATCTTGACCCGGGCCAGTGGCTTGCCGTAACGGGTCTTCGCCGCCTCCTGCAGGAAATACACCCCCAGATCCGAGGGGATGGAGTCAAAGCCGCAGCAGTGCACGATACGGGCACCGGAGGCTTTGGCGTCCGCCTCGTAGCGCTCCACCATGCGGCGCACCCACTGCACCTCGCCGGTGAGGTCGCAGTAATCCGTGCCGCTTTTGGCGCACACCCGCACCAGTGGCTCACCGTAGAGGGCATAGGGGCCCACGGTGGAGATCACCGCACGGGTCTGGCGGCACATCTGCTTGAGGGCTTCCTCGTCGGAGGCATCCGCACGGATCATGGGCAGGTCGGCACCGGCACTGCCCAGTGAGCGGCGCAGGTCCTGGAGTTTTTTCTCGGAGCGCCCGGCAATGGCCCATTTCAGCTTGCCGCCCTTGCCCAGGTGACCCAGCAGGTAACGGGTCAGCAACTGGCCGACAAAACTGGTGGCACCGAAAACAACAAGATCGTAGCGTGGCTCGCTCATAACAGGGCTTCCTTGATCGCAAGAATGACAAAATCGTGAAAGGATTGTATCAGAGCATGGCTGTCAAATGACTGCAAGCGGCCAGTATTCCGACTCAGTAGCGCCACTCCAGACCCGCCATCCCCTCCACCCGGCGGTAATCCCGGTCATTGAGATTGGCCCGGTTGCGCTCCCATTCCGCGGCGACAAACAGCACGAGGCCCCGGTTCAGTGAACGCTCAAGTCGGCTGCGCAGTCGCCACTGCTCCTCATGGCGCCGTGACAGTGTCTCGCCATTGCGCCGCTCCGGGTCACGGAAGCGGGACTGACGGTAATCCAGGCGGTTATACAGCCTCCAGTCAGCCCCCAGTGACAGGTCCAGGCGGCCCCGCAGGCGGTGGCGCAGCGGCGAGGTGCTGAAAAAATCCCCGTCCCGCTCCAGGTCCTCACGGTCATTGAACTCGAAACGGTAACCCAGGCCCGCTGACAGGCTTTCACCCAGTGGCAGGCGGTAATCGGTTTCAGCGGCCCATTGCTCCCCCTGGTATTCCGGGAAGGCGTCAGAGGACCGGATCCGCACCGCCTCGAGCTGCCCGCGCCAGCTGCCCGGGCCCAGCGGGCGCAACACACGGCCCTGCAGGCGTGCCCGGCTGTCCTGTGACTCTCCACCGAGGCGGGCATGGTCCAGCTCAGCACCCAGCCGCAGTGCCCAGGGGCCAAGGCGCTGATCACGGGCCAGGCCGACGCCCATCTGGCTCTGGCGCAACGCCGGGCGGCTGCGGAACTGACGGTGGGCCACCAGACCGCTGAGCAGCCAGCCGGCGTCACTGTCACCGGCCAGATAGCCGGAGCCATAGGCCAGCCCTTCGGCAAAGGCATCCCCCTCTTTCAGGCGCCGCTGCGAGGCCAGATCCACATTGTCCTCGTACCCCCCGGAGAGGCTCAGCCCGCCCTGCCAGTTGCCGCCGGCGGCAGGCTCCGGCTGTGACGCATCCAGCCGCTCCAGCTGTCGCCCCGCCAGGGCACTCAGTCTTTCCTGTCCGCTCTCGCGGTGTACCTGGCGGAACCGCTCATGGGCCCGGCGCCGGTCACCGTCGGCCAGCGCCACCAGCCCCAGGTTGTAACGGGCCAGGTCGGCCAGCCGGGGCGAGTCCAGCAGCTGACTGAAAGCGTCCGCCGCCTCTTCCAGGCGCCCCGCCCGGTAATAGGCCACGCCCAGATTGTAGTACAGCGAGTCCGAGGCCAGCCCGGCCTCCCTGGCCTGTTCAAACAGCGCAATGGCCCGATCCGCCTCACCCGCCTCATGGGCCTCAATCCCCCGGGCCATCAGGGCACCGGGATCGGTCTGCGCCGCCAGTGGCAACGCCAGCATCAGCCAGACCATGGCCGTGAGACAGCGCAAAGGCGTTCTGATCAGGCGAGCAAAGGGACCGCCGGCAGGGGTTTTCAGCATGGGAAAGCCATTGCCTCTTTCACAAAAAAACAGCCCGGGGGGCTGAATGATGGAGTGCGGCAATAGCATAGCAGGATTGGAGGCGGGTTGGGGTGAGGGGAAACCAGAAAAGTCCGGGCCGGCAACAGGGTCCGGGACCGGATTGCCCCCTGAGAAAACTAAGGCCGGCTGCCACTCCGGGTATCAGGGCCTGCAGGCGGCTCTGAACCACCGGCGGAGGGGCCCCTGCCCCTGTCACGGTCAGGGGGGAGATCCAGCTGGCGGCCCCGCTGCTCACGGGCTTCACGGGCCCGCTCACGGGCCTCCTCGGCCTTCTCCCGGCCAGTCTCCCTGGCTTCCGCCGCCCGCGCACGGCCCTCGCCGGAGGCCTCACGACCGGTCTCGGAGGCGGACTTGGGCAGAGGCAGCTCATGGGCCACAAAGTCCTTCAGGGATTCATCATCCCGCACCATTTCCATGGTGACATCCAGCTCATCCTCCGCCACCACGGTGGCGGGGAGAGCCAGTGACAGCATGGCAACCGCCATGACCCGTGTAATCCAGGATTTCATGACTCATCCCTCCTTTCTGCCGGAGTCGTCTCCGGGGACTCCGTGCCCACCGGGGCGCGGAAGGTTTTGCGGCGCTCGCCATCGTCCAGGTGCGCCACCAGCTCGCCCTGGCCGGGAAACAGGTTGCGTACCGGCAGTGACAGCAGATTCTGCCCTTCCTGCAGATCCACCTTCCAGCTGATGGTCCTCTCACCCGGGAAAGCCGCCAGCTCCATATGGGCCGGCATTTCCAGTGTCAGTGTGACATCCTCCATGGCCTTGCCGGCGGAAAACGCCAGACGCACCGTCTCAACGGTTTCATTGGCCACTGGGGTGTCTGGCTCGTCCAGGCCCCATTCAGAAGCCACCTCTTCGGAGACCGGCTCCGGAGATTCGGCAGGGGCGTCGTTTTCAGCCCGGTTTTCAGCGAGTGAAGCCTCCGGCGCACCGACCTGCTCCAGGGGGGGGCCGGAATCCATCCACTGCCCCACCATCAGACCCACGGCCAGGCAGGCCGCCATGGCCGTGCCGATCATGGGCGACGTCCAGCCACGGCGATGTCTGCCACCGATGGCCCCGTCCAGCATACGCTGCTCAAAACCCGCATCCGGCTCCGGCACCGTCAGTGTGGCCAGTGCCTCACGACGGCGCTGCTCGGCCTTCAGCCGCACACGGCAATCACCACAGTGCTCAAGATGACCCGCACAGTCCCGCTGCTGCTCCGCGCTCAGGCGCTGGTCGCACCAGTCATCCATCAGTCTGATCATTTCATGGCACTGCATGATTCACCCCGGCCGCTTGCCAGCCTTTCACCTTTACCGTTATGTCGACCCGCACAGTGATTCATTGACTCAGCGGCATCCCTCTGCCGCCGGTTCATCAAACCCGTGACTCTTATCCCCACTGACGCCATTTTCCGCCTACTGTTCCAGCTTTTTTATCAGAGCCTGACGCAGTGCCTGGCGGTAACGGTGGAGCCGGGAGCGGATGGTCCCGTTGGACACCTCCATCAGATTGGCCAGATCCTCCTGATCCCAGCCCTCCCAGTCGTGCATCACCAGAAGGGTGCGCTGCGCCTCCGGCATCCCGTCCAGCACCGTGCGCACCAGCGCCTGCAGCCGGTCGCTTTCCATCTCCGCCAGGGGCCCCAGTGCATCGGCGGTGAACAGATCCAGCCCGTTACCCGGGTCACCATCGTCCGTCACCAGCGACAGGGCCCCCTCGGGCCGCCGGCCGATATTACGCTTCTGATCCAGAAACAGCCGATACAGCACCCGGTTCATCCAGGGCCGCAGATTCTCCACCGCCTCCATCTCGCTGGTCCGGGGCAACAGCTTCACCATCACCTCCTGCACCAGGTCCTCGGCGTCACTGCTGTTCCCGGTCAGCTTGTAGGCAAAGCGGTACAGCCCCCGCAGATGGGGGCGAACCAGCCGGTCAAAACGTCGTGCCCGGAATCGGTCCAGCATGGCCACTACTCTCAAATTGGACATCCAGGCAGCCCCGGAAAAACAGGACCACCCGCGGGTGGCGACACTTATAGCAGAAACACCCCACCAATGCAGTTCCGCCCACAGAACCCGTCTTTACAAACTGCAATAAAAAAGAAACGAACAAATTCCGCAACCCGGAGTGGTAATGGGTACGATCCAACAAACTGGCATCAACACAAGCACAACGGAGAGACACCATGAACCACTTTATCCTCAAGCCCCTCACCGCCGCCATTATGGCCACCGCACTGACCGGCTGTCTGAGCAGCGGTTCCTCCAGTGATGGCACCGGTTCCCTCTCTCTGGATGTGACTGACGCACCTGTCGACAATCTGACCGAAGTAAACATCACCTTTACTGGCGTTAGCATTCAGCCGGAAGACGGCGAGCGGATCCGGATTGATTTTGACGAGCCAAAGAGGCTGGATCTTCTTGAGCTGACTCGCGGCAACTCCGCCAGCCTCCTGTCGGACATTGAAGTTCCTGCCGGCGAATACAGCTTTATCCGCCTGCACACCTCCGAAAATGAAAGCTTTCCCGACATGTATGTCGTTGAGGACAACAGCTCCGGCACGCCTGGCCTGACTGTACCTTCCGGTGAGCTGAAGCTCGTCAGTGGCTTCACTGTGCCACAAGGCGGCAGCGCTAACTTCACCATCGATTTTGATATGCGTAAAGCCATTGTCGATCCGGCTGCTGAGAACCAGTCCTATAAGCTTCGCCCGGCTCTGCGCCTGGTTAACAATGTCGAAGTTGGCAGCGTCGAGGGTACAGTCCTTGAAGCACCAAACTGCTCTACAACAGAGTTTCTTGGCCTGGTTTATGTTTATGAAGGCGCTGACGCCACTCCGGTCGACTTCTATATCGACGCAAATGGCAATGATCTCCGGGAGGAGCAACCACTTCTGGCCGCTGAAGTAGTGCAAGGCACAGGTGAAGACCCCAACTACAAAGCGGCTTTCCTGACTGAAGGTGAATACACCCTCGCCTACACCTGTGATGTGGATGATGTTGAAGCTGACGAGACTCTGAACTTCTCAGAGACCCGAAACGTCACAATCGTTGCTAACGAGACCAAGACCCAGGATCTCCCAATCCCGGTTCAGTAAACAACCTGTCTTGACAGGAACACTTAAAAGCCCGGTTTAACAGCCGGGCTTTTTTTATTCGTAACAAAAACACCCCAAACCAGCCTTTCCTCCCTCCGCTCCATCCAGCAACACACCCACCGCTATCTTCAGTGCCCTGGCTTAAAGGAGGCCAGGGACGGCCGACGCGGCGCATCGGGCCAGGGACGGCCCGATAAGCCGAAAGCCAGGGCACTGACGATAGCCGAGGCGAGAAATAAAGTGGGCGCAGAAAGAAGACCAGGAAAACTCGTACCAACCAGTACAGACCCAAAGCATCCAGAGCGAAAGAAGCCACCAAACCCAGAGAGGCACCCCTCCCGGGGGTCTGGTTGCCAGCGGCCAGGGATGGCCGCCGCGAGACTGGAGACCAGGGACGGTTGATAGTCTCGCCAACCAGACCCCCGGGAGGGGTGCCCTGCGCACCAACCCACCTCCTTCAAAAAAGCAGTGGGAACCGAACGCCCAATCCATCTTCACAAAACCCCGGAAAACTGGATTTAAAGCGACAAGCCGTCACAATAGGCCAAAATCCCAACAACCCAGAGGCACACCATGACCCTGAAATCCCCCCTGACAGCAGCCCGCCCCCTACTCGTTCTGCTACTCACCACCCTGGTCCTCAGCGCCTGCTCCAAAGAAGGCCTCTACCAGATGGCCATGGACCGGGAAAAAAGCCAGGCCGGACTCGAGTCCCGTGAAATGACCATCAACGGCATGGACATCGCCTACCTGGAAAGCGAACGCCGTGAAGGACAGGACAGCCTGGTACTGGTCCACGGCTTCGGCGCCAACAACCTCAACTGGCTGCGCATGGCCCGACACCTCAAAGACCACTACCACATCATCGCCCCCGACCTCCCGGGCCACGGCCAGAGCACACAGGACCCCGAACTCAACTACAGCATCGACAGCCAGGTGGACAACCTCGCCGCCCTGCTCGACCAGCTGGACGTGGACTCCGCCCACCTGGCCGGCAACTCCATGGGCGGCGCCATCGTGGCCATGTTCGGCGCCGCCCACCCGGAGCGCACACGGAGCCTCGCACTGCTCAACCCCGCCGGCATACAGGAACACCCCTCCGAACTGGACCAGCGCCTGGAAGACGGGGAAAACCCACTGGTGGTGAACGACCCCGATGACTACAGCCAGCTGCTGGACTTCGTCATGGAAGAGCGCCCCTTCATCCCCTGGCCCATCTCCTCCGTCATGGCCGAAAAAGCCGCCGCCAACCAGGACATCAACCGCAAGATCTTCCAGGACATCCGTGGTGGCTCCAGTGAAGACTTCCGCGAACACCTCACCCGCATACAGGCCCCCACACTGATCCTCTGGGGCGCCCGTGACCGGGTACTGAATGCCGCCAATGCCGAGGTATTCGACTCACTGATCCCCGACAGCCGCGTGGTGATCTTCGACGACATCGGCCATGTACCCATGATCGAGGCCCCTGAGCGCACGGCCAAAGCGATCCACAGCATCACCGGCCAGTAAGCCCTTTCACGAAATGACAGCCATAAAAAAACCCGCCACGAAGGCGGGTTTTTTGTCATCTTCAATCGCTAATCAAAATCAGAAATTGTCGATAAACGTCTGCGTGACCGCAGTATCGTCGTCGGTAAACTCACGGTCGTTAATCGACACGGGTTCACCAAAGGCGTCTTCACTGAGCAGATCCTGCGCCAGTGACTGTGCGGACTGCGGCTGCAGAACGTCACCATCATCCACATCTGCAACGGTCAGGTTGGCATTGTCGGAACAACCGGCCAGAGCCATACCCAATACAGACGCCAGGATCAATCGCTTGAGATTTTGCATGATCAGGGTCCTTAATGTTGACAGGTTACTGGTTCGGTGAACCCGGAATCGGTGTGCCCAGGTACGGGAATCGATTCAGCAGGATGGTGCGATCAACCACTGCGCCATCGGTAATTTCAAAGCCACCATTGGGGTCATTTTCACCAAACTGAGGCAGGATGGCACCAATCACCACTCGCAGCTCGATATCCACCACGTCATCCACCGGGCGACGACCGTTGGGGAAGCCACTGAGATCACCACCCAGGAGACCCAGGTCATTCTGCTGGGCGACA
This sequence comes from Oleiphilaceae bacterium, assembly GCA_033721915.1. Lineage (GTDB taxonomy): Bacteria > Pseudomonadota > Gammaproteobacteria > Pseudomonadales > Oleiphilaceae > REBR01. Next base: position 35,867 of record JAWWAC010000014.1, read on the forward strand.
TCCGAGTTGGCCGGAGCGACAGCCGTGTTCAGTCGCAGCATTTCAGTGAGGCCGTTACTGACCGGCTTGTTGGAGAAGATGATGGTGTCATTGCTATCACGCAGTGTCAGGCCGGTCAGGAAGCTGGCAATAATATCCACCCGGGGGAAGACATTGGGCTCTGCCACAGCGCCACCCGTTACGATGCTAAGCAGCTTAGGCAAAGTGGGGTTGGTCACATAAGGCGCAAAGTTGACCGCGTCGTTGACGGGCTCACTGTGGTTGAACTTGTCCTTGTCTTTGAGACCAATCACCACCTCATTCACCAGTGGCATGCCCAGACGGGAGACCTGGGTAAAGGCACCGCCCTTGATGGACGCCTTCTGACCCATGGTGGAGGCATCAAACGCCTTGTCAGTAGGCTCAGGGTTGATGATCTCCGCCTGACGGACACTGGCGGTGGTCCAGCCACCGATCACAGGCTCTTCACCGGCATCAGCAGAAGTCCTGGCAGGGCCGTTCACACAATCGATCGGCATTTCAACGGCAATGGATGTCACATTGGAGTCATTCAGCTCATTGAGCCCCTGATCCCTGGCACCGCCTGGATTGGAGATATTCACCAGGTCAAAGACCTCTCCCAGATTCACAGAGAAAGCCTCCTGGCGCTGACCCACAAAGACCCGGCCGTTGGTGGCACAGTTGGCAACCGAGAACTCATAGATAAACTGGTCCGCATAATCCGCGTACTGGGGAATGGAGCGGTTACCAATGTTATCCATGGCCTTGCGGAAAGTCGTTCCGCCCTGGGTCACGTTGGTAGCGGTATTCACCGCACCGGTGCGACGGTCGCCCTGGATGACTTTCAGGGTATAGGTCTGACGGGTGGCAATGGCATCGTCACCGGTAAAGGGTGTGGAGCTGGTATCCGCACCAGGACCAAATTCACCGGCGTTTTTCAGGGGCACGGAAACCGTGGTGCCGCCCACGTCGAGTGCGATGTCCTGATTCACATCCGTGAAATCAAACTGAAGCGTCAGGTCTTCAACGCCATCGGCAGTATTGTCGATATGGATTTCATAAATAGCATCGTCATCCATGTCGAAATAGTTCGGACCGCCATAAGCCGCCTGCAGAGGCTGGTAGTTGGCAATCAGGGTGACGAAATCTTCCCGGCCGGTCTCATAACTGCGGAACATATAAAAGTCAGTACCGTCGACCTTGGGCTTTTCCGTAATAAACGGCGCCTCACGGTGACTGGAGGCCTGGACCATGGCGGTGGACAGGCAAAGCCCGGCTACCGCGGTAGCCAGGGCGGCGCGCTGGAATGTGGTTTTCATTGCTAAACCCTCTGGTTTGGTTGTTCTCGATTTTTTCGCTTCACCCAAGCCTACGGCTTCCTGGATGCGGCAGATGCAAAGAAAACATTAATTCTGCCATTTGCTTCTCACTGAACCACTCTAGCCTGAATATCGCTTCCCTACCTAATTCGCTATCGAAGCCGAACCGGAATAGCTGCTATATTGTGGGCTTCTTGACGGAACACAACTTCCCGCAACCCTGCCCGCATCCGGGGACGCCGTTAACCCGTACCTGATTCGAGTGATCGGGTAGAGACCATTACCGGAGTGATCACTATGAAGCAGCAACAGAGTCAGGACGACCTGATCGGTCTGCTCGGTGCCGTGGCACAGAAAGACCATCACGCCTTTCAGAGACTCTATGCGCAGGTGTCAGGGCGCATGTTCGGGCTCTGCCGCAAGCTGACCGGCCAACAGGAACTGGCTGAAGAGGCACTGCAGGACAGTTTCATAAGGATCTGGCACCACGCCGGTGAATACCACAGTGAACGTGGTTCGCCACTGAGCTGGATGATGACCATTGCCCGCTACCGGACACTGGATCTGATCCGCTCACGGAAGGTGCACCAGGGCGCTTCCAATGAGGTCATTGACTACATGGAAGACGGCCGTGCCGGTCCCCTGGAGGAGTCCCTGATGGAAGACGGTAACGCGGCCCTGCGGGGCTGCCTGGAAGAGCTGAGCCCGCAGCAGCGGGACTCGGTGCTCCTGTCTTACTACCGGGGTTTTACCCATGAAGAGCTGGCCGAGATGCTGAACACCCCAATGGGCACGGTGAAAAGCTGGATACGCCGTGGCCTTCTGGCCATCAGGAGATGCCTGGAGCGATGAAGAAAACACCTGAACGCGTCGAACAACTGGCCGCCGCGTACGTCCTGGGCACCCTGGAGGGCCCGGCCCGCCGCCGTTTCCAGCGCTGGATGATGGAATCCGCCAGCGTACGGCGCGAGGTCTGGTTCTGGGAGGAGAAGCTCAGCGAACTGGCCCATGTCATCCCCCCGGAAGAACCCCCGGCCCGGGTCTGGCAGGCGCTGGAAAAGCGTCTGTGGCCGGAAACCGCGCCCAACCCCTCAGCCGGCAGCCGACTGTCGGCCTGGCTGATGCCTGGCTGGAGCCTGTTGGCCACCGCCGCTGCACTGGTGCTGGCCGTGATACTGGTGCAGCAGCCGGAGCCGGAGCCTGAGACGCCCTGGTCCGCCATGGCCGGTGCCATTGTGGAAGAGGATGTGGAAGAGCCCCTGTGGCTGGTGAGTGAAGACAGCCGCAGCCAGCGCCTGCATCTGCGCCCCGTGGCCGCACAGGCCCCGCAGCCGGACAAGGACTATGAGCTCTGGGTGGTGCCGGAAGACGGCAGCAGCCCCATTTCACTGGGTGTGATCCCGGTGAGCGAGGACCGCTACCAGATCCAGCTGACGCCGGAAGTGCGGGAAGCACTGGAGCGCAGCCGCACGCTGGCCATCAGCCTGGAACCGGAAGGCGGCTCCCCCAGCGGCGCTCCCACGGGCCCCATACTCCACGTCACAAGGATGTACGACCTCTGATCCCCCGCCCCGGCCAATGCCGGGGCTTTTTTTGATGCCTGTCCCTCAGAAACTCGTCCTGCCCCGCACCAGAAACTGCACCGAATCAATGCTTTCATCCCCGTCCAGTGGAAACGCCATATCCAGATGCAGCATGCGGTTCACCTCAAAGCGGCTGGAGGCCACCCTCAATCCCACGCCCACATTGCGCAGCAGCCCCCGGTCCGGCGCCGGCTTCCCTTCCGCCGGCGCCACTTTGCGGCCGTCACTGAACCAGGCACGACCTGCGTCCACAAAGGCCACGCCACCGAGCCGGAACAGTCGCCAGGGGTGTATGTCGGAGAAATAGCGTTTCTCCAGGGTTACCAGTGCACTGCGATCCCCCACCTGGTAACGCAGCGGGTAGCCCCGCAGGCCATTGTCGCCCCCCAGTGTCAGCTGCTCATCCCGGGTCAGGTTGCGTGCGGCGGACAGGCGCATCTGCACAAACCAGCTGGTGGCCCTGTTATCGCCGCCGTGGAAATAACGGGCACTGAGGTGCCCCAGCAGACTCTCGAAACGGTTTTCCTCCAGGTCGTAGCGACCCTCCTGGCGCAGCTCGTAATCGGCAAAGCGTGTGTCGGTGGACAGCAGTGAATCACTGTACCGGTTCTCCAGTATCAGCTGCTCGTCGCTGGCACCGAAGTCCGGGCTGGAGTAGCCGATTTCAGTACGGAACAGGATGCCGTCCCGCACGTCCTCCACCCGCTGTATCTGGGTGAGGTTGACGGTCTCGTGGAATCGGTTCTGCTCGTACTCAAAGCCCAGGAAGGGAAAACTCAGTGTGCGGTCTTCCGGCAGTGGTGAAGGCGGTGTTTCGCCGGGCACGGTGTCAAAACGGTCACGGCGGTAGCGGTAACCCGCCAGAAGGCGCCGGTCACTGTGGGTGGTGGTGGCCAGATTCAGCCCGCCACGCACCGTCGCCTCCTCCAGATCCCGGGCGAAGCGGTTGATGGCGTTGCCCCCCACGAAGAGCTCGTCCTCACGCTGGTTGTCGCGGACGGACAGCGCCAGTGCCCAGGGCGCCCCCTGACGGTAAAAGGGCCGTTCCAGCGAGGCGGCCCGCTCACGGCCATCGCTGCTGTCCGTGTAGGCCAGACCGCCCTGCCAGTGAGTGCTGAACAGGTTCGGGTCCTGATAGCGCAGACCCACTTCGGTGCGGGCCTGGTCGCTGGTGCGGGAGAAAGACAGGCCCTTGCCGGTACCGAGAAAGTTTTCGTCCGAGAGCCCCACCTGGGTGCTGTTCTCCCCACCGGAGCGGGAAAACCCCAGTGTGGGCAGCAGGGTCCAGGTATCCCGTGTCACCACCGCCACATCCACCCGGTTGCCACAGACCCGGTAAGGGCGCACCCAGGCATCCACCAGGTAGTCCCGCCCGCGCAGTGCCCTTTCGGACTCTTCAAGACGACGGGCCTCATAGGGCTCTCCGGGCTCGAACACAAGCTGTGCCCGGATGGCCCCCTTGCGGGTGGGTATATTGAGAAAGTTCACGGTGCGATGGAAAACCCCGTCCTGGTCCGGGTCCCAGGTATTGAAGATCGGCTGCACCAGGACACGTACCTCCCCCACCACCGCGTCCTCCGGAATCAGCAGCCGTGGCACCCGCTCCAGCTGGCTCTCCGGCCGGTCAAAATTCACCGCCTCCGGCGGATGCTCCGAATAAAGACAGGCCCCCTCCACCGGCCCGGTCTCCTCCTGCGCCATGGCGCAAAACGGCAACCACAACAGCACGAGCCCGGCCAGACGGGCAATTTGAATGACTGGATGCCTGTGTATCAACGCTGCCATCTCACCAGACTAGCTCAGGATAAGATGCCACACCGACAAAGCCGCCATGGCCATCAGCATCAGGCCACCGATCAGGAACAGCATGAAGCGCCGTGGCACGTAGTTGGAACCCAGGTGCACCCAGGCGTGGGCGCAGCGGCTGAGCACAAAGCCCCAGGCCAGTACCAGTGTCGCCAGGCCCACCGCCTCCAGGCTGTGCAGCACCAGACAGAGTACGTAGAACAGCACCGGCCCTTCAAACTGATTGGCCACGCTGTTGGAGGCCTGCCGCACCTCCGGCGGCCAGTGCCGGTTATCCAGTGCCGCCTTGCGGTGGTCCACCTGCCCGGCCCTGAAGGCCCTGGCACGGCGGGCGCCGAGTACCATGTAGACCACCAGTGTGAGTATGACCTGGGCCAGTACTGGCCACAAAATCAGATTCGGGCTCATAGTGCGCTCCTTGCGTATGGGTTAGAGGGTGCCGCCAGTCGCCCGCCTTTTGCCCGGTAAAGGCCTGACGGCGTTCTAGTGTCCCGGACGGGACACTAGTCACGGCTGAACTGGCCGTGTTTGCCCTCGCCGCCGGCAAAGCGGCCGGCGCCGGAGAGGGTTTCACCGGAGTTGAGGGTGGCCTTGCCACCCCGGAATTCCGCCGCAATGGCCTGCTCCTCGCTCATGCCCCATTGGGCCAGTGCGCTGAACCGGTCATTACGCAGACAGGTCTGTGGGAACCTGGCCAAATCCCGGGCCAGATCCACGGCCCCCTGCAGTGCCTGCCCCTGCGCCACCAGCCGGTTGGCCAGCCCCATCTCCCTGGCCTCACGGGCGTCAACGGCACGCCCGGTGAGGATCATGTCCATGGCGTGGCTCATGCCGATCAGCCGTGGCAGTCGCACCGTGCCGCCGTCGATCAGGGGCACACCAAAGCGGCGGCAGAAGACCCCGAACACCGCCGTCTCGTCCGCCACCCGCATATCACACCAGGCCGCCAGCTCAAGGCCTCCGGCCACGCAGTAACCGCTGACCGCGGCGATCACCGGCTTGCTCAGGCTCATGCGTGACGGGCCCATGGGGCCGTCCCCCTCCTCGTGAATGGGGTTCATCCAGTCCGGATCGTTGCTGGCCACGGCCTTGAGGTCGGCACCGGCGCAGAAGTTGCCACCGGCACCGGTGAGTATGGCCACGGACAGTTCCGGGTCCGACTCGAATTCCCGGAATGCTTCCGCCAGGGCCCTGGAGGTGGGGCCGTTGACGGCGTTGCGGGCCTCGGGGCGGTTGATGGTGATGATCATCAACGGGGACTGGCGTTCAACCAGGACGAGCTCGGACATGGTGCCTCTCCGGTGAGTGGTGCGAATAGTGACGGTGAGAGCCATCATAGCGCTGCAACAGGCGCTCTGTCTTCACACCAGCCAGCATCCGCCCCTTCACTGCGGGCAGGTAATCAGGCTATTCCCGGCTGCCGAGGCGGGCCACGGTTTCCGCCACCGCCAGTGATTCGGTCTCGATGGCCTGAATCACCTGGTAGGCCTCTTTGACCTGGTTGCTGCCCTGACGGGCCTCAACGGAGACGCGCTCCATGCGAGCCATCATCTCCTGTGTCAGCCCGGCATTGCGGGCCACCATGGATTCAATCACGGCGGTGGAGTCGCTGGTGGTGCCCGCCAGCTTGCGCACCTCGTCCGCCACCACGGAGAAACCCCGCCCGGCATCGCCGGCCCTGGCGGCCTCAATGGCGGCATTCAGTGCCAGCAGGTTGGTCTGGTCGGAGATGCCGCTGATGGTGGTAACGATTTTCTGGATTTCCTCGGACTGTCTTTTCAGCTCCTCGATCAGGTTCACGGCCTGACTCACTTCACCGGCAATGGACTCTGAGCTTTGCAGCGTGGTTTTCAGGATCTGCGAGCCCTCACGGGACAGCTCCGCCGCATGCTGGCAGGTGGCGCTGGCCTCCTGGACGGTCTCGTGAACACTGCGGTTGTAATTCACCAGCTCGGTGATGTCCGTGGCGAACTTGATGACACGACAAACCCGCCCGTCCGGGTCGTAGATGGGGTTGTAGGTGGCTTCCAGCCAGACATCCCGACCGTCCTTGGCGCGGCGCACAAACTGGGCCTGCAGGAATTTGCCCGAGGCCAGCGAGGCCCAGAAATCGGGGTTTTCCTGGTAGAAATCCGGGTAGCAGAAGAGCCTGTGATGCTTGCCGATGATCTCATCCGCCCGGTAACCCATGCAGCGCAGGAAGTTGTCATTGGCCCTGACAATGTGTCCGTCGGGAGTGAATTCAATCACCGCCTGTGAGCGCTCCAACGCATCCAGAACGGCTTTCTGGCCGTGTCTCTCGGTGGTGTCCTGAGTGACATCGCTGGCGATTTTCACAATCCGGCTCACCTGCCCGTCTTCCATCACCGGAAAGTAGGTGGCCTGCAGCCAGAGCCGCTCTCCGGCCTTGTTGATGCGCGGGAATTCGCCACAGCAGTAGGTCCCTGCACGCAGGTCACGCCAGAATCGCACGTACGCCTCAGAGCGGCTGTACTGTCGGTCGCAGAACAGGCTGTGATGCTGGCCGATCACCTCGGACTCGCTGTAGCCCACCGCATTCAGAAAGAGCCGGTTGGCGGAGAGAATGATGCCTTCCGGGCTGAATTCGATTACCGCATTGTGGGTTTTGAGGGACTCGATAAAGCCGTTGCTGAGACTCAGTTCGCGGCACAGCCTCTGGTTTTCGGTGCGCGTCCGGTTAAACATCAGTACCACCTCACTGCACAGGATTAGCCCCGGCTCACACCCGGGCCCCTCACGATTTCAGGGACACTGTGGCCGGTTTATACTTGGAATATAGGACTCGACAGTCGTGCAAACTGTTCTTTTTTGTTGTGATTTCTGACTGATTCGGGGGATTTGTGGTGTTAGCTAGGCACCACTTACCTGCTGATGCCAATCCATCGGGCCTTGACTCCGGCCCAGGGCGCAGAGCCTGTGTAACTGAAAAGGGGGAATAACCCGGAAAAAGCCGCCGGGGTCAGCGGTAGAGGTTGTCCAGCGCGTCCAGTGCCTCGCTGAGTCGGGCCACACCGGTGACCTGCATGCCCTTGGGGGGATTGCGGGGCACGTTGGCCTTGGGGACTATGGCGTGGCCAAAGCCGTGTTTGGCGGCCTCCAGTATGCGCTCCTGGCCACTGGGGACAGGACGGATCTCACCGGACAGGCCCACCTCGCCGAGGATGACAAGATCCTGTGGCAGCGCCCTGTCCCGGAAGGAGGAGACAATGGCGGCCAGAAGCGCCAGGTCGGCGCTGGTCTCGCTGACGCGAACGCCACCCACCACGTTGACGAACACATCCTGGTCCGACACATGCAGGCCGCCATGGCGGTGCAGCACCGCCAGCAGCATGGACAGCCGGTTCTGGTCCAGACCCACCGCCACGCGGCGTGGGTAACCGGCCTGGGCCAGGTCCACCAGTGCCTGGATTTCCACCAGCAGGGGTCGAGTGCCTTCCCACACCACCATGACCACGGAGCCGGGGGCATCGTCGCCACTGCGGTTGAGGAAGATGGCGCTGGGGTTTTTCACCTCCTTCAGCCCCTGCTCGAGCATGGCGAAGACCCCCAGCTCGTTGACGGCGCCGAAGCGGTTCTTGATGCCCCTCAGGGTGCGGAATCGGCTGTCGCTGTTGCCTTCCAGCAGTATGGAGGCGTCAATCATGTGCTCCAGCACCTTGGGTCCGGCCAGGCTGCCGTCCTTGGTGACATGGCCCACCAGGAACAGCACGGTGCCGGTGGCCTTGGCGAAGCGGGTCAGTGTGGCGGCGCTTTCACGCACCTGTGAGACGCTGCCAGGGGCCGATTCCACGTGGTCCACGTGCATCACCTGGATACTGTCCACCACCAGGATGGCGGGTTTTTCCTGTTCCGCCACGGACAGCATGGACTCCACGCTGGTCTCAGAGAGCATCTTCACGGCCCCGGCGGAGAGCCCGAGGCGCTTGGCCCGGAGTGCCACCTGCTGCAATGACTCCTCGCCGGTCACGTAGAGCACGCTGCGGTCACGGGCCATATGGCACAGGGTCTGCAGCAGCAGCGTGCTCTTGCCCGCCCCGGGGTGGCCACCCAGCAGAACGGCGGAGCCCGGCACCAGGCCGCCACCCAGCACCCGGTCCAGCTCACCCATACCGGTGGCGATACGCACCTGCTCGCTGAGATCAATGTCGCTCAGGGTCTGGATCTGGCTGGCGGCGCCGGCGAAGCCGCTGAAACGGGCATCACGGCTGGCCCGGGGGGCCACGGCGGGGTTGCCGGCGCCCAGGCGCACTTCGCTGATGGTGTTCCACTCCCCACAAGCCGGGCAATGGCCCTGCCACTGGCTGTAATCGGCACCGCAGTCGGTGCAGACATAGGCGGTTTTGCTTTTGGCCGCTTTTTTGGCCATGGGGCAGACTCCAGACAGGGCCTTGAGGGCCGTTTGACCGAGGGGGGACTGCAATGGAGGGACAGAGTAACGGGGTGGCCCCGGAGAGGCAAGACCGGCCAGCGGGGCCGGTCTCCAGAGCCTTTTGCCAAAGGACAGGCGTCTTACGAGTGATAAGGCGCGCTGAGCTCGTGCACGGCGTCGATAAACACCTTCGCCTTGTCCGGGTCCACATCCAGTGGAATGCCATGGCCCAGGTTGAAGACATGGCCACTGCCGGCACCGAAGTCCCTGAGTATGGTGGCCACCTCGTCACGGATCACCCGGTCCGGTGCGTACAGTGTGGTGGGGTCCATGTTGCCCTGAAGGACCACCTTGTCACCCACCCGCTGACGGGCACGGCCGATATTGGTGGTCCAGTCCAGGCCCAGTGCATCGGCACCGCTGTCGGCCATCATTTCCAGCCACTGGCCGCCGTTCTTGGTGAAGATGATGGCGGGCACCCTGCGACCGTCGTGTTCCCTGATCAGGCCGGACAAGATCTTGCGCATATAGGCCAGTGAAAAGGCCTCGTAGGCGTGGGGGGTGAGCACACCGCCCCAGGTGTCGAAGATCTGAACGATCTGGGCGCCGGCGCGGATCTGGGCGTTGAGGTAGCCGATCACCGAGTCCGCCAGCTTGTCCAGCAGGCCGTGCATCACCTCGGGCTGGCTCATCATCATGCGCTTGGTGGCCCGGAAGTCCTTGCTGCCGCCCCCTTCCACCATGTAGGTGGCCAGTGTCCAGGGGCTGCCCGAGAAGCCGATCAGAGGCACGCTGCCAGCCAGTGCACTGCGGATGGTGCGCACGGCGTTCATGACGTAGTCCAGGTCGGTGTCCGCATCCGGGACTTTCAGGTCCGCCACGTCGTTGGCGGTCTGGATGGTCTTGCGGAATTTCGGGCCCTCACCCACTTCGAAATACAGGCCCAGGTCCATGGCGTCGGGAATGGTGAGGATGTCCGAGAACAGGATGGCCGCATCCAGCGGGAATCGGGCCAGTGGCTGCAGTGTCACTTCACAGGCCAGCTCCGCGTTGCGGCACAGGCTCATGAAGTCACCGGCCTGGCCACGGGTCTGGCGATACTCCGGCAGGTAACGCCCGGCCTGGCGCATCATCCACACCGGCGTGCGGTCCACCGGCTCCCGGGCCAGTGCCCGCAGCATGCGGTCGTTTTTCAGTTCGCTCATAATGTTCCTGTTAATGCGGTCAGGACTGCGCTCAGACGTCCAGGTAATCGAGTATGCCTTCGGCGGCCTTGCGCCCTTCCGCCACGGCGGTTACGACCAGATCGGAGCCACGCACCATGTCGCCGCCGGCGAAGATCTTCTCGTTGGAGGTCTGGTAAGGGAACTGACCGATTTCCGGTGCCTGGACACGGCCGCTGTCATCGGTGGCCACTTTCTTCTCGTCGAACCAGTCGGAAGGACTGGGGCGGAAGCCGAAAGCCACCAGCACCGCGTCGGCGGGGATGATTTCCTCGGAGCCGGGGATGGCCTCCGGACGCTGGCGGCCGTTTTCGTCCGGCGCACCCAGCTGTGTGCGCACCACTTTCACCCCTTCCACCTTGTCGTCACCGACAATGGCCACGGGCTGGCGATTGAACAGGAACTCAACCCCTTCTTCGCGGGCGTTGTAGACTTCCTTGCGGGAGCCGGGCATGTTCTCCTCGTCACGACGGTAGGCGCAGGTAACGCTCTCCGCCTGCTGACGGATGGAGGTGCGGTTGCAGTCCATGGCGGTATCACCGCCGCCCAGCACCACCACCTTCTTGCCCTTGAGGTTGATAAAGTCCTTCGGGTCTTTTTCAAAGCCCAGTCGACGGTTGACGTTGGACACCAGGAAGGGCAGCGCGTCGTAGACACCGGGGAGGTCCTCACCGGGGAAGCCGCCTTTCATGTAGGTGTAGGTACCCATGCCCATGAAGACCGCGTCGTACGCTTCCAGGATCTCGTCCATGGTGATGTCGTTGCCCACGTCCACACCCAGGCGGAATTCCACGCCCATGCCTTCCAGCACCTCACGGCGTGTGCGCATGACGTGCTTCTCCAGTTTGAACTCGGGGATGCCGAATGTGAGCAGTCCGCCGATTTCCGGGTAACGGTCGAACACAATGGGCTTCACGCCGCTCCGGGCCAGCACATCGGCGCAGGACAGTCCGGCGGGGCCGGCACCGATCACCGCCACTTTCTTGTCCGTCCACTGCACATAGGACAGATCCGGGCGCCAGCCAAGTGCAAAAGCGGTATCGGTGATGTATTTCTCCACCGAGCCGATGGTCACGGCACCGTAGCCGTCATTGAGGGTACAGGCCCCTTCGCAGAGACGGTCCTGCGGGCAGACGCGGCCACAGACTTCCGGCAGTGAGTTGGTCTGGTGACACAGCTCCGCCGCCTGCATGATGTTGCCTTCCGAGACCAGCTTGAGCCAGTTCGGGATGTAGTTGTGCACCGGGCACTTCCACTCGCAATAGGGGTTGCCGCACTCCAGGCAGCGGTGGGCCTGGTTGGCGGCCTCCTGCTTGCGGAAGGGCTTGGCAATCTCACCAAACTCGTTGCGACGCTTGTCGATGGGGTGCTTTTCCGGGTCGACACGACCCACTTCAATAAACTGGAAATCGTTACTCAGACGCTCTGTCATGGAACCTGTCCTTAAAATCCGTCGGTCTCGATAATCGCTCTGGTGGCGGCCCTTATTCGGGCCGCGCCCGGGTACTGGCCAGCAGGCTCTTGAGGCTGGCGGCCTTGGGCTTGACCAGCCAGAACTTGCGGGTGTAATCGTCGAAATTATCGAGCAGGTGCCGTCCCCAGTCGCTGCCGGTCTCTTCGGCATGCTCCCGGATCACGCTGCGCAGATGGTTGCGGTAAGGCTCCATCTCTTCACTGGCGATACGGCGAATTTCCACCAGCTCATGGTTGTACTTGTCCATGAAGCTGCGGTCTTCATCCAGCACGTAGGCGAAGCCACCGGTCATGCCGGCGCCGAAGTTGTGGCCGATATCACCCAGCACCGTGACCAGACCACCGGTCATGTATTCACAGCAGTGGTCACCGGCGCCTTCCACCACGGCGTGCACGCCGGAGTTTCGCACGGCGAAGCGCTCACCGGCCATGCCGGCGGCAAACAGGTGGCCGCCGGTGGCGCCATACAGGCAGGTGTTGCCGATGATGGCGGTCTTCTGGGTTTCAAAAGTGCTGACCTTCGGCTGGCGGATCACCACACGGCCACCGGTCATGCCCTTGCCCACGTAGTCGTTGGCGTCCCCTTCCAGGTAGAGGTTGAGGCCGCCCACGTTCCAGACACCGAAGCTCTGGCCGGCGGTGCCGGTGAAGCGCACATTGATGGGGTTGTCCACCATGCCCTGGTTGCCGTGGAGCTGGGCGATTTCACCGGAGACACGGGCGGCGATGGAGCGGTCGCAGTTGGTGATGCGGTACTCGAAGTCGCCGCCGGTGCGGTTCTGGATGCTGGGCATCATGTCCGCCACCATGCGCTCCGCCAGCTCGCCCTTGTCGTAGGGGACGTTGCGCTTCACGCCACAGACCTGTGGCTTGTCCGCCGGTATGGCGTCGTTGCGCAGCAGTGGCGAGAGGTCCAGGTTCTTCTGGCGCGGGGTGTCCCCGGGCAGCACTTCCAGCAGGTCGGTGCGGCCCACCAGCTCTTCCAGTGAGCGCACGCCCAGGCGGGCCATCCACTCACGGGTCTCGGCGGCCACAAAGCGGAAGAAGTTGCTGGCCATCTCCACGGTGCCCTGGAAGTGATCCTCACGCAGGCGCTCGTTCTGGGTGGCCACGCCGGTGGCGCAGTTGTTCAGGTGGCAGATGCGCAGGTACTTGCAGCCCAGCGCCACCATGGGGGTGGTGCCGAAGCCGAAGCTCTCCGCACCCAGTATGGCGCCCTTGACCACGTCCAGGCCGGTCTTGAGGCCACCGTCGGTCTGCAGCCGCACCTTGTCCCGCAGGTCGTTGGAGCGCAGCGCCTGGTGGGCCTCGCTCAGGCCCAGCTCCCAGGGGGAGCCGGCGTAACGGATGGAGGTGAGCGGGCTGGCGGCGGTGCCACCGTCGTAGCCGGAGATGGTGATCAGGTCCGCATAGGCCTTGGCCACGCCGGCGGCCACGGTGCCCACGCCGGGCTCTGAGACCAGCTTCACGGACACCAGCGCATTGGGGTTGACCTGCTTGAGGTCGTAGATCAGCTGCGCCAGATCCTCGATGGAGTAGATATCGTGGTGCGGCGGCGGCGAGATCAGTGTCACGCCGGGCACGGAGAAGCGCAGCCGGGCGATCAGTGCGTTGACCTTGCCGCCGGGCAGCTGGCCACCCTCGCCGGGCTTGGCACCCTGGGCCACCTTGATCTGCATGACATCGGCGCTGCGCAGGTATTCCGCGGTGACGCCGAAGCGGCCTGAGGCCACCTGCTTGATCTTGGAGCGCTTGTTGGTGCCGTAGCGGGCCGGGTCTTCACCGCCCTCACCGGAGTTGGAGCGACCGCCCAGCTGGTTCATGGCCATGGCCAGCGCCTCGTGGGCCTCCGGAGACAGGGCACCCAGTGACATGGCAGCGCTGTCGAAGCGGGGGAAGATGTTCTCCACCGGCTCCACCTCGTCCAGATCCACCGGCTTGATGTCCTTGCGGAAGCCCAGCAGGTCACGCAGTGTGGCCACGGGGCGCTCGTTCACCAGTGCGGCGTATTCCTGGTAATCCCCGTAAGAGCCGGTGGTCACGGCCTCCTGCAGGGTGCGCACCACATCCGGGTTGAAGGCGTGGTATTCGCCCCCGTGGATGTACTTGAGAAAGCCCCCCTGCGGGATGGGCTTGCGGGCCTTCCAGGCCATATCCGCCAGCAGCTCCTGATCCTGCTGGAAGTCGTACAGGGTGGCGCCCTGTATGCGGCTGGGCACGCCCCTGAAGCACAGGTCCACCACCTCGTCCGCCAGGCCCACGGCTTCAAACAGCTGCGCGCCACGGTAGGAGACAATGGTGGAGATGCCCATCTTGGACAGGATCTTCATCAGGCCCTTGTTGATGCCCTTGCGGTAGTTGTTCTTCGCCTCGATGGGGTCCATCAGCAGCTCGCCGGTGCGCACCAGGTCATTCAGTACCTGGTAGGCCAGGTAGGGGTAGACGGCGGTGGCGCCAAAACCGAACAGCACGGCGAACTGGTGGGAGTCACGGGCCCAGCCGGTCTCGATCACCAGGTTGGCGTCACTGCGCAGCCCTTCCTGCACCAGGTGGTGGTGCACGGCACCGGTGGCCATCAGGGCGTTGATGGGCAGCTCGCCCTTCTGCACGTCCTTGTCCGAGAGGATCAGCAGTACCTGGCCGTTGCGCACGGATTTGGCGGCTGCGGCGCACAGGTCCTTGATGGCCTGCTTGAGGCCCAGCTCGGGGCGGTAGCTCAGGTGCAGCTTGCCCACCTCAAAGCCCGGACGGTCGTTGTTCTCCAGTGTCAGGAACTTGGTGGGGGACAGCACCGGCGTGGAGAGGATGATCCGGTTGGCGTGCTCCGGGGTTTCCTCGAAGATGTTGCGCTCGGCACCGATGCAGGTCTCCAGGGACATGACGATGGATTCGCGCAGCGGGTCGATGGCCGGGTTGGTGACCTGTGCAAACTTCTGGCGGAAGTAGTCCGCCACGTGGCGCACACGGCTGGACAGCACCGCCATGGGGGTGTCGTCACCCATGGAGCCCACCGCCTCCTGGCCGTTCTCCGCCAGGGGGCGCAGCACCTGGTCACGCTCCTCAAAGGAGATCATGAACATCTTCTGCTGCGCCTTGAGCTCGTCCGGCTCCATGAGCTGGAATTCCGGTGTCTCGTTGGTCAGTGTGGATTCCACCCGCAGGGCGTTCTCACGCAGCCACTTCTTGTAGGGCTGTGCGCTCTTGAGCTGCTGGTCCACGTCTTCCGTGTGCAGCAGTTCGCCCTTCTCCGTGTCGATGGCCAGTATCTGGCCGGGGCCGACACGGCCCTTGGCCACCACGTCCTCGGGCTTGTAGCCGTAGGTGCCGATCTCGGAGGCGACGGTCATGAAGTCGTCCTTGGTCAGCACCCAGCGGGCCGGGCGCAGGCCGTTGCGGTCGAGCATGCAGACCGCGTAGCGGCCATCGCTCATGACCATGCCCGCCGGGCCGTCCCAGGGCTCCATGTGCATGGAGTTGTATTCGTAGAAGGCGCGCAGGTCCGCGTCCATGGTCTCCACGTTCTGCCAGGCCGGCGGCACCATCATGCGCACGGCACGGAACATGTCCACGCCACCGGCCAGGAGCAGCTCCAGCATGTTGTCCATGCTGGAGGAGTCGGAGCCGGTGCGGTTGACCAGTGGCTGAATGGTCTGCAGGTCCGGCAGCTCGTCGCTGCTGAACTTGGAGGCCCGGGCCGTGGCCCAGTTGCGGTTGCCCTCGATGGTGTTGATCTCGCCATTGTGGGCCAGGAAACGGAACGGTTGCGCCAGTGGCCACTTGGGCGCCGTGTTGGTGGAGAAGCGCTGGTGGAAGACACAGATGGCGGTGTGCATTTCCGGGTCGCCCAGGTCCTTGTAGAAGCTGGGCAGGTCCACCGGCATCATCAGGCCTTTGTAGGACAGGGTCTTGTCCGAGAGGCTGCAGATGTAGAATTCCTCGTCTTCGGTCAGGTCGATTTCCGCGTGACGACGGCCGATAAACAGGGCGATGGCGAACTGACGGGGTGTCAGCTTGCCGGGCTCCACAAAGATCTGCTCAATATGGGGCAGGCAGTCACGGGCCATGGGACCCAGGCACTGGGTGTCCACAGGCACCTCTCGCCAGCCCACCACTTCCACGCCCTGTCCGGTCAGGGACTTTTCCAGTGTCTTGCGTGCGTGATCGGCACGGCCCTGGTCCTGGCTGAGGAACACCATGCCGACGCCATAGAGATTCCCCAGGTCCGCACCCAGGTCGTCTTTGGCCACGCGCCGCAGGAATGCATCGGGCTTTTGCAGCAGCAGACCACAACCGTCACCGGTCTTGCCGTCGGCGGCGATGCCGCCACGGTGGGTCATGCAGGTCAGCGACTCGATAGCAGTCTGCAGAAGCTTGTGGCTGGCCTCGCCCTGGGTGTGGGCAATAAGGCCAAAACCGCAGTTGTCCTTGAACTCACCGGGTTGGTACAGACCTGTCGTCATAAGCGTTCTCTCGTAAAATGCATAATTATCAGCCACCTGGCGGAAGAGCGGCACGCAAGCGGCGGCTGACCATGAGAAAAGGGGCTGCGTAGTTTACATGCCGCCGCCCTCCTGCTCAAATTATTATCAGTTTTTAATGCTTGGCGGGAATAAAAGAATAAATATTTATTCGATTAAAAACTATCAAATCCCCGAAAAAGTTCGTACCCAGGGATTCATGGCCCGGAGGCGTTCAGGCAGCTCATTCCTCAGTGCCTGCCTGGCGGACTCCCTTCCCTCGTAATCCCCCACCAGGACCACGAACCAGGGCTTGTCCTGGTAGCGGGAGCGCACATACACCATGCCATCCAGGTCGTTGTTACGGATAAATTGTATGGCAGTGGATTCGTTAAAACTACCCAACATCTGAATACTGTAGTGTCCCTCGCCACGGGACTCGATCCACTGCCTGTCACGGTAATGGGACGGCATTGCCGGCGTAAAGTCCGGCTCTCCGGAACCGGCCACGGTTTCCGGCTCTGGCCGGGTTTCGGGCTCGGGCTTTGGCTCGGGCTTTGGCTCGGGCTTGGGTACCGGTTCCTGCTCCGGTTCCGGTACGGTCACAGGCACAGGGTTAAACAGTGGGGCTGCGGGCTCCACCGGCCCAGGCTGCTGCACGGCCGGCTCCCTGCCGACACTTTCGTCCCCCACAGCACCGCCGTCCATGGCCTGTCGGACACGGGCCAGTTCGTTAAATTCCACATCTTCCGAGATCAACTCCGGGGCCCTGTCTGAGCTGTCGGTATAGAACAGGGACACCACCAGAAAGGACAGACCCAGCAGCCCCAGTGCCAGGCCCGCCCAGAGACGGAGCCGTTGCAGTGACGGTGCCTGGATTCTGCCCAGTGGCGAGGCCTTCAGCCGCTCACCCAGTGGCAGACCGGAGGCAGATGCCCTGGGCTCATGGTCAGGGGCGGCTTCCCCCAGCCCCAGCAGCACTGCCGCCGCCTGGACCCTGAGGCGGCCAAGGCTGCCATTGCTGTAGCGCTCGAGACGGCTCAGTACTCCCGGGGTGATGGCACTGCTGGCGTCGCCACCGACCCGGTCAAAGGCGCTTTGCAGGTAATGCCGGATATCCTCCTGATTGAGTGGCCTGAGGGGGATTTCGTGCACCCCTTCCAGCAGCTCGTCGCCCTCTTCCCGTGCCAGCCTGTGGCTCAGTGACGGCGGACCGCTCATCACCAGCACCGCACAGCGGGCCGGGTCCACTGAGGGGTCATTGCGTCCATCCAGCAGTGTGGCGAGAACGTCCACGGGCACCCGGTCCGCATCGTCCAGCAGCAGCACCCAGCGCCGGGGCTGGCCGGCGCTCCAGACAAAGAAGGCGCTGCAGGCCTGCAACGGGGACAGCTCTTTCATGGACTGGCCGCTGAGACGGGACAGCAGCGAAGGCAGCCGCTGGGGGCTGTCCAGCACCGAAGCAGGCAGCTCGTGGAGTGTCAGGCGCTGGCGCTCTGTACGCATCAGCTGATGCAGCAAACGGGTGCGCCCGGAGCCGGGCTCGCCGCTGAGCAGCAGGGTCATATCGCCAAAGGCGGCCAGGTGGCGCAGTGAGTCCAGTTGATGCTGGCGCTGGGCTCCGGTGAAGAAAAACTCCGGGTCCCCGGCAAAGGGGTTGCCAGCAAGGCCAAAACGCTGCCTCAGCAGGGCGGCCTGCTGGGTATCATTACCCGTGGACGGACCGTCGCTCATGCTCAATCCAGCGGGTGACAGAAATGGTCCAGCGTGGCCTCCAGCAGTGCCGGGTCAAAGTCTTCCGTCACTGCCGCCTCACCGATTTTACGCAGCAGAACCAGGCGCAGCTGGCCGGTGAGGTTTTTCTTGTCCACCGCCATCAGGGCCTTGAAGTGCACCGGCGTCATGCCCTCCGGGGGGTTGACCGGCAGGCGTACCCGCAGCAGCAGCTGGCGGATACGCACCGAGTCGTTGTAGTTCAGCCAGCCCAGACGCTCCGAGAGGTCGGCCGCCATGAGCATGCCCACGGCCACCGCCTCGCCGTGCAGCCAGTCGCTGTAGCCGGTGTGGGTTTCAATGGCATGGCCAAAGGTGTGACCCAGGTTCAGTGTGGCCCGCACACCGGACTCCCGTTCGTCTTCCGCCACCACCTGTGCCTTGCACTCACAGGAACGGCGAATGGCCTCCGCCAGCACCTCGGGCTGCAGCGCCATCAGCTCATCCACGTGCTCCTCCAGCCAGGCCAGGAAGGGCTCATCGCGGATCAGTCCGTACTTGATCACCTCCGCCAGCCCTGCCGAGAACTGGTGCGGTGGCAGTGTGGCCAGCGTGCCCGGATCGATCAGCACCGCCTCCGGCTGGTGAAAGGCGCCGATCATGTTTTTGCCCAGAGGGTGGTTGATGCCGGTCTTGCCCCCCACGGAGGAATCCACCTGGGCCAGCAGGCTGGTGGGGATCTGGATAAAGGCCACGCCCCGCTGATAGGCGGCGGCGGCAAAGCCGGTCATGTCACCGATCACACCACCGCCCAGTGCCACCAGTGTGGTGCGGCGGCTGTGGCGACGGTCCAGCAGTGTGTCGAAAATGCGGTTGAGTACTTCCCAGTTCTTGAACCGTTCACCATCCGGTAGCACGACCGTGTCGATCTCCTTGCCGGGGAAGCTGCCTCTGGCCTGGTCCATATACAGGGGTGCCACGGTTTCGTTGCTGACAATCAGCACCCGGTCACCAGCGCACCAGGGGCCCAGGTCCTGCTGACCCAGTGCACCATCGCGGATAAAAATGGGGTAGCTGCGCTCACCCAGCTCCACGGTCAGTTCATGAGCGGCTTTGTGCATCCTTCAGACCCTCGGCATCGGCGTTGAATTCATGGAAGTGTGAAAGCAGCTGGCGAACCACCATTTTGGGACTCTTGCGGTCCGTTTTCATGATGATATCCGCCAGTTCGCTGTACAGTGGATCACGCTCGTTAAAAAGTCGCTCCAGTATGGCACGGGGGTTGTCCTGCTGCAGCAGGGGCCGGTTGCGGTCCAGGCGGGTACGCTCGTACTGCTGTGACAGGGAGGTACGCAGGTACACCACAAAGGCCTTCTGCAGCTGCTGTCGATTCTCCCGGCTCAGAACGGCACCACCGCCGGTGGCCAGCACCAGAGGGCTGCGCTCCATGAGCTCGGCGATGATCTGGGACTCGCGCTGGCGGAACCCGGACTCCCCTTCCATATCAAAAATCCAGGGGATATCAGCGCCACAACGGGCTTCTATCTCCCGGTCGGAATCCACAAAGGGGTAGCTCAGGTGCTTGGCCAGCAAACGCCCGATGGTGCTCTTGCCGGCCCCCATGGGACCCACCAGCACGATTCTCTCGGGAACTGCCCTGTCAGAAGCTGCCATGACCTTGTCAACCTGCCACCTGGGTAAAGGGCGAGGATAGCACAGCTTACTGTGCCGAATCAGCGCCTGATGGGCGCCAAAAACCACAAAGGCCGCCCGGAGGCGGCCTTTGTGGACTCGCGCTGACCCCGGTTACTGGTTCAGCAGGTTGCTTTCCATGATCCTGGGGGTGACGAAAATCAACAGCTCGCTGCGCTCGTCAATGGTCTCGGTGCGGGTAAAGAGGCGGCCCAGGTAGGGGATATCACCCAGGAAAGGCGTCTTGAGGACGGTGCGGGCCTTCTCGGACTGGAAGATGCCACCCAGCACCACGGTCTCGCCATTGCCCACCAGCACCTGGGTTTCCACCTCATTGGTCTCGATGCTGGGTACGCCGGCGGTGACCTGGCCACGGGAATCCTGGTTGACCCGCAGATCCATGATGATGTTGTCATCCGGCGTGATCTGGGGGGTGACCTCCAGTGACAGGGCCGCTTCCTTGAATTCCACCGTGGTGGCACCGCTGGAGGCGGCCTCCTGGAAGGGGATTTCCTCACCGGACTTGATGCTGGCGGTCTGGCGGTCGGCGGTAACCACCTTCGGCTGGGAGACAATCTCCGCCTGGCCGTCTGATTCCAGTGCGGTCAGCTCAAGGTCCAGCAGCACGTTGTTGCGCTGGAAGCCGATGGCAAAGGAGCTGGTGCCCTGTGCCGAGACCCCCAGGTCCACGTTCATGTCCGCCGGGAAGCCGGCCGGGCCGCCAAGCGCGTTGCGGCTGCCACCCACGGAGAACTGGCTGTCACCCCGTGTGCGGTCGGCCGCCACACCCCAGGCCACACCCAGGTTCTTGGAGACATCGGTGCTGGCGCGCACAATACGGGCCTCGATCAGCACCTGGCGGACGGGGATGTCCCAGGTATTCACCAGGCGGCGGATCTGCTCGAGCTTGTCGGCGGTCTCACGCACGCTGATGGTGTTGGTGCGGTCGTCGGAGGAGACAAAGCCTCTTTCGGAGACCAGCTCCTCATCCCGCTGCAGCAGCGAGACGATGTCCGCCGCCTTGGCGTAGTTGACCTGGATGATATCCAGCCTTACCGGGGCCAGCTCGGCAATCTGACGCTTGTTCTCCAGCTCCTGGCGCTCGTATTCGGCGATTTCCTGGGCCGGACCCACCAGCAGCACGTTGCCGATCTGGCGCTTGTCCAGACCCTTGGTCTGCAGCACCAGGTCCAGTGCCTGGTCCCATGGCACATTCTGCAGGCGCAGCGTGATACTGCCGGTGACAGTGTCTGAAGCCACCAGGTTGAGGCCGGTGAAGTCGGCGATCAGCTGCAGTACAGAGCGCACCTCAATGTCCTGGAAATTCAGTGAGAGCCTTTCGCCGGAATAGGGGAAGCGGTCTTCCTCGCGCTGTTCCGCCTCTTCTTCGCTCAGCTCTTCCACACTCAGGGTAAAGCGTTCGTCGGTCTGGTAGGCCACGTAATCGTAGGTGCCCTCGGGACGCACTTCAATGACGGTCATGCCGTCTTCCTGGAAGGTGTCAATGCGCTTCACCGGCGTGGCAAAGTCAGTGACGTCCAGGCGGCGGCGAAGCTCGGAGGGCAGCTCGGCACCGGGAATTTCCAGGCGGATGCGGCCGGCGCGCTCGGACATGTCCACGTTGACCCGTGAGCTGGAGAAATCCACCAGGATCTCGCCACGGCCTTCACTGGTGCGGCGGAAGTCCACGTTTTCCAGGCGCAGATCCTTGGGGCTGGCCACGGGGGCGCCCGCCACGGCCTGACTGGAGGAGGCTGATACGGATTCGGGCACGGAGTCCGGCTCATCGGGTGCCGCGTCCGGCTCCTGTGCCACCTGGCCGCTTTGCGCTTCTGAGCCGCCGATGGTGACGATCATGCGGTTTCCATCGATACGGGTGTCGTACTGCACCAGGGTGGCGAGGTTGAAAATCAGCCGGGTGCGGTCATCGGACTCCACCACGGTCATGCTCTGCGTGTTGCCGCTGCCCAGGTCATGGTAGCGCTGTTCCAGCGCGCTGGAGACCTCGCTGAGGTCCAGGGCGATCCGCGCCGGCTGTTCAATGGTGTAGCCGGACGCCTCCGGCGGTTCACCATCAAAGGACAGCACCACCCGGGTCCTGTCCCCGGACAGGGAGCTGAAGTCGATATCGTTCAGGGTCAGCGCCCAGGCGGTATTGGTGACCAGTACCAGTGCGCTCACCATCAGCAAGCTCTTGAGTTTCCTCAACATCGTTAGCCTCAACTCCAGCCGTTGTTTGGTAGTCCCTGTTCTTGTCTGCATGACAGCACCCCGGATCATTGTTCTTCGAGCGTTATGGTTCGGGGCCGCTCGATCCAGCCGCCACGCCCGTCGGATATAATCTCGATCAATTCGATTCGCGTTTCAGTGATGCGACGGATACGACCGTGATTCTCACCTATGTAATTGCCCTCACGCACCCGATGCACACCACCGGCGTTATCAGCGATCAGTGCGTACAGCTCGTTTTCCCCTTCATTGGCGCGCTTGAGTGTGCCCACCATTTTCAGGTTGCCGACTTCAAACCGCTCCAGTGGTTCTTTGGGCCGGTTTTCATCCGGTTTGATATCCGATTTGGGGCCCCTCTCCTCTTCCATGCTCAGCTGCACTTCCCGGGGCGGTTCAAAGGGCGAGCGCTGATCCGCCGCGTCGTATCGAAACGCCTCATAGGCCTGGAACTCCGGAAGAGGCTCCACCACACCCCTGGGGGCATCACGGGCCTCGCGCATGAATTCGTCAAGGTCATTATAGCTGGAGTCTTGTGAACAGCCCGTCATAATTACGCCGACCAATAGCGGTATCAGGACTTTCGGCACGTTGCGACAACTCATCCTTCGCCTCCTGACCGGTAACGATAGGTTCTGGCCACCATCCTCATCTGCAGACGCTCACCGTCCGCCGGCGAGATGGCGAAATCATGGAGTGTGACAATCCTTGGCAGTCCGGCCACGTTACTGACAAAGGTGGCCAGCTCGTGGTAGGTGCCCACCACCTGGACATTGATCGGCAGCTCCACGTAGAAATCCCGCTGCACTTCCGGCTGCAGGGCAAACTCACGCAGACTCAGGCCACTGCCCAGAGCGGTATTGGTGATGTCCTCCAGAAGCCCCGGCACCTCGGTGTCGCTGGGCAGCTGACGGACCAGGGCGCCAAAGGTCTCCTCCATCTCTTCCATCTGCTTCTTGTACACATCCAGATTGGCCACCCGGTGCGCCTTGCTCTGGTAC
>JAWWAC010000015.1:0-57246 GCA_033721915.1 Oleiphilaceae bacterium
AAGGATAAAAAAACAGCGGGCATCGCCCCCATTTCAACCAGCAGTCAGGATCAATTAACCAACACCTAACCGCCAAGGGTGGGTCAGTTTTAAACCGGCGATATTGCCGAAAAGTGGGTCAGTTTTAACCCGGCGTTGACAATCTACGACGGTTACCACTACTCGGTCCCGTTCGAGCTGACGGGGCAGGAAGTGGGCATCTCAGCTTCATCAGACCGGATTCGGGTTTTCCGCCGAGATTGCCTAGTGGCAGAACATGACCGCGCCTTCGTTGCCCGCCGAGGCCAATACTTTACAAACCCCGAGCATATGGCGATGCCCACCGATCGAAAAAATCGAGAATGGCCTCCTGAGCGCCTAATTGCGCTGTCGCACTACATCGGACCCAATGCCGTGCGCTGGATAACGAATCGATTGGAGGAAGTCGCATACCCAGAACATGCCTACAACAGTTGTTTTGGCGCTCTACAGCTCGCTCGGCAGGTTAAGCCTAACAAAATGGAGCGAGCATGCAGGAAGGCGAACCAAAGCACGCATAGCTCAATCTCGCACTTGCGTTCGCTGGTGAGCAATTGACACATCAATACTGACGGGGACTTTTGGGTCAAGCCACCAGCGAGAATTGTCGCTGGAATGGTAGCGGTCTGGAGCCGAGATATTCGAATTTGTTCCCACAAATTTCGGCTCCCAGACCCCCATAACCAGTTCTGGCGCAACCAACCATAAAATTGGCGCAGGCTATATATAGGTAGGTTTTTAATAGTGTCCCCCTACCAACAACTCGCCCTGCCCTCAAGCAAGTGAATGGAAGATGAAGACATTCCACTATGATCAAATTATAACCATTGATGGGCTCAGTTTCCCCATCAACAGCATGCAGAGCTCCGGGTGCTGCGTACAGATGCTAAAGGCCTGTAAGGGGCAGCTTGATGCGATGCTGTCTTACCACAACAAGGTTTTCGTGATGTACTTCGGACTACACCCGCAGGAATACTCTTCGCGAAACGAGGTGATGTCGAGCTTCGTCAGGTCAATCCGCAAGAGCTTGACCTTCGCCCCCAATCGCAAACCACAGAAAGCAAAGTCCTACAAAGTACAACGACTTGGGTACGCATGGTTTCGTGAGATGGAAACCGTGCATAAGCAACATTATCACTGCGCGCTCATGGTGGACGGTAACAAGGTCAGGTCAACATACCGAATTGCAGAGAAGGTCCTCATTCCCACAGCAAACCGACTGAACGCCACCGCTTACATCTACCAGCAGCCGAGGATGGTCAATCGCAAACAATTGGAGCTATACACGGACTGTCTTTTCCGCCTTTCCTACGGGACGAAAGAACGCGGCAAAGGGAGACGTAGCCCCAGCGCAAAGGACTACAGCACAAGTCGAATCAAGCCAAACCTAGACTCCAACTGGACCTCGTTCAAGTCGGAGAGTCTGATAAAGCCATGGGGGCCATAGCAGGGGTCGTCTGTCATCACAAGGCGACCGTCGCTCAGGAAAAGCGAGTGATGAATACCACCGGTCGAAAGTTCACATCTCTGCAAGATAGACAACTGGACGGGGCCCTATGCCTTCGCCAAAAACCGGGCTCCTCAACTGCCCTGCAGCGCTTTTGGCCCCATATGGCCGTTGCGCTGGAAACCTCGCTTAGCCAGTAACCCCAGCCATGGGGACTTTCTGAAAGGTTGCGGCGGAATTAATCGCACGGTCAGCCGTTACTCGGCATAAGCTGAACGGAACAGTTCTTCAGCCTCCACCACAGGACGTTCCCGTGCCCCACTCTCCGGCCCTCGAGGGCAAAGACCGCTGACAACAATGCCCGATCCTGAACTAACCATCCTGCAAGTTGCTGCCCCAGAGTTCATTGCGCGTCCCGCAGTCTCCGAGACCAGTCAGAAGCCTATCTTTTGCACGAAGGCCAACCAGTGCAAGTAGGGTATACCTTTTTCAAACTACCAGAATCATGGTGAAAACCACTTTTCAGACCACTTATTTCAGACTATAGTTGTTGAACCAGTTAACTTGAACTGGATTGAGACTGAGAGATGATGAGCAATGAGTTTTCACGTCAGGGCGTATCTCCGTGCGTCGACAGATGAGCAGCACGTGGAACGTGCCCGAGAAGATCTGAAGCAGTTCGCGAAAGAGCATGACGTCAGGATTGCTGGTTGGTACTTTGAGACAGAGTCTGGTGCGAAGCTCAAGCGGCCTAAGTTGATGGAATTGATCGCCGATTCAGAGGAGGGAGACATCATCCTTGTCGAGCAGATCGATCGACTAGCTCGCTTGACCTCTGAAGACTGGGAGACCTTGAAGCGGCTGCTGGCCGAGAAGAAGCTGGCAGTCGTTTCCAAGGAACTTCCAACTTCCTATATCGCTTTCCAGCGGGACAAAAGACAGGCCGGCTTTACAGATAGCATACTCAAATATATTAACGACATGCTTCTGGATGTGCTTGCGACCATGGCAAGAAAAGACTATGACGACCGGCGGAGGCGTGCAGAGCAAGGCATTAGGCGGGCAAAGGCCGAGAACAGGTACAAAGGTCGGCCCAAAGACGAGCGGAAACGTCAGCTCATCTCCAGCTCTCTGAAAGATGGTAAGAGCTACACTGAGATTTGCGATGCTGTCGGATGTTCGAGGTACCTAGTCTCAGAAGTGGCAAAATCACTGCGAGAACCAGCTGACTGATACCCATAAAACCAGTGCTAGCGGGCGGTAGACAGCTGTACAACTCAGCACCGCTGCGTATTCAAACACGCACTTGGCGCCCCCTTCGAAGAGTAGAGTTGTACAACTCCCGCTCTACTCTGCATCTTCAAACACGCACCTCGGGCACAAGCCGACGGGCTAGTTGTACAACTCCTACCGGCTCCACCCATTCGATAAAACCTCTGCCTGACTCATCACCAGATCGATTGCCTCCGGGGCTTGGTCTGGCGGGTACTTATACCGTTGAAGTGTTCGCCGAACGAGAACACGAAGTCGAGCTCGCACGCTCTCCCGGACCTGCCAGTCAACGGTTGTCGATTTCCGCAGTTTGTCCGTAATCTCAATGGCGATCTTCTTCAGGATTTCGTCGCCAAGCTCCCGAACAGCACTCTCGTTATTGGCCAATGCGTCGTAGAAGGCGATCTCGTCGGGGTTAAGGCCCAGCGCGGCCTCATGGGCCATCTCCTCTTGGAACTGCTTGGCCATAGCGATGAGCTCTTCGATCACCTGAGCGGTCTCGATGGCGCGGTTGTTGTACTTTCGCAGGGTCTCCTGAAGCCGGTCTGCGTATTTTTTCTCTTGTACAACGTTCTTGCCGGTCTTGGCCCTGATGTCGTCTTTCAGCAGCTTCTCCAACAACTCAACGGCGAGATTCTTGTACGGCATCTGCCGCACGTCCTCCAAGAACTCGTCGGACAATAACCCAATGTTCGGCTTGTCGAGACCGCAGAGTGCGAAGACGTCGTCGACGCCTTCAGCGACAATGGCGTTGTCCAGTATCTGCTTCAAGGCTGAGTTCTTCTCAGCCTGTGTCAGCTTGCGGTCAACGCTGGTGCCCTTGGTAATGGCCGCCTTCACGGCAGACAGGAACGCTATCTCTTTCTGCAGGGCCCGAGCCTCGTCGAGGGTGCCGCACAAAGAGTAAGCCTTGGTGATGGCCAATACGGTGTTCAGGAAACGCTTCTTTCCGTCTGGAAGGCCGAGGACGTAGTTGGCGGCTCCGACAAGGAGCTTCTGCGGGTTGGTCTCGAATTCACTGTAATCGAAGCCATCACCGTGCGGGCCCTTGGCGAACATGCCGTGGATGATGTCCAGTTTCTCCAGAAGTACCGCGTAGGCCTCCTCAGCACTGTGGGTTGGGGCGCCCTTGCCCTTGGAGTCTGTGTAGGTTTTTAGCGCCTGCTTCAGCTCGTTGGCGATGCCAATATAGTCGACCACCAACCCGCCGGGCTTGTCCTTGAATACCCGGTTCACGCGAGCAATAGCCTGCATGAGGTTATGCCCCTTCATGGGCTTATCAACATACATAGTATGGCAGCAGGGAGCGTCGAAACCGGTCAGCCACATGTCACGGACGATGACCAGCTTCAGCGGGTCGCTTGCGTCTTTGAAGCGTTTCTCGAAGCGCTTCTTGGTTTGCTTGTTGTAGATGTGGGGTTGCAACTCGGGTTTATCCGAGGCGGAGCCAGTCATCACAACCTTGATGGCCCCTTTCTCCGGGTCAGAGTCATGCCACTCGGGCCGCAGTTGTACAATTGAGTTGTACAACTGCACACAGATGTCCCTGCTCATGGCAACGATCATCGCCTTGCCGTCGATGGTCGCTGTTCGCGCCTCAAAGTGGTTAACCAGATCCTCAGCGACCTGCTGGAGTCTCGGGCCTGAGCCCACCAGCTTCTCCAGTCGGCTCCACTCGCCTTTAGTTCGCTCTCGGGCGCCAACGTCGTCTTCATCTTCGACGACTTCGTCGACCTGATCGGATAGCTCCGCGATTAGCTCCCGGTTGATGTCCAGCTTGGCCAGACGTGATTCGTAGTAGATGGGAACGGTGGCCCCATCGTCCACGGCATCTTGAATGTCGTAGATCGACACGTAGTCACCGAAAACAGCTCGGGTATCCTTGTCGTCGCTGGAGATCGGGGTGCCGGTGAAGCCAATGAAGGAGGCGTTCGGCAAGGCATCACGCATGTGCTTGGCGTAGCCGAACTTGTAGCTCCCGTCCTGCTTCAGGGTTGCCTTGAGGCCGTACTGGCTGCGGTGGGCTTCGTCAGATATCACGACGATGTTGTGGCGATCGTTCAGGATCGGATGACCAGACTCATCTTCGGAGAGGGCGAACTTCTGCACAGTGGTGAAGATTATCCCGCCGGATTCTCGCTCCGCTAGCAGCTTGCGCAAGGTGTCGCGATCTTCGGCCTGCACGGGCGTCTGCTTGAGCAGGTCCTTCGCGGCGCTGAAGGTGGCGAAGAGCTGACCGTCGAGATCGTTACGGTCGGTGACCACAATCAAGGTCGGATTGTTCATCTTAGGTTGCTGGAGCAGCTTACCTGCGTAGCAGCACATTGAGATGCTCTTGCCGGAACCCTGCGTGTGCCAGACAACCCCGGCCTTTTTGCTGCCCGGAACCACTCGCTCTCCATAGGTGGCTCGGCGCTCACCTACCCCTTTTGTGTGTTCTGCGGCGATCACAGTTGCTTTCACCGCCTCTCGAACAGCGTGGAACTGATGGTAACCGGCAATCTTCTTGATCAGCCGGTCGGCGTCGTTCTCGAACAGAACAAAGTAGCGGATATAGTCCAGCAGAAGTTCGCGATCGAAGAAGCCCCTCACGAGTGTCTCTAGCTGCCAGTCCAGCGCGGGCTTGTCATCCTCGTGCCTTAGGGTGCGCCACGGCAAATAACGCTCCTGAGAGGCCGTCAGAGAGCCTAGACGTGCGTCCCATCCATCGCTGACCACCAGCGCTTCGTTGAACGCGAACAGCTCCGGCACTTCATTCTTGTAGGTCTGTATCTGGTTGAAAGCATCCCAGATGTCGGTGTTTTCGTTGCTGGGATTTTTAAGCTCAAGCACCGCAATCGGGACACCATTGATGAAACAGATCACGTCTGGGCGTCGGAGCTGCTTTGTGCCCTCGATCGTAAATTGGTTAATGGTGCGAAACCGGTTGTAATCGAGGGCGTCAAAGTCGATCAAAAACGCATGGTCGTGGACCACCTTGTCTTCCCGCTTGTATTCTACCGGCACCCCCTCTAACAGGAGGTGGTGAAAGGTGCGGTTATTGGTGACCAGATCGAGACTGTCGGGATTGGCGATTCGCGCCATCCCCTGTTCGATGGCGGATTGCGGAAGGTGCGGATTAATCCTGCGTAAAGCCGCTTCAAGATCCCCCAGTAACAGCACCTGCCGGTAGTTTGCGCGTTCAGGTGTCGGGCCGTCACAGGCGATGTCTGGCCCATGGGCTACTTCCCAGCCGTTATCTGCGAACCATTCGAGGCAAAGCTGTTCCAGTTGATCTTCGTTCATCGGTGAGTCCCTTGCAGCCTGTGCCACAGCACAGAACACAAAAATTCATTTGACACTTGCGGCACGGCACTTATACTTGTCCGCAATACGCCCGGCGCCTCTTCACAATTCTGTTGTGTACGCGCCGGTTCTCATTTCTGGGACCATAAACCCCACGTCTGCCACCCCTCTACTGCGCCGAAATCCTCGATTTTTATAGCCCCTGTCGGTGACCGAGGAAACTCTGCAATTACATCCTTCAACCGCTGGCACCAGCTGGAGTTCGGGCATATCACCTGCAGCATGGTTTGCATCAAGCAAAAATAAAAGAACGGGCGCGCGTTATTCATAAGTTGCCAGTAATGGGCATGTGAAGGTAGCGGGGAGCGTTCCAGCACGTTGATATTCCACAGCCGGCTATGGTGCGCTGATACATTGCGAATGAAGTTCAAACTGCGCAACCATGAAGAAAACGTACCACCGTCAGGTGCTCCATACTTTACTGCGATGCAGTCTTGATCTGCTATCTTCATTCCGGCATAGAGCTTGGACATCATGCCGAAGTCCCAGACCTCAACAGCAACCCAAATAGGCAGTTGACCATAGTTGTTCTGGTAATGCTCGACGAAAGGTTCGCGACGAGAGCGCCATAGGTGACTACGATACTTGTCTAGCCACTTGGCATGCTCTGTACGCCCTCTGGCAGGACCACGCGATTGGATCTTTTTACTAAAATGTCCATGCAGGCATCGGGGCTTCTCATGCGCGTGTGGATCAACTCTCCCTAGTAAATGAGCGATATCGACCCGCACTGCCATTTCGATTCGCTCCAGTGCATCCATGGCTAGCATCCGCAACTTCTTGTCGAATACGTAAAGCTGTACCACGTCAGCAAAGTGGCTGCCTTCGACAAAATCATCCAGACGCCGGGGTGTCTTACTATTAGCGGCATGCACGGGATCTAACTCGCGGAATGGGTACCAGTATCCACTGAGCCGGTAGTACCCGAGGCGTTCAAGATAGCTCTTGGCCGCGACTTGATCCTCTATGGCCATCCCTCGCTGCTGCAACAACTCAAGCTGATCATCGAGGGACTTCCATGGTTTAGGGTACTGCGGCATAGCTGTGTCCTAACTCAACTTTAACTACGAGTAATTGTTGGTGGTTGTCATTCTTTTGCCCTAACGTTCCAAAACGGAACATATGCCCTGTCCGTCAAGCTATACCTGCTCATCTCGTGAGATAAACAGATGAACTGTGTCAGTCATGGACAACTTCAGCTGTATCAAACGAAGCTTGTTTGAGCTGTTGGTTGATGCTCTTCAGTGGACCACTAAGTACGGACTCTAGCTTGGTCATGTGCTCGACCAGCCAGCTGATCATCTCCGGCCAGTTGGCTTTGTCGTAGCCATCGACGGCCTTCGCGTACTGAATACGGCATGCCTTCTTGTTGGGAAGTGGCAGCCAGTCCAGCGCGTGGCCCAAGCCCGCTTCCAGCTCTGCCTTCTGGGCCTCCAACCGTTCAAAGACGAAGGTATTGGCCTCCTCCTGACTGTTCTGAAGGCTTAGTCCCACACGGATTTCGTGCTTACCAAAAATGAGTTGGTACGGCATGCCGCTAATACCAGAGCCCGCACTGAGCCAGTGATCCTTTGCCGGACTGATGTTGTTGTACAACGAGCAACTACTTTGGTTGAAAACTTCCAGTGCCTGTTCCCAGAACGCTAACCTCAATGTATGGCGTTGTTTCTGCTCGGTGTCTGCACTTTTCTCCTCATCCTCCTTCGCCACCATGCCGATCATAAACTCGGTGGACTCAGGGGTGGGAATGATCTGTTCTATGTTGAGGAAAAGCTCGTTGCCTGCCCTATACGGGGTGACTTTGAAGCACTGGCAGGCGATGCCGAACTGGCTCAACCAGAGTACCGTGTTGGTCACTTCCTTGCGGTATCGGGCAGCGACTAAGATAAGACGCTGAGTTTTTATGCGGTTGATCTGTGCCGCCTCCAACCCATCCACTTCCAGAAATTCGATCAGGTTATCGACGGCGTTGGCTGCGGGCTGGCCGGTCTCCTGTGACTTCTGATTTAGGTAGCGCTGGTAAATGTCGACCACCTGCGACTTGCTGAGGTTGGCACAGTACCCGGCATACTTCAGTGCCTGCCAAACCACATCACGCCCAGTATCATCGAGTTTGTTTTCAATAATGACCAGATTGCCTTCTTTGTCGATGGCCAGAAGGTCCAGACGCTCACGGGTATCATCAAAGCCATCGAACTCTTTCTGAATGATCAGGAGCTCATCACCGTCGACCTGTGCTAGCGCCTGCGGGCAGTTTTCCAGCCATTCTTGGAGGTGCTTTCGTTCGCTGAAGCCCAGCTCACCGAAGCGTTTCGCCTCCAGAGGGGCAATGCGGTTCTGGGACGGGTCGATCTTAAACATTGGCTACTTCCTGTAATTCGGTCTGGGGGTCAGTTTCTGGCAGGGTCAGCTCACCGGAAAGGAGCTTAGGTAGGAGGACGTCTCTGATCTGGGCTAAAGACTTAATCTCGTCTCCGTAACGTTTTGCCAAGCGCAGGTAACTGCCAGCAACTGTATCAAAACGGTCGACGAGTTCAGGAGGATAGTTCACCCAAGGTAAATCAGCCAAGGCTTTGGCGCTGGCCCTCTGGCGCCCACTTGTGCCTGTCATCGACTGTATTGCAGCTGAGCGGAAGGCCTCATTGCGGGCAATGAAATACCCGAGCGATACTGGATAGGATGCTTTTGGGCGTAGGACAATATATTCCGTTGAACCCCAACCGGTTTCACCACTGTTCAGAAAATCTACAAACGCCGTCTTGCCGTTTTCGAGACAGGGAGTAATCCGAGCAAGCAGTGTGTCGCCATTAATAAACTTAGTACCACTACCAACTTGCCGCTCAGTGATCTCGTCGGCTAAATGGCCTGATGTGGGAACATTCTTCATGTCGAGGTAGGGAGCGACCACACCTTTTCTTAAGGTTCGACGGGGATTGAACTCTAAAAGATCTGATAGAGTTCCAACTGTCCAACCCTCTGGTATCTTGCCCAGCTCGCTGTCTTGCATGGCAGATGGGAAGAGTTCGGCTGTC
Source organism: Oleiphilaceae bacterium (assembly GCA_033721915.1). Taxonomy (GTDB): domain Bacteria; phylum Pseudomonadota; class Gammaproteobacteria; order Pseudomonadales; family Oleiphilaceae; genus REBR01. The sequence goes on from JAWWAC010000015.1 coordinate 9,115, forward strand.
GAGTATAATTCAGCGTATTTCTCAGGCTGTTTGGTCCGCATCTGGGCCAGTTGTTCAGGGTCTCTACCGGAGATCGCCTGCATGGCAGCCAACTGAATGTCGCTTTCTGTGCCACCAGCCTCCAACCCAGCGATCTTGGCTTTAACCGGCTCGAAGTCGACAAACCAACTCTTGAAGATTGCCTGAGCTATTTGTTCTAGAGTTTGGTTGATACGGTGGTTGAGTTCGATCTTAACGTCCAACCGTTTGAGCACTCCTGCCACCGCTTCTTGTTCGGGTAGTTCAGGAATACGGATTGGAAAATCCGGTAGTTCTTTCAAAGCGATTCGGTCTACAGTCGCCCCATGTATTTTGCGTGCCTCGATAGTTTTTTGGAACTCCGGTGCGAGGTATGCATATAGAAGATACTCTGAAATCACCTTAGATCGGTCTGGACGCATCAGCCCCATGCGGCGCCCTAAGCATGCGCGAATACCATCAGGCATCAGCGCGGCTTCGCCGAGCCTCGTCTCATAAGAGAAAAGGACATCCCCTTGTTCGGGAGTGACCCGCTTAGTCCACTTCTTAAAGTCCTCTTCGCTCAGGTGTGCAGATTGACTCAGATCGAGGGCACCACTCTTCAAGCTAGAAATGCTAAGGAAATATGGTCCGGTTTCCGTTTTCTTGGGAGTAGCATGTGGCCCATCGAAAACCTCAGCTATCTCTCCGATGGTTGTTTGCTTGTTAGAGCTCATACCCTAGCCCCTTGAGATTCACCTTGATCTCCGCTTCCAGCCGTCCACTTTCTGCAAACTGTGCGCTTAGCTGACTGGTCAGCCGCGACATCTTCTCAGCGAAGGGCTCGCCATCGTCCTCCTGATCAGGAGCACCGACATAGCGTCCGGGTGTTAGCACAAAGTCGTGCTTTTCGATCTGCTTGGAGTCGATAGAGGCACAGTACCCGGCCACATCCTGATAGCCCTCACCTTGTTGCCAACTATGGAAGGTATCGGCCACCCTCCGGATGTCGCCAGCGGCGAAGTCACGCAGAACACGATCTTTCATATATCCGAGGTTGCGCCCGTCGATGAACAGCACTTCATTGCGGCGGTCACGCTTCTTTCCGTCCTTTCCGGACTTATCTTTGGTCAGGAGCCAGATACAGGCCGGGATCTGAGTGTTGGTGAATAGCTGCCCCGGTAGAGCGACCATACACTCCACCAAGTCGTCCTCGATGAGCCGTTTGCGGATCACGCCTTCGTTGTTTGTGTTGGAGCTCATCGAGCCGTTGGCCAACAGCAGCGCCATACTCCCAGTCGGGGCAAGGTGGTAGAGCATGTGTTGCATCCACGCAAAGTTCGCGTTTCCTTTGGGTGGCGTGCCGTATTTCCAGCGAGCATCATCAGCTAATGACTCGTTCCACCAGTCTTTGATGTTGAAGGGCGGGTTAGCCATAACGAAGTCGGCCCGTAAGTCAGGATGCCTGTCGTTCAGGAATGTATCGGCGGGAATCTTTCCGAAGTTGAAGTCGATGCCCCGTATCGCCATGTTCATCGCTGCCAAGCGCCACGTGGTGGGGTTGGACTCCTGACCGTAAACGGAGATGTGTTTTTTCTGCTCAGCGGGGTCGTAGTGCTGCTCTTTGGCGTGCTCCTCAATGAACTTGTCGCTGGAGACGAAGAAGCCCCCGGACCCCATGGCGGGGTCATAGACTCGACCGCTATAGGGTTCAAGCATCTCGACGATCAGTGTGACTATGCTTTTCGGTGTGTAGTACTGGCCGCCCTGCTTTCCCTCAGCCAATGCGAATTGACCAAGGAAATATTCGTACACGTGGCCGAGGATGTCTTTGCTGTGCAGGTTCAGGCGCTCACCGTTGTACGACGGCTTAGTGAAGGATGTGTCTGAGAACGTATTGATGAGGCCTAGCAACTTGTCGTTATCCAGCTGGTACTGGCTGATGCGGTTCAGGATGCCCTTGAGCTTCTTGTTGCTGCGTTCGATCTCCTCAAGCGCGTTGTCGATGAGCCATGACACGGAGCGCAGCTTCACTTCATTGCCAGCGTCATCCTGCCAAAGCACCGTGCCCACGGGTAGTACGGCCTTTTCTTTCAGTGTGCTCCACCGAGCCGCCTTGGGTACCCAAAAGACGTTTGCTTCCCGGTAATAGTCCAGCACCTCCAGCTCGTTTTGTAGTGCCTGCCGGTAATCATCATCGCTGCCGAAGTCATCGCGAGGCAGGTAGTAGATGTTCTCTTCGTCATCGCTCTGAAACAGCTCCAAAAGAGCTCCCTGACGCTCCTCGAAGGCATCGGAAACGTACTTGAGGAAGATCAGACCTAGCACTACGTGCTTGTAATTGGCCGCGTCGAGATTGGAGCGCAGTTTGTCGGCAGCTTTCCAGAGCTTATCGTCAAGGTCGTCAAGGAATTGCTGTTCCGTGTTATTCATACAGTCCCTCTGGGGTGTGCAGATCGAGTGGTGCGGCTGAGAGTGTATAACACTCAACGCACATGTCATGTCTTGCGCTGGGTCGGGTGTACGTAGCAAGAGCTTGAGGGGTGGCTGCTTGTCTTGGCGGATTTGGGCATTCAGGCGCCCTAAGTGGCCATTTGCAGGAAAGCTATGGGCTGCCTTGGGCGTTTCGATTAAGGGCCTCTGAGCGCGGCCTCAGTGGCCCTGAGTGGCACCCTTGTTATGGGCTGCAAAAGATAAGGCTGTGTTCGATGTTTTGCCATGGGGCTTGTGAGTCACCACACCACGCCCGCTATGGACCGCGAACCAATCTTTATCCAACCGCCGAGAGATTCTCGTCCTCATCGAAACCAGCCAAAGGCCACAGCACGTCGAGCCATTGGCGTTGGGCGCTCCGACGCTCCTCGAAGAAGTCGTGAACATCATACACATCAACCTTATGGTTGATGTAGCGCTCAGCTATATCGGGCCTTACCCCCAAACGAGAAAGAACACTCCTGCACGTCCGCCGAAAGTCGTGGACAACAAAATGTTCCAGCTCATGGTCAACTTTCTCAAGGGCCCGATTCAACGTATCTGGCCCAACATGCTGGAACCTCTGCTGCCCTCTCCTTCGCAATCTAGCAGGAAAAACGAATCTTGAGCCCGCACTGAAGACCTTAAGCTCTCTGAAAATCGCGATTATCTCTGGCTCTAAGGGGATACCCACATCGAGCCTCATCTTGTTTTTTTCTGCCTGTAACAGCCAGACACCTCTCGACAGATCAATGTCCTTCCACTCGGCTTTGAGCAACTCCATTTTTCGAACGCCCAGCGCGAGCAGTAAGAAAACGGTGAGATAGTTCTCTCGTGAAACTGCAGCTCCCGCATGCCTCATTGCTCGAAAAAGTCTGGAAATCTCCTCATCCTTAAGCGCACGGTTGCGAGGTTTTTCAGTTCCTCCAGCATCACTAAGCTTGAATGAACCAGCGGGACTGAAATCGATAACTCCAAGTTTAATGCCGTGGTCAAAAAGGTTCTTTAGCAGCCTAAGAGTCTTATTTGCCGTCGCCTTAAATTTCCTACGTCCAGAAGTAATCTCGTGAAACAGGCTGGAGACGTCGATAGCCCTGACGTCAGCAATAGGCCAGTCTCCAAAAAAAGGACGAATTTTCTGCTCGTAAAGAGCCTGCTCTTTACGCTGAGTTAGAATTTGCTTCACCCGGAGCTTTGCGTAACTCTCCCAAAGGTCATCGACAGTTCGTAGGTCCTGCGCTTTTTTGGCTTTCCGCTCGATAAGGGGATCTATACCCCGTTCAATCTTCCCTCTCCACTCCCTCGCCTCTTTCCTCGCATCAGAAAGAGAGAATGCCTCAAAACTTCCAAGAGTCGGTTCGCGACGGTTTCCCTTCACAGGGCTCGTATATCTGAACAGCCAGCGCGCGTAGCCCGACTCCGTGATATCCAAATACAAGTTCCCACCGTCAGGATAGCGCCCCGGCTTTCCGTTCTTGATAAGGAATTTAACTCTAGAGACAGTGAGAAGCTGAGTGGTTCTGCTCACTTGCGATACCTCGATACTCGCAACTGGTGGGTCGAACTGACCCTCCTCAGAGGCCAGCGACTTTAACCCACCAGCAGAGCCACCACAAGAACAAAGACAACCACGGACAACCGTGAACAAAAAAACGCAAAAAAACATCTAGGCCATTGATAAAACTGGCCTTAATCCAAACTTCGAAGACAACCCAAGACAACGCTGAACGTCATTCAAGGTTCTGCACCTGCTCGCGCATCTGTTCGATCAGCACTTTCAGCGCCACGGCACAGGTGGTGATGTCGGCGCTGAGGGACTTGCTGCTGAGGGTGTTGGCTTCCCGGTTGAGCTCCTGCATGAGAAAATCCAGGCGCCGGCCCACGGGGCCGGACACCGCCAGCGTGTCGCGCACCTCCTGGCCGTGGGCGTCGAGCCGGTCCAGCTCCTCCGCCACATCCGCCTTCTGGCTGACCATCACCAGCTCCTGGGCCAGCCGCTCCGGGTCCACCTGACTGACCACCGCTTCAAGACGTTCGCGCAGCTGTCGCTGCTGCTGCGCCAGAATCTGGGGCATGCGCTCACGGACATGGGCCACCTGTGCGTCCATGGCCGCCAGCCGATCCGTCAGCATGGGAAGCAGACGCTGCCCTTCCCGCTCACGGGACTGCTCGAGATCCGACAGTGTGGCGGCGAAGAGATCCCTGGCGGCGAGCTTGACCGGCTCCAGAGATGGGGCGCTTTCCACCATGACTCCGGGCCATCCCAGCAGATCCAGCGGGCTCATGGGAGCCGGCGAGGCCATCAGGGACTCGATCTCACGGGCCGCCCGGTAAAGCGCACTGACCCGGGCCCGGTCCAGCACCACCTCGGTGCTGGTCTGCTCCGGCGCCTGCCAGCGCAGGTTCACTTCCACCTTGCCCCGCCCCAGTGCAGTGCGCAGCTGCTCCCGTAACAGCGGCTCCAGCTCACGCAACCCCTCCGGCAGACGGAACTGGGGCTCCAGATAACGATGGTTGACGCTGCGGATCTCGCAGCTCAGCTGCCCCCAGTCCCCCTCCCGGTCCTGGCGGGCAAATGCGGTCATGCTCTTGATCATGGGGCTCTCCGGTTATGGCGGCCATAATAGCACCCGCCAGCGGAGGCGGCGAACCACCGGGACATAGCGGAAAGTGCGGATGTGCCGCCCGGCACCCGAGTCATGCTAGACTGCGCCCTTTTATCACCGGCCAGCCCTGCCCGGTGAGCGGTTTCACTCTCAGCAACCACCCTCTCAAGGAGTCTTTATGCGACCCAGCGGACGTCAACCGGATCAACTGCGTGACATCACACTGACCCGCCATTACACCAAGCATGCGGAAGGCTCCGTGCTGGTGACCTTTGGTGACACCAGGGTGATCTGCACCGCCAGCGTGGACCGTTCCGTGCCCGGCTTTCTGCGGGGCAAGGGCCAGGGCTGGATTACCGCCGAGTACGGTATGCTGCCCCGCTCCACCGGGGGGCGCATGGGGCGCGAGGCGGCCCGTGGCAAACAGGGCGGGCGCACCGTGGAGATCCAGCGTCTGATCGGCCGCTCACTGCGTGCGGCGGTGGATATGACGGCACTGGGTGAGCACAGCATCACCATCGACTGCGATGTAATACAGGCCGATGGCGGCACACGCACCGCCTCCATCACCGGCGGCTGCGTGGCCCTGGTGGACGCCCTGAACGGCATGGTGCGGGACGGACTGATCCCGCGCAGCCCCCTCAAGCAGATGGTGGGTGCGGTCTCGGTAGGGGTCTATGAAGGGGTGCCGGTACTGGACCTGGATTACCCGGAGGACTCCAGCGCGGAGACCGACATGAATGTCATCATGACCGACCAGGGTGGCTTTATCGAGATCCAGGGCACCGCCGAAGGCGCCCCCTTTGCCCAGAGCGAACTGGACAGCATGCTGGGGCTGGCCAAGAAAGGCATTGATGAGCTGTTTGCATTGCAGAAGCAGGCGCTTGAGGATTGATCCGGAGTTGGTCGTCCTCTCCTGCCAATGACCGTGTGTGCCTGAACGGCGCATCGGGTCACTTCCGGGCCGGTGCCCGGCAAGAGAGGATCACCCCCTGGGAATGGCGTAGTCCATGATCAGTGGGGCATGGTCCGAGAAGCGGGTATCCGCATCAATCACCCCGTCCTCCAGGCTGCGCCGCAGCCCCGGTGACAGTATCTGGTAGTCCGTGCGCCAGCCGGACTGCCTGCGCCAGTTGCGGGCCCACTCCGGCCACCAGGTATACTGGCCGCCGCTGAGGCTCACCGCCCTGAAGGCATCCACATAGCCCATCTCGTCGAACAGCTCGTCCAGCCAGGCCCTCTCGTGGGGCAGGAAACCGGACACCTCCATCTTGTGAAAGCGCGCGCTGGTGTCCGTCACATGGTGTGCCGTGTGCAGGGCGGCACAGACAATGTACTGGCGTCGCTTGCGCAGAGTCTTGCCCATAAAGCCCATGAAAGAGTCCATGAACTCGTCTTTCTCCGCCTGACGGGTGTTGTCCTCAAGGGCGCAGGGCGCCAGTACCGAGACCACGCTGACCCGGTCGAAATCCGCCTGGATAAAGCGCCCGTGACGGTCGGCGGGGCCGGAATCGAAGCCGTGGATAATGGCCTTGGGCAAATGCCGGGTATAGATCCCCACACCCCCATCCTCGTCGTCCTCGCCATCAAAGAAAAAGGCCTGATAACCCGCGGGCACCAGTGACGGATCCTCTTCCACTTCAAACACGCGGACACGGTGATCCTGCACACAGACCACGTCCGCATCCTGTCCCGCCAGCCACTCGAAAAAGCCTTTTTCAATGGCCTGGCGCAGGCCGTTTACACTGATGGATACAACGCGCATAGATGTTCCCGTCCGATAATTGCCTGTATGATACCCGTCACTTTCCCGTTTCTGAACACGTCATCTGAAATAACGCCACCATGAAAGCCTACCAGAAAGACTTTATTGAATTTGCCATCGCCCGCAACGTCCTGCGCTTTGGCGAATTCCAGCTGAAATCCGGTCGCCTGAGCCCCTATTTCTTCAACGCCGGGCTCTTTCAGAGCGGCGGCGATCTGGCCCGACTGGCCAGGGCCTATGCCCGTCGCCTCACTGACAGCGATGTGACATACGACCTATTGTTCGGCCCGGCCTACAAAGGCATTCCTCTGGCCGCCGGCACTGCCATGACTCTGGCCACGGAACATGACCTGGATGTGAATTACGCCTACAACCGCAAGGAGGCCAAGGCCCATGGCGAGGGTGGCCAACTGGTGGGTGCGCCACTGCAGGGGCGGGTGCTGGTGGTGGACGACGTGATTACCGCCGGCACCGCCATCCGCGAATCCATGGACATCATCCACGCCGCCGGCGCCTGCCCGGCCGCGGTCCTGGTCGCACTGGACCGCCAGGAGCGGGGCCAGGGTGAGCGTTCCGCCATTCAGGAGGTGGAGGCGGATTACGGCATCCCCGTAATCAGCATCGTCACATTGGAGCAGATACTGGAGTATGCCCGTCAGTCCCCCTCATTGACAGAGCACGCCGGGGCCATTGCCGAATACCGCCGGCGCTATGGCATCGATGGCGGACAATAAGCGCCCCGCACCCCGTCCATAAAAGGTCACAAACAGCAACACAAGCGCGCATGTCCCTGGCGTATTTTCTGATATGCTGGAAGCAACCGGATTGTTTTCGACACCGACAGGTAGTAGCCCCATGACCCCCTTTTCCCGCCCCCTTTCACGACTGGCTCTGGCTGCCTTGCTTGTGGGCCTGTGCGCGGCTGCCAACGCGCAGATGTACCGCTACATTGATGACAAAGGCAGGCCCGTGATCACCAACAGCCTGCCACAGGAGGTGGTCAGTCGCGGTTATGAGATCCTCAACAGTCAGGGGCGGGTCATCGAGGTGGTCCCGCCGGCGCTGACAGAAGAGCAGATCGCCGAAAAGGAAAGGGAGCGAGAGCTGGAACGTCAGCGCAGGGCACAGGAGGAGGCCCGCCGTGAAGCGGACCGCAGCCTGCTGCGCAAATACAGCAGCGCCGACGATGCGGTCAGGGCCCTGCAACGCTCATTGCGCGAGATGTTCAGCCTGATCCGCCTGAAACAGGGCAATATCACCAACATTGAAGGCAAGCTGGCGGAGCAGGAAAACCGCGCGGCCAATCTGGAACGCCAGGGCAGGGAAGTACCGGAGCAGATTTTTGACAACATGGAGCGGCTGGAATCCCAGAAGCAGGACCTGAAGAAGGAGATTGCTACCCAGCTGGAAGAGATCGAAACCTTGCGGGAGGATTTCCGTGAACGCATCGAGCGCATGGAAGAGCTGACCGGCAATCCCAGGACACTGCCACTGAGCATCCCCGAAGAAGAGGACATCTCGGTCAGCGACTACCGCCAGGAGTAAACCCGCATCCGTTTTATCCGGTAACGTGCAATAAACCCCAAAAAAAGGCAGGCATCCCTGGGGATACCTGCCTTTTTCAGTTCAGGGGCCGGGCACTGCGGACAGTGCCCGGCCTGTCATCCGTGGCTGCTTATGCAGAAGCGGAAGACGCCTGTGATGCGGTTTTCTTGGCCGCAGGCTTGCGAGCAGTGCTGCTCTTCTTGGCAGCCGGCTTGCTGGCCTTGGAGGCGGCATCGCTGACGGCTTCAGCGGCTTCTGAGGCTTCCTTGTCGAAGCGGCTCAGCAGGTCACCGGCGTACTCGCCCAGACGCTTGTTCCACACGCGCAGTGCGTCGTAAGCGGAGCTGGCGGCACTGTTGTGCTTGCTGCGGATGGACTTGACGCTGTAGGACTTGGCTTCCTTCTCCAGCTTCTCGGCCAGTTCGAAAGGACGCTCGGCCAGAGACTTGTGCTGCTCTTCAACCGTGTTGATGCCTTTCTCGATCACTTCCTGAACCTGCTGCTGATATGTCTTGAGTTTGCTCATGGTGAATCCTCCATGGATATCTGTTGTGTTCGGGGCGCAAATGCGCCTGTCTCGACCTCACCACGCAGACTACGGCCTAAAATTAGAATAATCATACTAACCTCACAACTTTCGCGCCCACCCCTTGCACCGCCGGAGATGATTCGCATAATGACTGCCAGCTAACGCCGGGGTTCCCGGAACCCGTTCAAATTCCTTTCAATCCGTATCTTGTTACAGCCGGCAATGTGGTATCGACTGGCACCAGACCACGAGGACACGTCATGTCAGCTTTCAGGATTGTTCTGCAGCTTATCCTCTTATGCCTGACCATTCTGCTGATTGCCTGTGAAGAACCCGAACTGCAGGCAGAGTTCGAACGCCGCTCCGGCAATGGCTCCTTACAGAGCCTCACCCCGGGCACGCTTCAGGTGACGGGTCAGAGCCGACTGATGCCACATCAACCCCACAGCACCCGTCACAAGGCCACGGCCTCCCCCCCCACCCTCAGCTGGCACCCTCCCATGCAGCGGGCCAACGGGGAAAAACTCTATCCAGGTGAAATTGAGGGTTATCGCCTGTACTATCAGGCCAGTAACGAAGCCCGCGTGCGCATTATCGTGATCAGTGACCCGGACCAGACCCGCCGCGTACTGGACGACTTCGGCCCTGGCGATTACCGCTTTACCATGACCTCCGTGGACACCAGCGGCATGGAGAGCGAGCAATCCGGGGAAGTGGTGGTTTCGGTCGCGGCCCATACGGCGTCCGGCACAAGCTACTGATGCCTGCGCGGTGATCATCAGCCAAGGATTGATACACCGCCATGACAGAACAAAGCTCGCCGCCACCGGTCGTCCTGGTGGACGGCTCCTCTTACCTGTTCCGCGCCTATCACGCACTGCCGCCCCTGGCCACCGCCAAGGGCCAGCCCACCGGGGCGGTCAAGGGGGTGATCAGCATGATCCGCCGCCTTTACCAGGACTACCCGGGCTCCCCCATTGCCGTGGTGTTCGACCCCCGTGGCAAGACCTTCCGCCACGACATCTACCCGGAATACAAGGCCAACCGCCCGTCCATGCCGGAGGATCTGGCCAGCCAGATTGCGCCAATTCACGCCATTATCCGGGCCATGGGGCTGCCGCTTCTGATTGAGGAAGGCATGGAGGCGGACGATGTCATCGGCACACTGGCCTACGAGGCCACGGACAAGGGGGTGGAAGCCATTATCTCCACCGGCGACAAGGACATGGCCCAGCTGGTGAGCGACCATGTCACCCTGATCAACACCATGACCGACACCGCCATGGACCGTGAAGGGGTGATCAAGAAGTTCGGTGTCCCCCCGGAGCAGATCGTGGATTACCTGGCGCTGGTGGGGGACACCTCGGACAACATCCCCGGGGTGAAAAAGTGCGGCCCCAAGACGGCGGTCAAATGGCTGCAACAGTACGGCAGCCTGCAGGGAGTGATCGACCACGCCCACGAGATCAAGGGCAAGATCGGCGAGTACCTGCGGGAGGCCATTCCCCACCTGCCCACCAGCCAGGACCTGACCACCATCCGCACGGCACTGGAGCTGTCCGTGAATGTGGACCAGCTGCATCCGGCACAGCCGGACCGGGAAGCCCTGAGAGCGCTGTATCAGGAAATGGACTTCAAGAGCTGGCTGGCGGAAGTCAGCGATGACCAGCCCCCCTCGGGCAGCAGCAAAGACAACGCCGGCTCAGGCAACAGCAGCGACAGCGGTAACGGCAACAGCGCCGAGGATCACCCCCCGGAGGGGGACCTGGATTACCGGATCATTGACCGTCAGGAGGATCTGGACCGCTGGCTGGAACGGCTGAAAGAGGCGGAGCTGTTTGCCTTTGACACCGAGACCACCAGCCTGGACTACATGGAGGCCCGCATCGTGGGGGTGTCCTTTGCCGTCAGCCCCGGTGAAGCCGCCTATGTGCCATTGGGGCACAGTTACCTGGGGGTGCCGGAGCAACTGGACCCTGACCAGGTACTGGAGCAGCTCAGGCCCCTGCTGGAGAACCCGGATCAGGCCAAGGTGGGGCAGAACCTCAAGTACGACATGAATGTTCTGGCCAACCACGGCATTGAGCTCAGGGGCATTGCCGAAGACACCATGCTGCAGTCCTATGTGCTCAACTCCGTGGCCAGCCGCCACGACATGGACAGCCTGGCCCGGCGCTATCTGGACGTGGGCACCACCAGCTACGAGGCCATTGCCGGAAAAGGCGCCAAACAGCGCCGTTTTGACGAGATCGAGATCGAGGTGGCCGGGCCCTATGCGGCGGAAGACGCGGACATCACACTGCGCCTGCACCGCCAGCTGCGCCCGCAGCTGAAGGCCATTGAAAACCTGGAGCGGGTCTACCGGGACATCGATATGCCTCTGGTGCCGGTGCTGTCTCGCATGGAGCGCCGTGGCGCCCTGGTGGACCGCCACCTGCTGGCACGCCAGAGCGAAGAGCTGGCAAAGCGCATGGGCGAGCTGGAAGCACTGGCCCACGACGAGGCCGGTGAGGCCTTCAACCTGGGCTCCCCCAAGCAGCTGCAGGCCATCTTCTACGACAAGCTGGGCCTGCCGGTGGTGAAAAAGACCCCCAAGGGCCAGCCCTCCACCGCCGAGCCGGTGCTGCAGGAGCTGGCCATCGACCATGAGCTGCCACGGCTGATTCTAGAGCACCGCAGCCTGAGCAAACTCAAGTCCACCTACACGGACCGTCTGCCGGAGGTGATCAACCCCACCACAGGGCGCATTCACACCTCCTACCACCAGGCGGTCACCGCCACCGGGCGGCTGTCCTCCTCCAACCCCAACCTGCAGAACATCCCCATCCGCAGCAGCGAAGGGCGCCGCATCCGCCAGGCCTTTGTGGCCGCACCGGGCTACCGCCTGGTGGCGGCGGATTACTCACAGATCGAGCTGCGCATCATGGCCCATCTTTCCGGCGACAAGGGGCTGCTGACCGCCTTCGCCGAGGGCAAGGACATCCACAAGGCCACCGCCGCCGAGGTATTCGGCACGCCGCTGGACAAGGTCAACGACGAGCAGCGCCGCAGCGCCAAGGCCATCAACTTCGGGCTGATCTACGGCATGTCCGCCTGGGGCCTGTCACGTCAGCTGGGCATCCCCAGGGACACTTCACAGGAGTACATCGACCGCTACTTCCAGCGTTACCCGGGTGTTCTGGAGTACATGGACCGCACCCGCAAGGAGGCCCATGAGCAGGGCTATGTGGAAACCCTGTTCGGCCGCCGCCTGTACCTGCCGGAGATCCACAGCCGCAACAACAACCTGCGTCAGGGGGCGGAGCGCACCGCCATCAACGGCCCCATGCAGGGCACGGCGGCGGACATCATCAAGCGGGCCATGATCACCGCGGAGGACTGGATCGGCCGCTCCGGACTGGACGCCATGATGATCATGCAGGTGCACGATGAGCTGATCGTGGAGGTGCGCAAGGACCAGGTGGATGAGCTCACCCGCGCCCTCGAGGATCTCATGAGCCAGGCCGCCAGCCTGGATGTGCCGCTGCTGGTGGAGGCAGGGGTGGGGGACAACTGGGATGAGGCCCATTGATGCCCCCTGAACCCCGGGCCCCCCGGTTACGCCAGGCCGTGCTACGCCGTGAATGGCAGGCCTTCTGGCTGGCACTGGGGTTTCTCAGCCGCCTCCCGGTACCGGTGTCCATCGACTACTCACAGCGTCTGATGAACCAGAGCAGCCTGTACTTTCCCCTGGTGGGGCTGCTGCTGGGGGCGCTCTATGCCGGTCTGTTCCAGGCACTGGGCCTGTGGCTGGCGCCGCTTCCGGCCCTGTTGCTGGTGCTGTGCTTTCACCTCTGCATCACCGGCGCCTTCCACGAGGACGGCCTGGCGGACAGCGTGGACGCGCTGGGTGGCGGCTATACGGTGGAGAAGCGCCTGGCCATCATGAAAGACAGCCGCATCGGCACCTACGGCACCGTGGCGCTGGTCATGGTGCTGGCCCTGAAGACGGCCCTGTTGCTGGAATCCCCGCGGATCTGGCTGCTGCTGCTGCTTACGCCCTGTTTGTCACGGCTGACACCACTGCTGCTGATGACCTTCATGCCCTATGTCACCGACCCGGACAGCAGCCGGACCCGCCCGGTGGCGGAGAGCTTCTCCCCCGTCCGGCTGGCCCTGGCCGGCCTGTTCTGCGTGGCGGTGGCCCTGGCCTTTACCCCATGGCTGCCCTGGCTGCTGCCGGCCTTCCTGACTGCCACCGCCACCGTGGCGCTGTACTGGGGCTGGCGGCTGAAGCGCCTGCTGGGGGGCTATACCGGGGATGCCCTGGGGGCGAGTGTGGTGCTGGCGGAACTCGCTCTCCTGCTGTTGCTGACAGGGGGATAAGCCCCCAGTGGGTGAACCGCCCCGCACGCTCTCCTGCCCCACTGCCCTGATAATGTAAACCACCATTGTCCTCCCACCTGTCGCGATTTCACGCAACGGTCACGGTAAAGCAATACTTCTCCGGCATGCTCCCCGCATTCAAACATGAACGGGAGTCACCCATGCGAATTCAGCGTCGTACCTTTGTGCAAAGCGCCCTGGCCGGCACGGTTCTGGCCGTCACCGGTTGTGGTGGAGACAGCAGTCAGAGCGAGAGCGATATCGCTGTCGGCCCGGAGACCGGAGGCGTCCAGAGCAACGGCCGCCGGGTAAGCTTTGATCATGGCGTGGCCTCTGGTGACCCACTGCATGACCGGGTGATTCTCTGGACCCGGGTCACTCCCCTGGACATCACACTGGAAGACCCGGAAGACCGCATTCCGGTGGTGCTCAAGATTGCCCGCAACCGTGAAATGACCGGCCCCGTGACCGTCATCAACACACTGGCACGGGCCCGCCACGACTACTGCGTCAAAGTGGACGCCGAGGGTCTGGAGGAGGACACCTGGTACTACTACAGCTTCCAGGTGGGCAACCAGCGCTCCGTGGTCGGCCGCACACGCACCTTCCCCAGGGCCGGAACTCCCACTGACCGGGCCCGCTACGCCATTGTCTCCTGCTCCAACTTCCCGTTCGGTTTCTTCTCCGCCTACAAGGCCGTGGCGGAGCAGCCGGACCTGGATTTTGTGCTGCACCTGGGGGATTACATCTACGAATACGCACCGGGTGAGTACGGCAACTTCCCGGGCCGTGAACCCCAGCCCCCCAGACCCACCGTCACGCTGGCGGATTACCGCGAGCGCCATGGCCAGTACAAGACTGACCCGGACCAGCAGGCCGTGCACCAGCAGTTCCCCATGATCTGCATCTGGGACGACCACGAGTCCACCAACAACAGCCACATGACCGGTGCTGAAAACCACGACGAGGCCACTGAGGGCAGCTGGGATACGCGCAAGAACGCCGCCATCAAGGCGTATTTCGAGTGGATGCCGATTCGCGAGATCGCCTCGGACAGCCTGCGCATCTGGCGCCGCTTTGCCTTCGGCGACCTGATTGACCTGTTTATGCTGGATACCCGCCTGGAGGGCCGCGATCCGCAGCTGGAGAACCCCGCCGACCCGCAGCGCAACAGCCCGGACCAGAACATCATCAGCGAACAGCAGATGAACTGGCTGCTGGATGGCCTGTCTTCCTCCGCGGCCCGGTGGCGCGTTCTGGGCAACCAGGTGATGTTCGGCCAGTTCAATATCGCCGAGATTCCCGGCATCCAGGAGGATGCCCAGCTGAGGGGCAACCTGGTGGCACTGAACATGGACCAGTGGGACGGTTACGCCGCCGACCGCCAGCGCATTCTCAACCACATCAGCGACGAGGGCATTGATAATGTCCTGGTGCACACCGGTGACATTCACTCTTCCTGGGCCATCGAGGTGTACCGCAACTCACCGGCCGTGACCGGCGACCCCATCAACCCGCCACTGGCGGCGGAGTTTGTCTGCCCGGCGGTGACATCACCGGCTCTGGAGGGGGAACAGGCACGGGCCCTGGAGCTGGCCATCCCCGTGGCCAACCCCCACATGAAGTACATTGAGCTGGAAACACGGGGGTTTATACTGGTGGACTGCACTCGCGAGCGCACCCAGGCGGAGTGGTACTATGTGCGCTCCATCGAGTCACAGGACGAGCGCGGGCAGTTGCGGGAAGACATGACCAAGCTGGTGGCGGTGGACTCCGGCAGCAGCCGTCTGATTCTGGATGGGCTTTCTGCAACGCGCCCACGGAGCATGCGTACGGCACTGAACCATCCCAGGGTGACCACGGACACCCGCTTCGCCTGAGACGCCCCGTTACTCCTGAAACGCAAAGTGTCCCCATCGTAATCCGCTGAATGGTTTAAAGCGTTATGATGGGGGCTCACTGCAGAATCCGGAGGTTTCACCAAGCGTCATGCCGACCCTTTTGTTCCCGCTACGTCCTCACAGCCCCTGCGGCCCCCCGCTTCCATGCTGCGGGGGCAACCGATGAATTCCCAGAGGGGCCCGGTCAACATGGAACAGCTGCTGGACCTCATGGGCGAGGTCGGCCAGGAAAAACCGCGCCTGTCCATCGCCGAAATGCTGGATTCCGTGGGGCGCCGTTCCTTTGGCCCACTGGTGCTTCTGGTGGGGCTGTTGCTGGTAACGCCACTCAGCGGCATCCCCGGCATGCCCACCACCATGGGGCTGCTGATGCTGCTGACACTGGGGCAGATTTTCCTGGGCCGTCAGTCCTTCTGGCTGCCCGCCTGGCTGGTCCGGCGTGAGATCCGTCGGGAACGTCTCCTCAGGGGCCTGCAGCTGATCCGACCCGCGGCACGACGGATTGACCGGCTGATCCGGCCACGCATCCTGGTGCTGGTCAGCGGCCCCGGGTTCTATGTGATGGCACTGGCCTGCATGGTCATTGCGTTCGTGATGCCGGCCACGGAGCTGGTGCCATTCAGCTCCAGCCTGGCGGGACTCGCCCTGGTGGGGTTTGGTCTGGCCATGATTTCCAGGGATGGCCTTCTGGCCCTGATGGCCTGGTGCCTGGTACTCAGCGGCCCTGTCATGGTGGTGGAAAACCTGGCCTGACGGGCTTCCCTGCCCCCGGCCTCTCAGGCTTTGTTCAGCAACAACGCCCTCAGCCACCGGACATCCAGGTGGGTTTCTATGGTGTCCGCCAGGCGATCCAGCTCCGCTTCACGGTGGGCCTGGTAATCCACACTCTCCGCGCCCGCCAGACCGGCCCTGCGCAGCAGTGCATCGCAGCTGGCGGGGGCGTCGAACAGACCGTGGACATAACCCCCGAACACCTGACCGTCGCCGCTGATGGCCCCGTCGGGGCGCCCTTCCAGTGACATCAGCGGCCGCCTGAGGGCCGTGCCCGTGGTGACGCCGTTGTGGATCTCGTAGCCGGTCAGCGGGGTGTGCTCCGGGCAAAGAGTCCCGCTGACCTGTCGCAGCTGTTTGCCGGGCACCAGGCGGGTGTGCAGGTCCAGAAGACTGAACCCCGCCGACTCGCCGGGCTCTCCCTCCAGCCCCTCTGGGTCCGCCACGGTGTGGCCCAGCATCTGGAAGCCACCGCAGATCCCCAGCACATGACCGCCGTAGCGCAGGTGGCGCTGCAGCGCCGACTCCCAGCCCTGTGCCCGCAGAAAGGCCAGGTCCGAGCGGGTGCTCTTGCTGCCGGGGAGTATGATCAGGTCCGCGCCGGGTATGGGCTGGTCGGCGCGCACATAGCTCAGGTGGACCCGGGGGTGCAGGCGCAGCGGGTCAAAGTCGTTGTGGTTGCTCATGCGGGGCAGCACCGGCACCACCACCCGCAGGGCCTCTTCCCCGGCCTCACGGCCGTGGATGCCCACACTGTCCTCGGCATCCAGCACCAGCCCCTGCAGGTAGGGCAGCACGCCCACCACCGGCTTGCCGGTGCGACGGCTGAGCCACTCAAGGCCACTGTCCAGCAGAGCCGGGTCGCCACGGAACCGGTTGATCACAAAACCACGGACCCGGGCCTGCTCACTCGCTGAGAGCAGCTCCAGTGTGCCCACCAGCTGGGCAAACACCCCACCCCGGTCAATGTCCCCCACCAGCAGCACCGGGCAGTCCGCCGCCTCGGCAAAACCCATGTTGGCAATGTCGTTGGCCCGCAGGTTGATCTCGGCCGGGCTGCCCGCCCCTTCCGCGACAATGACATCGTAACGGGCCGACAGGGCCCGCCAGGCCGCCATCACCGACCCGGCCGCCTCGGCCTTGAAGGCGTGGTAGTCCAGTGCGTCCATATTGCCGTGCACACGGCCGCGGAGAATCACCTGGGCGCCCCGGTCGCTCTGGGGCTTGAGCAGGACCGGATTCATGTCACTGTGGGGGGCCACACCGCAGGCCAGCGCCTGCAGTGCGGTGGAGCGGCCGATCTCACCGCCATCCAGGGTGACGGCGCTGTTGAGGGCCATGTTCTGGGGCTTGAACGGCGCCACGGACACGCCCTGGCGGGCCAGCCAGCGGCACAGTGCCGCCACCAGCGTGCTTTTCCCGGCATCGGAAGTGGTGCCTTGCACCATCAGTGTGGTCATGGGGCTGGGTGTTTCCTGTTTCCAAGTGTCGATTTTTTTAACAGCCAGGGCGCTCCCGGACGGGCTCCAGAATAACAGAGCCTTTCATGAAAGGGGCTTATGCTCACTGGCGATTTTCTTGCATGGGTACCTGATAGTTCGGACCAGCTGCCGTCATGGCAGCGCCGTTGGACAGGACGTTCACCCAAACCGCATGGAGGCACTCATGATAAAGCCACTGAAAACACTGATTGTCAGTTCCCTGTTACTGCTGGGCGTTAACGCCAACGCCGCCGTCATTGATATCAACACCGTCACTGGCGAATGGATCAGCACCGTCGGCGGCGGCGCCACGGTCACTGGCCTGGGCACCAACGAAGTGCGCTGGGGCAACCCTGCGTCTGCGGAAAAAAGCGGCCTGCGCTTTGATGGCGCCGCGCCGCCGGTCATCAGCGATGTGGGGCTGGATAACCCCTTCAGTGTGGGGGACCTGACGCATCTGAACTTCCCGGTCTTTGTCCCCGCCGCCAGTGAGGCACGGCTGGAGCTGACCGTGGGGCTGAGTGTCAACGGAGTCAGCCGCACCAGCCAGTTCCAGTACGACCTCGTGATTGAAGAAAGCCCCAATGTGACCGGTGATTGTCCGGATTTCCACAACGCCGGCAACCCTCCCTGTGACGACCGGGTGAGCGTTATGAATCGGGTCACCAGTGACAGCTTTCTGATTGACGGTGAGCTTTTTACCCTGGTCATGCGGGGGTTTGAGAAGGACGGCGTCTTTACCTCCTCACTGGTCACACAGGAGCAGGCCAGAACCACCGCCATGCTGATCGCCAGCCTCTCCAGTGCCCCCGCCACCGTGCCGGAACCGGGCTCACTGGCGCTGCTGCTGGCGGGGCTGGCCGGGCTGATGACCTCCGCCCGGGCAGGCCGTTCAGCCCGATGATCGGGCCAGTGGCAGCACAGCCAGCCAGTAGTCGGCCACCACTGCCAGAACACGGCTCATGGCGCCCTGCTCGCCGGGCAGCCGGATCACGGAATTGACACCGCGGGCATAGGCACTGCGCAAGTCCAGTGCCTGGCCCTGTTCCGGGAGAACCACCACTGGCACGGGCTGTAACAGGGGTACCGAATGGATCAGTGTCATACAACCTGACAGGGTCCGGTTGTCACCGGTCTGCAGAAACAGCAGATCCGGCGCGGACTGGCCGTCCGGGTCGCCATCCGGCAGGGTTCGCAGATGCGTCTCCAGGGCATCCAGGCCTGCCAGCGGCTGCAACTGATGACCCAGCCGGCTGTCGGCCATGGTCTGGCGCAGTGTCTCCCATTGGCCCTTGCCGTCCGTGATCAGCCACACCCGGCACGGCACGGGTCGTTTTCCTAATTCCATACCCCCCCCACACGGGAAGCGGCGAAAACCGGCCCCAGACCAGGACGACGTGACACCCGGACACAGAGCCGCACTGTCAGAAGACCTCCTGGCTTTCCCGGCCCAGATTGTGCTCCATGGCAAAATCCAGTGCCTGATCCTGATGCATGGGTCGCCCCACCAGATAACCCTGTCCCTGCTGGCAGCCCAGCTGGCGCAGCATCATCATCTGCTCACGGGTTTCCACCCCTTCCGCCACGACCGTCAGGCCCAGGGATTCCGCCAGCGTGACAATGGCCCTGGCAATCTCCGGCTCGGCCACCGCCACGTTGCCACCGGCGGCAAAATTCTCCCCCGAGACAAAACTCTTGTCGATCTTCAGTGTGTCCAGTGGGAACTGCTTGAGATAGCGCAGCGAGGAATAACCGGTACCAAAATCATCAATGGAGATGCCAAGGCCCTGGCTTTTGAGACGCTTCAGCTCACAGGGCAGCCGGTGCTGGTCACCGGTAATGTCAATCAGCATCTCCTCGGTCAGCTCAATTTCAAGGCCACTGGGGATGCCGCCAAACGGCGCCACCAGGGCTTCAAAGCGGCTGCAGAAACTGGGGTCCCTCATCTGCACCGGCGAGACATTGATGGACAGTGACAGCTCAAGCCCACGGGCCTGCCATTCCTGCAACAGGCGACAGGACTCCTGAATCACCCAGTTGCCTATGGGCACAATCAGGCCGGTCTTCTCCGCCACGGCAATAAAGTCATTGGGCATCACCAGGCTGCCATCCTGCCGTCGCCATCGTATCAGCCCCTCAAAACCGGTGATCAGCACCCCGTCAATGGACCACTTGGGCTGCAGGTGCAGCTCAAACTCCCCGTTCTCAAGGGCCTCTCGCAAACCCTGCTCCACCTGAATGCTCCGCTCGAGCCGGGTCTGGAGACTGTCGGTGAAAAATTGAATGTTGCCGGCACCCCGGGCCTTGGCGGCGTACAGGGCCATGTCGGCTTTCTGCATCAGTGCCACTGCCGTATCCCCGTTATCGGGGTACAGGGCAATGCCGACACTGGCGGAGAGGTTCAATATGTTGCCACTGACCTGCATGGGTTCCCCCAGTGACGCCACCAGCTTCTCAGCCACCACCCGTGCGGCCTCGAAGTCGGGGATATCGTCCAGCAGCATGGTAAATTCATCGCCTCCCATGCGAGCCACCACATCACACTCCCTGACCCCATTACGGATCCGTTCCGCCACCTGCCGAAGCAACTGGTCTCCTACCGGATGTCCCAGGGTGTCGTTGACTTCCTTGAACCGGTCCAGATCCAGAAACAGCACCGCCAGCTGGCGGTCAAATCGTTGTGAACGAGCCAGTGAGTAGGAAAGAATCTCCTCAAAGAGAAGCCGGTTACCCAACCCGGTCAGGGAATCGTGCTTGGCCAGGCGCTGCAGTGCCAGTTCCGAATTCTTGTGTTCGATGGCATGACGGATAACCCGCTGCAGAAGGCTGGTGGACAGCTCCTCCTTGGGCAGGTAATCCGAGGCGCCCCGGGTCATCACCTCATCGTCCAGGGTCTCCGCTCCCTGTCCGGTAAGAATGATCACCGGCTGTTCACAGCGCATTTCACGGGCCTCGTTCAGCCAGTCCAGGCCCGTGCGGGCCCCCAGGTAATAATCCACCAGGTAGACATCATGCTGCTGGCGCTTCAGGGCGGCCACACCGGAGTCGTAATCCTCCGCGTGCTCCACCACAAACCGACACTGGCCGGCCTGGCTGAGGTATTCCTCCACCAGCACCCGGTCGACGGGGTCATCGTCCACCATCAGGACACGCACTTCTTTATTCACAGGGGGGTAACTCCACAATACCGCACCAGTAAGCGCCAAAGCCGCGAATCTGGGCCACCAGCTGATCGAATTCCAGGGGTTTACAGAGAAAGGAACTGGCACCCAGTCTGTAACTGCGCATCACCTCCTCGGCCTGGGTAGAGGTGGTCATCACCACAACCGGCAGATGCTTCAGTGACGGATCATGGCGGATGGCCTTGAGACAGCCCCAGCCATCCAGCCTCGGCATATTCAGGTCCAGCAGCACCACACCGGGCATGGGAAAGCGCTGACGGTCGCCGTAAGGGCCTTCGCCGCGCAGATAATGCAACAACTGTTCGCCATCCTCAACAAAATACAACGGGCCGGTCAGCCCCGCCTCCAGGAAGGCCTCCTGGGTCAGAGTCCGGTCCATGGCATCGTCATCGGCCATGAGTATGGGCGTGGGTCCGGGCTTCAATTTTTCAGGCTTCAAGGGTGCCCTCCTCCTGATGGACAGGCAGGCGAACGGTAAACCGGGTGCCTTCACCAGGCTCGCTCACCACATCAATGCGGCCGCCGTGGCGTTCGGCGATTTTCTTGCAGATGGCCAGGCCCATTCCGGTTCCGGAGTAGTCGGTCTTGCCATGAAGGCGCTTGAACACCTCAAAAATCTGGTCCTTGTACGCCATGTCAAAACCGATACCGTTGTCACTGACATGGAGGTCGTAGTGATCCGGTCCGGCGGCTTCCCCGTGGATTCGGATCACCGGCGGGGTCTCGGCCTGACGGTACTTGATGGCGTTGCTCACCAGGTTCTGCAGCAATTGGCGCAGCTGGGTGCGATCCCCACTGACGGTCGGCAGCGGCTCCACCTCGATGCGGGCGTTGCTTTCTTCAATGGACAGCTGCAGGTCTCTTTTCATCTCCTCCGCCACTTTTTCCAGAGCCACCGGCTCAAGACTCAGCCCCTGTGAGGAAACACGGCTGAATCGCAACAGACTGTCCAGCAGGGACTCCATGCGTTGCGCGGAATCGCGGATATAACCCACAAACTCATTGCCCTTGTCGTCAAACTGGCCGTAGCGGCCCGTGCCCAGCAACTGTGTGAAGGACATCAGCTTGCGCAGTGGCTCACGAAGGTCATGGGAGGCCACAAAGGCGAACTGCTCCAGTTCCTGGTTGGAGCGGGCAAAGGCCTGATTCTGCTCCCTGAGCTGGTTCTCCAGGTTCTTGCGCTCAAGGGCCTCCTGCTCCAGCTGCTCCTTGGTGCGGGTCAGCTCCTCCACTTTCAGCTTCAGTTCGCGATGGGCTTCTTCCAGTCGCCCCTCGGAGGCTTCACGACGGTCCACCTCCCTCCTCAGGCTATTGTTGGCGGCCGCCAGAGCAGAGGGGCTGGGCAGCGCCAGCACCCTGGGGATCAGTGGCCATACCAGCACGGCGGTCAGTACAGAGACCAGCCCTGTCACCAGCTTGATGTGCCCTGAGAGGTAGTAATTGCCGTGCCAGACATTCCAGATATTCATCAGGTGGGTGGTACCACAGGCAAAGATAAACAGGGCGAATAGCACAAACATCCAGCGGTACTCCAGATCCCGCCGCTTTTTCATCAGCACCCACAGGGCCACGGGAATGGAGAAATAGGCCAGTGTGATCAGGGTGTCGGAGCCGATATGCAGCCAAAGCAGGTCCGGCCGCCACAAGTAACAGTGGCCGTGGCCCATGAAGTGGGAGGGCAGCATATCCATAAAGGGCTCCGGGTCCGGTAGGTGTCAGCGCAAACAATGAAAGACGGTTCAGATTAATGGATTATAGAGCAAATGTCCTTCAATGGCTTGTCACCGAAGTCGCTTGGAACTTACCCGGTTTGTACGCTTCACGGGCGGATTCAGCGCAATGGAATCAGCGGTTGACCCAGCCACCACAGAGGGGGAACACCTGCCCCACAAAACAGCTGGCCGGGTCACTGCACAGGTAGGCCACAAACTCCGCATCCTCACGGGCGGACACCAGCCGCCCCAGTGGCACCTCCCGCCTGAGCCGCTCCTGGAAGCGGGGATTGTCCTGAACCTCTTGCGGGAAATAGGTGGGGTTGTCCACAAAGTTCTGGGCAATGGCGTTGACCTGGATATTGTCACGGGCCAGCTCCACCCCCACCGCCTGCACATAGGCCAGCTGGGCGCCCCGGGCCGCGCTGTAGGTGGAGGCCCGGCGCATGCCCCGCAGCGCCGAGGCACTGCCCATCACCAGTATCCGGCCCTGCCCCCGCTGTCGCATGCCGGGCACCACGGCCCTCACCAGGCGCGGCAATGGGTCCACCAGTGCCGCAAAGGTCTCGCGCCACTCAGCATCGCCCACCTCTTCGGCGGGAGTGCCCGGTGCGGCAATGGCCAGGTTGGCCACCAGCACATCAATCTCCCCGCAATCGGCCACAAGACGTTCCGCCGCCTCCGGTTGTGAAAGGGACACTTCGCTGGCTATCACCTCTGCCCCGTGCTGCCTTAGCACGTCGCACAGAGTCGGCCCCATGAAATCGCCGGCCTGTGTGACCAGGATGCGTTTGCCCTGCAGTGTCTCTGTCATTGTCGTTCTCCAGAAATGGCTGTCTGTCGTGAGGAAACAGCATAGTCCACGCCCACGACGGGAGCACAGCAAGAGGGCGATTCCCGGGAAAGATCTGATGAAAACGACCTGTTGCCAGATGGCCCCTGAAGACTATCCTGTCTTTCATCACTGTGACCACAGCCACACCTGGCCATCACCATCAGACCCCGGGAGCCCCAATGACATTTGATGACTTTCTGAAAATTCTGGCCAAACACAGCGGCTCGGACCTGTATCTGAGCACCGGCGCACCGCCCTGCGCCAAGTTCGACGGCAAACTGCGTCCCATTGACCGGACTCCCATGGACCCGGGGGTGATCATGGGCTTTGCCCAGCAGATCATGAGTGAGAAACAGAAAGCGGAGTTCGAGGAAGAGCTGGAAATGAACCTGGCCTACAGCATCCGTGGCGTGGGGCGCTTCCGGGTCAATATCTTCCGCCAGCGTAACGAGATTTCCATAGTGGCCCGCAACATCGTCACGGAAATCCCCAACGCCGATGACCTGGGACTGCCCCCCATACTCAAGGACATCATACTGGCCAAGCGCGGCCTGGTGCTGTTTGTGGGCGCCACCGGCTCCGGCAAATCCACCTCACTGGCGGCACTGATCGACCACCGCAACAGCAACAGCACCGGCCATATCATCACCATCGAGGACCCGGTGGAGTTCATCCACCGCCACAAGAAGTGCATCGTCAACCAGCGGGAAGTGGGGGTGGACACCCACAGCTTCAAAAAGGCCCTGAAAAACACGCTGCGACAGGCTCCGGACGTGATCCTGATCGGCGAGATCCGCGACCGGGAGACCATGGAGCACGCACTGGCCTTCGCCGAGACCGGCCACCTGTGCATCTCCACGCTGCACGCCAACAACGCCAACCAGGCACTGGACCGGATCATCAACTTCTTCCCGGAAGAGCGCCGTCAGCAGCTGTTCATGGACCTGGCCATGAACCTCAAGGCCTTTATCTCGCAACGGCTGGTGCCCACCATCGACGGCAAGCGCTGCGCCGCCATCGAGATCCTGCTGGGCACCCCCACCATCAGCGACACCATCCTCAAGGGGGAGCTGGATGCCATCAAGCCGCTGATGGAGAAATCCGCCAACCTGGGCATGCAGACCTTTGACATGGCCCTGTTCAATCTCTGGAAAGAAGGCCGTATCAGCCAGGAGGAGGCCCTGAAAAACGCCGATTCCGCCAACAACCTGCGTCTGAAGATCAAGCTGGACAGCCGCGATGGGCAAGGCCCCGGAGCGGCCCCCTCCAGTGGCGGCCTGTCACTGGAAATCGAAGGGGACGGGGATGATGAGCCGGAGTCCTGAGTCGGCGGATACCCCGGACCTCCGGTCCGGGGTCACTCGGGGGCCATGATGGCCAGCGTCTCACCACCACACGCCACCCGGTCCCCGGCCACTATCTGGCGGCGCTTGCGGGTTTCTACCTCGCCGTTGACCGTTACCTCACCGGCATCGATGGCAGCCTTGGCTTCGCCGCCACTGCCATAGAGGCCTTCGAACTTGAGGATCTTGAACAGTTCCACGGGTTGACGGGTCAGCAGGACTTCGCGCATGGCGGCAATGGACCTTCTGTGGGAGGAAATATCGCATCAGGATAACCGACCGGGGTTGAAACATCAGCCTCTGTCCTGGCCTGATCCACATGGGGCAGACTGGTTGGCACTCCAATGGCGCGAAAAAGGATACAATCCGCGCGGAGCCGGTATCGACCCCGGTTCCGGAACCTCAACCGACAAGGAGCGTAGGATGAAAGACATGCTGACTTTCAACGCAATGCTGACCCCAAAAATCATTACGTTTGTGTACTGGCTACTGCTGCTGGGGGCCGCAGGCTCCGGACTGGCCACCATGGCTGGCGGCTACGAGGGATTTACCATGGGCACTTTCTTCATGGGCCTTCTGGTGGCCGCGGGTGGCGCCATCGCCGCCAGGATCTGGTGTGAACTGCTGATCGTGCTGTTCAAGATGAACGAAGCCCTGCAGGCATTGCGCCACCAGTGATGGCCGGGGCCCTTGA
Organism: Oleiphilaceae bacterium; assembly: GCA_033721915.1. Classification (GTDB taxonomy): domain Bacteria; phylum Pseudomonadota; class Gammaproteobacteria; order Pseudomonadales; family Oleiphilaceae; genus REBR01. The sequence continues at coordinate 34,313 of JAWWAC010000015.1, forward strand.
GCGGAATCAGGCCTGGGTCTACCTGCTGGCCATGGCCGCCGGGCTGACCGTCGGCGGCCATGCAACCGGGCACACAGGCCACTGGGAGCCGTGGCTCTGGCCGCTGCTCGGGGCCCTGCTGTTTACCACCTTCACCCAGGTACCACTGACACGGCTGGGCCAGTCCTTCCGGGACAGGCGCTTCATGGGCGCACTGCTGGCGGGCAATTTTGTGCTGGTGCCGCTGATGGTGTGGGCCCTGTTGTGGCTGCTGCCCCATGATCCCGCCATCCGCCTGGGTGTCCTACTGGTGCTGCTGGTGCCCTGTACCGACTGGTTTATCAGCTTTACCCACCTGGGGCGTGGTGACGCCACCCGCGCCATTGCCGCCGCACCCGTTCTGCTGATGGCACAGCTGTTGTTGCTGCCCCTTTACCTGTGGTGGTTCATGGGGGATCTGGCCCTGGAGCTGACTCTGGCCAGCCAGCTGTTGCCGGCCTTTTCCGGCCTGATACTCACCCCACTGGCCCTCGCCTGGCTCACCCAGCGCTGGGCGCAGAACCACTCCCGCAGACAGGCAGGAGTACAGTGGCTTGGGGTGCTGCCAGTCCCCTTGCTGGCGCTGGTGGTGTTCCTGATCGCCGGGTCACAGGTGCACATCGTCACTGACAACCACCGCCTTCTGGGCGGTGTGGCAGTGGTGTTTGTGCTGTATCTGCTGGCGGCGGCCGTCGCCGGAAAGGCCCTGGGGCGGATTTTCGGGCTGCCGTTCACCGCTGCCCGCACACTGGTCTTCAGCCTGGGCACCCGCAACTCCTTTGTCATGCTGCCACTGGCCCTGTCACTGCCGGAGGCCTGGAGAGGTGCTGCGGTGGTCATCGTCTGCCAGTCACTGGTGGAGTTGTTCGGCATGCTGGTTTTCGTACGCGGGGTGCCGGAACACCTGATCCGTGAGCCCACGGAATCATAGAAGTCCGGGCTGCCTCACAGGGTGGTGGCCGTGGGAATGAACCTGTGCGCCGTCAGAGCTTCAGATAGCGGACAACAATGTCGCTGTACTCACCGCTTTCACGCACCGCCTCAAGGGCCCGGTTGAAGCGCTCGACCATGTCCGGTGAGTGGGCTGCCTTGCTGAACATCACATGGATATCGTCATCCTTGATGGCCATGGGGTACGCCAGAAACTGCAGGCTGTAGCCGCTGTCCCGGGCAATGGCGGCGGCGGTAGCCGGGTCCGCCAGAAAGCCGTCAATGCGGCCCAGCATCAGCTTTTCATGATTCTGGGCATCGCTGCGCACGGCTTCCACCTGTGCGGCAAAGGTGTCATCCCGCATCAGACGGGCAAACTCATCGCCGTAATAATAATCCCTGGTCACACCCAGCCGGAAGCCGGTGACCGCGATGTCCTCAAGCCCCCTCAGCACAAAGGCGCCCTGCTTGTCCCGACGCACAAACAGCCGCACAGACTCCTTGCGATAGGGGTCGGAGAAATAGGCGTAGTTCTGACGCTCAGGGGTTTTGTCCGCCCCCGCCGCCACGGTCACCAGCCCTCCCTGGCGGATTTCAAACAGGGTGCGGGACCAGGGCAGCATGCGGTAATTCAGTTGACAGCCCATTGCCGAGGCCACCGCACGCATCAGCTCCACATCCAGGCCCGTCAGGTGACCGTCACTGTCCAGGAACTGGTAGGGCTGCCAGGGCTCCCAGCCCACGTCCAGGTCACAGTCGCATCCCGCCGCCGCAGGCAGTGACAGCAACAACAGGCCCGACAGTCCCCATGCAGACAGATGTCTTGCGAATCCGGTAATTCGACGCAACATAGCAACCGCTCCCCTGAGGGTTGAAGGGCCGGCGAGTCGTGAACGGCCCTCTTGAATACCATAATAGATCAGCTTTTCATCTTTTTCCTCCGAATCCGTTCCTCCATGGCGTATCCTGTTGCGAGGTGGGCCTGCGGCAATGTGCCGTGACACAGTCACAAGACTACGGTGATATCAGCCGTTGCCTACCAAGGTATTTCCAGGCCATCCACTATACTGCTGACAGGAATGATCCGGTTTCCTACTCTTAAAGAGGCTTCCACGTTGCCGCACTCTATCCATCCAGTCCGGACTGCACTCACGGGTTTCTTGTGGTTGATCTCAGCGACTGCGGCCGCACAGGCGGTTACCATTGCCACACCGCCACTGACACACCTGGTGGATGGTGAAGGGTCCGGCGTGTACGAGCGTCTCCTTGACCGGGCCCTGCCCCGTGTGGATATGGCCGCGACAACCGTGTTCTACCCCTACCGCCGTTCCCTCCAGGCCTTTGAACGCCACGATGTGGACTGCCTGCTGTCACTCACCGATGTGCTGCTGGAACGCTTCGAGCCGGACAAACTGGCCTTCAGCTACCCACTGGGCAAGTTCCGCTTCCATATTTTCACCCTCAGGGATGACGAGGCCATTCACAACGCCGGGGAACTCGTGGAAAAAAACGTTGGCATTATTATGGGCCATGAGGCCTATCTGTCCCGGGTACTGCCCGGCGGGCTGTCGCTGCAATCGGTACGGTCCGATGCACTGGCGGTGCAGATGCTGAAAATGGGCCGACTGGACGCCATTATTGCCGCACTGCCGGATATACAGCCCTTTACCAGTGAGCTGAACTACTCGCAGGAGCATCCCCTCCTGTCAGGTTTTGACCGCCTCAACTGCCATAACACCGCCCGCAACCGGCATTTTCTGGAGGCGCTTTCCGGCGTACTGATGGAACTCAAGCGTGAGGGAGTCTACGAGGAGGTGGCGGGAGAGCTGTATGTGCCGTTCTCGGAGGATGAGCTCCCGGACCTGCGTAGCCACTGACGGGGGCTGCCCAGCCCCCCCTTTTGCCGGCCAGAACAACCCGTGGCGGGCCTGGTGTTTACGGCCACCATTTCGACATCATGGGCTTCACAGTCAGCCCATGAATGATTATCGAGAGCACAATCACGACCAGCGTCATATGGATCAATGTCAGGGCCAGCTCCTGCTCGAGACCAAACACCACCGCGAACATCAGATAGTAGATCGAACCGATGCCGCGCACCCCGAACCAGCCCAACAGCGGCTGCAACCGTATGGGGGTGCCCGAGCCCGCCAGCCCGAGCAGAACGCTGACCGGGCGGACCACCACAAACAGGAACAAAGCCAGGGCCACGGCGCTGAGACTCCATGAGTCATGAAACAGCATGCCACCCAATAGCAACACCAGAACCAGCTCTGACAACCGCTCCAGTGGCTCCTTGAACGACAGCGAGCCTTCCGAAATCTGCGGGCCCTGGGGTATCCCGGCATTCGCCAGATAACCGGGCGGCTTGTCCTGCGCCAGCCTCAGTTCCGATTGGCGAAGGGAGATCGTCGCCACAAACACCGCCAGAAACCCCCAGGCATCCAGCAACAGGCACAGACCATACACCACACCGATCAGCCCCAGCACCAGGAAGTCGTCCAGCATGGCCCCCTCTGCATTGAGGACACGCTGCTGGCGCACCAGCTGGGCCAGCAAACGCCCGGCGACCAGGCCCACCAACAGGGCCGACAGCGTTGCCCACAGCAGGTCCTTGAGCAGCCAGTGTCCCAGCAACTCCACGCTGGCCGGCGCACTGAGCAGTGCCAGACCCAGCATGACAAACGGAAAGGCCGTACCGTCGTTCAGGCCCGCTTCACTGGTGAGTGTGAACCGTAAAGGGTCCCTGTCGCCCATGTGCCGGACCTGGACATCCGTGGCCAGCACCGGATCCGTGGGGGCCAGTATGCCTCCCAGAAGAATGGCGGCACCCAGTGGCAGCGCCAGCAGGTAATAGCCAAAGGCGGCGGTCAGTGCCACGCTGATGGCCATTGAGAGGAAGGCAAGCCGCACCGGGGCATTTCATTCCGGCCACCGGAAAGGCAGTGGCATTTTCATGCCGGCAATAAACAGCGACACCAGCACCGCTACCTCCGCCAGCACTTCCAGCAGGTGGGCCTGTTTCAGGGGATTGAAGTGAAAGGCATTGAAAACCGACGGCCCGAGGGCCACGCCAACCGCCAGGTACACCAGTGTGGGGGTCAGTCTTAAACGCTGCAGAAGGGGGGAGCGCAATCCCATCATGATCAGCAGGGTGCCTAGCAGCAGAAACCAGGCAGCAATGGTCAAGGGTGTTCTCCAGTACCGGATCAAAGGACACGGATTCGGGAAAGAGGTCCTAGCAGGGCTTCAGGAGAGGGAGCGCTCAGTCATCCACAAAGCCGGGCCCTTTAATCCGTCGGCAACAGGCCAGGAATCAAATGTCCGACACTGCATGGACTCGGTTCAGCGCCTGAGTTTTGCCAGCACCTCATTGGCCTCGGACTTCACCGATTCCCAGCCGGAACGGACGCTGTCACTGGTGCTGTCCCATGCATCCTCGCCCATGCGGGAAATCTCCGCGAACTTTTCGCGGCCTTCTGCCATTTTGCCTTCAAGGGTTTTCAGACCCTTGTTGAGATCCAGCCTGGTGTCGGCGTTCGCCCCTTTTGCCCTGGCGGAGAGTTTGTCAAAATCCGCTCGCCACTCGTCCAGCTGAGCCTGCACTTTTTGTTGATACAGTTCTTTGTTCTTCATGGTGTTTCCCTAACAGTGGCGGTGAGGACTGAATCCGATGGCGGAAAAATCCGGGTGGGCCGGGCCGACTTCTCTCAGCCCCTGAGACAGGGCTGAGGCTCCGGCACCTGATCAATGTGACAGAGTGCGGTGGTAATAGCACGAGAGGAATAACACCTACTGCAATCAGGCCCTGATCGACCCGGGACAGGCCACCCGGACCCGACGACTGCAAAGGCGTTGCAGCCCCCCCCCCTGCCGCACCGGCCCACTGTCACACCATTATCATAAGCCTTTAACCTCACTGCCATTTTCCTGCCTCAAGCTGCCCCTATCGGACAGACAACAGGATGACGCAATGGGCATGTTCCCCGGTAAAAAAAGCGCGCCTTCCAGCGCAGCCAACCCCTCAAGGCCCCGGATCCGTGCACGGTGGCTGACCAGCCGCAGGGACATACTGAGGGCGCAGCGACTGCGCTATCGAACTTTTTCAGAGGAATTCGGTATCCGCGTCAGTCCCTTCGGGCTGGACCGGGACCGTTTTGACCGCCACTGCCTGCACCTGGGGGTGGAAGACCTGAATACCGGCCAGCTGGTGGGTTATACCCGGGTGTTGCATGGAGAGGCCGCGCAGCGGCTTGGGGGTTTCTATGCCCGCAATGAATTTGACCTCGCCCCACTGTCAGGCCTCAAGGGCCAGGTGCTGGAGGTCGGTCGCACCTGCATTCACAGGGAATACCGTAATGGCGCCACCATAGCCACCCTGTGGTCCGCCCTGGCGGCCTATCTGTTTGAGCAGGAAGTGGCCTATCTGATCGGCTGCGCCAGTATCCCCATGGCGGACGGCGGACAGACCGTGGCGGATATCATGTCGCAACTGCGCCAGCGCCACCTCACCCAACCCACTCTGCGCCTCTCGCCCCATCGCCAGGTGCCGCTGCCGGAGCACTACCAGGCCGGCAGCCCCACGCTGCCACCGCTTATCAAGGCGTACCTGCGCATGGGCGCAAAGATCGCCGGCGAGCCCTGCTGGGACCCTGCTTTCAACTGTGCGGATGTGTTCATCCTGCTGCCGGTAGACCAGATGACCCGGCGCTACAAAAACCACTTCCTGGCCAAGGCAGGCTGACATGACCCAGCATGCGGCGGAAAACAGTCTCAACCCCCGTTTCCTGGCGGGGCCACTGGCCACACTGGGGTTCGTCACAAGGGCCTTTCTGTTTGTGGTCTACCTGCTGTTCGGACTCTTGCTGGCACTGGCCATTGGCGCCTTCTGGGTACAGAACAAACCCTGGCAGAAGCCGGCCATCCACGCTTACTGCGTGGGTCTGTGCCGTCTTCTGCGGTTGCGTATCCGGGTTACGGGAGCGCCTCCACCCGGTGCGGCACTGGTGGTGGGGAACCACATTTCCTGGCTGGATATACCGGTGCTGTTCGCCACACTGGCGGGCAGCCGTTTCCTGGCCAAATCCGAGGTGCGCCAGTGGCCACTGGTCGGCGCACTGGGCGTGGCGGCCGGCACCCTGTTTATGCGCCGTGACGGCCACCCCACCCGGGCCATCAACCATCAGATCCGGCAACAACTGCAACAGGGTTTTCCCGTGGTGGTGTTTCCTGAAGGCACCACCAGCGACGGAGCCGGCGTACTGCCCTTCCACGGCAAGCTGTTTGGTGCTCCGCTGTCCACCGGACTGCCGGTTCAGCCGGTGCTGCTGCGCTACCGCAGCCAGGGCAGACGCTCACGGGTGGCTCCGTTTATCGGTGATGAAGGGTTTTACTCCCACCTTGCCCGGATTCTGGCCGGCGAGCCCCTGACGGTTGAAGTCCACTGGCTGCCTGCCCTGCCGGTGCCCTGTGTGGAGGACTCCATGGCGGAGGAAAGTGAACCCTGGAAAGCCCGCAAGACAGAGCTGGCAGAACGGGCACGGCAGCAGATTACGGAGGCGTTGCAGCAGGCCGATGACTGAGCTCAGGGACCAGACCCATATCGCCGCCGTGCGCTTTGAGAAAGCCGCCCGTAACCAGAGCGAGAAACGCCGTGTGCGCCGCCAGTTGCCGGAACTGACCCGGCTGGAACGACTGCTGTGTGAAGCCCCAGCCTGCTTCTCCGCGGAGGTGATTACCCGGGTATCCGCAGGGCCCCTGGAGTTGCCGGTGTATCAGGTCACGGTGGGCAATGCGCCGGCCGATGCACCGGCCCTGTTACTGGTGGGGGGCGTGCATGGCCTGGAGCGGATTGGCACCGAGGTCATCCTGGCCTGGCTGGACAGCCTGAGCCAGCGCCTGCGCTGGGATCATCAACTGGCGGAACTGCTGGACCGGGTGCGACTGGTACTGGTGCCGATTCTCAACCCCGGTGGCATGCTGATGAACCGGCGCAGCAACCCACAGGGTGTGGACCTGATGCGCAACGCCCCCCTCTGGGCCCAGACAGACAGTGCCTGGATGCTGGGAGGGCAGCGCTTTTCAAGGCACCTGCCCTGGTACACCGGCACCCCCGAGATCACCATGGAGGCGGAAAGCCTGGCACTGGAAAAGCTGATCATGGAGCTGCTGCCTGGGCGCCCCTTCAGCCTGTCGCTGGACTGTCATTCCGGCTTCGGTCAGAAAGACCGGATCTGGTTCCCCTATGCCTACCGTCGCCGCCCCATGCGCCGTGTGGCGGACATGATGGCCCTGAAACTGCTCTGGCAACAGGCCTACCCCCACCACGATTACCTGTTTGAGCCACAGTCCGCCCAGTACCTGACCCATGGCGATCTGTGGGATTATTTCTACAAACAGGTCAACAAGGCCCATGACCTGCGCTACCTGCCACTGACACTGGAAATGGGCTCATGGCGCTGGGTCCGCAAGCGTCCACGGCAACTGCTTCGGCTGGACGGACTGTTCAACCCCCAGGTGCCACACCGCCACCAGCGGGTGCTGCGTGCTCACCTGCTGTGGCTGGACTTTCTGCTCAAGGCCACGGCCCATCACCACCAGTGGCTGCCAAAGGGCGAGCAGGAGTTCACACTGCGACAGGCTGCCCTGATGCACTGGTACCAGTAACCCATGGACTGTCTTTTACTGCGCGGCCTGGGTCGCGAGAGCGAACACTGGGGGGGGTTCCCGCAACGGATGGCGGCGGTGCTGGCGCCGGGAGCCGTGCACACACTGGATCTGCCCGGAATGGGGGCGAATCACCGTGAAACCAGCCCCCTCTCCGTGGCGGCCATCCGCGCCCGTCTCCAGGCCCGTGCGGCGAAATGCCAGGAGCCGTTGCTTCTGGTTGGCCTGTCAATGGGCGGCATGGTGGCACTGGACTGGGCCCGGCAGGCACCCGGGCAGATCGCCGGGGTCGTCACCATCAACACCAGCAGCGGACTGAATCCGCCCTGGCAGCGGCTGCACTGGCAGCAGTGGAGCACCGTACTGGAACTGATGGGACGGGGGCCGTCACTGCAGCGGGAAGCCGGCATACTGGCCCTGACCAGCAACCGCCCGGCACCGGCAGGCCTGCTGGATGACTGGCGCCGCTTCCAGCAGCAACGACCGGTCACCCGCCGCAATGTACTGCGCCAACTGCTGGCCGCCTCCCGCTACCGGCCGGCGGCCACTCCACCGGCCGCCCCGGTTCTGCTGCTGTCCAGCCGTGGTGACCGGCTGGTCAGCAGCCAGTGCTCCCGCACACTGTCCCGGCGCTGGGATTGCCCACTGCGTGAGCACGGCACAGCAGGCCATGACCTGCCACTGGATGACCCGGAGTGGGTGTTGCATGAAATCCGCCAGTGGCTGACCGGGCATCATCTGACAAGGCACGGCACCGATGCCTGAGACCGTCACATCAGCCAGCCCGTATTGGCTGGGGATGGGTCACAGGGGTCAGTACCCCCAGCACGACACCTGCCGGACCGGCATTCACTCGTGGGGGCTATTGTGGCTTTTGCCCATCAGATACAGAGAAGCGGCCAGTGCCAGTACCGACAGGGCCAGATAGATACCGTCCAGTGGCGTTGAAAAGCGGATATCCACCACCGCCCGGAAGAACTCGATGATCACGGCCAGAATCACCACCCGGACAATCTTGTCTTTCAGCTCGTCAAAGGACTGGACATTGAAGGGGTGACTTTTGCTGTGCTGCTCCGACTCATCGATATTGGAAACAAACAGGCGGTAGATCCCCAGCCCGAAAATCAGCAGGACCACGGCAATCAGATAGATATCAATGGCAATGATAATGTCCGTCACCAGGAAATCATGCACATTGACCGGGCTATGCCCCAGGTAATAGCTGGCTGTGGCGATCACCACGAGAAAGATGTCCACGGTGCCCACCACAAACAGCACCAGTGCTCCCAGCAGACTGGCAAAGACCGCGATCAGCACCAGAAACCGGGACTGCCACAACAGTCGCTCAAATGTTCTCTCAAGATGACTCAAGACTGCCCCCATTCCGTTTCCTGACCCACATCGTCAGCTCTGGGCAAAGAATGCCACAGCCAGCTTATTTTCACACCTCATGGCGGCCTGGCGACGCCTGTCGGTCTGGGCTCTGCCGCCAACGGCGTGATCCTGGCCAGACCGGCGTCTCCACCAGAGACACCACCCGGATTACCGGTGATGTGGGCTTCAGCCCGGAAGCCCGCACAGCCCTGAGCGGTTTCAAAGAGGCCCACCTCAGAGTGGCATCCGCTCAGGCCGGCTCCCCACCGGATGGGGGGGCGATGGTTTTCACCCGTGCAAACTCATTGTGGGTGAACACATCCGTCAGTATGGTCTGCTCCATATGGTTCTTGTGGCCGGACTGTACCGGTATGCGCACAATCAGGTGGATTTCGCCGGCACTCGGCACCTGTATGCTCACCCGTGGGTCCACCGAGGGCACTTCCAGACCGCGCTGGTTGCCGATGCGGGTCATGTAGACCCTGGCTGGCTCCAGATAGGATTCGCAGTGGCGGATGGCGGAGCTGAGCAGTGCCTCACGGGCTTTCTGCCAGTCGTCTTCCAGCTTGAAGGGCACGATGAAAACATGGAAGTCGTAGCGGTCGGTAAAACTCTCGTTCACCACCGGCTCCGAAACAAACAGGGCATTGGGGATCACGATCATGCGCCCGGTGCGCTGGTGGCTGACCTTGCCCGGGCCCACTTCCAGTATGGTGGTGGCCAGAAGGCTCTGGTCGATCACATCGCCACGGAATTCCTTGACCTGGATCCGGTCCCCCAGTTCGAAGGAGCCGGCACCGCTTTTCAGCATGGAACCGGTGACGCACAGGATCAGCTCCTTGGTGGCCACCACAAAGGCCACGGCAATGGCCACTATGGACAGCGCCAGTGTCCTCAGCTGGTCGCCCCAGATCATCACCAGCCCCAGCAGTGTCAGCAGCAGGAAGCCGTTGCGGAAATTCACCAGAAGGCGCCCGCGCAGCTCCGAGGAGGCCACTGAGCGGCGGATAAAGCGCGCCGACAGGGTGCGCAGTATGATCACCACGGCAACCAGAATCGCGGTATTGATCAGTGGCCCCAGGATGCTGTCGGGTATGGTAACCCCCTCGGGCAGAAACAACGCGGTATCAAACATCCGTCTTTCTTTTCATCACAGTCCGATTTAGCCTCTAAAGCACCAGGGTCGAGGCCAGAAACAGCATCAGCCCCATGCCGAGAATGTCGGTGAAGGTGGTCAGGAAAATACTGCTGGCGGTGGCCGGATCCGCACCAAAACGCTTCAGTGTCAGCGGCACCAGAACGCCAAACACCCCACTGCCAATGCAGGATCCGGTCATGGCGATCAGGATCACCACGCCCAGCAGAAACGGCTCCATGGAGTTGGTGGCCATGGCATAGGCAAACATGGCCACACCGGCAATCAGACCCACCACGGCGCCGTTCAGGGCCCCCAGCAGTATCTCCTTGCGCAACAGCTTTGCCACCGGGTAATCCCGTAACTGGCCCAGTGTCATGCCCCGCAGGGTAATGGCCAGCGCCTGACAGCCGGTATTGCCGCTCTGTCCGGCCAGCACCGGTAGAAACGCCGCCAGTGCCACAATCTGGGTAATGGTATCTTCAAAGGTGCCCACCACGAAAGCGGCGGCAAAGGCCGTGACCAGGTTCACCAGCAGCCAGGGGTGGCGCATGCGGAACGAGCTCAGCACCGAGGTGCTGACCTGCTCCTCCTTGTTGACACCGTACTGGGCGCCAGCCTGTCCGCTGATCTCGGAGGCGATGCGCTCATACAGCTTCCAGCCCTGCACAATACCCACGATCCGGCGGTTGTCATCCACCACCGGGTACAGCGGGTAGTGGCGATACAGCACCTCACCGATGGCCTCCTGTACGGCCGTGTCCGTGGAGAAGGCAAAGGGCTCGGCAATCATGATCTGTGAGAGAGGCTCGGAGGGCTTGGCCAGAATCAGGTCACGCATGCCCACCACACCCACCAGGCGGTCCGATTCGGTGGTGTAGATATAACTGATCTCAGACAGGTCGGAGCTTTTCACCAGAAAGGCCAGCGCCTCGGCGGCGGTATAACTGGCGGGCAGAATGGCCGGCGCCGGCGTCATCAGCTCACCGATGGTTTCCTCCACACCGGAGAGCACCGCCTTGGTGGCAAAATCCTCAGGACCCACCGACTCGGCCAGATGGGACGCCACGTCCATGGCCTGGTCGTGGGGCAGGCGGGACAGCACGAACTGGATCTCATCCGGTGACAGCTTGGACAGCGCATCCGCCGCATCCTCGGGGGACTTTTCCCGGATTTCCTCCACCCGGTCTGTGATTCCAGGATTATTCGACATGGTTTGACCTCTGTTAGGGAAAATAGTCTAACGGCTGTATCGGGGATTTGTCTGAACAGGGGACCGCCCCTGGGTGTGGCCCATGAATCCCGGCACTGTCAGGGCTGGGAATGACTCCGCTCTCCCAGATCAATGACATCCTGGACTTCATCGCCGACCAGGATCGGGGGCGCAAACTGATAGCACTTCCCGCCACTGCGTTTGGCCAGGTACATGGCGGCATCCGCCTGCCGCACCAGCTGCTGATCATCCTGACCCTGCTCAGGGTAGACGGCAATGCCCAGGCTGGGGGCGGATTGCAGGGTCACGCCTTCCAGGATGTAGGGCGCGCTCAGTGAGGCGAGGATCTTCTCAGCCACCACTGCGGCATCCTCCTGGCGGTTGATGCTGTCCAGCAGAACCACGAATTCATCGCCACCCAGTCGGCTCACGGTATCGGACTCCCGCACGGAGACCCTCAGCCGGCGGGCCACTTCCTGCAGCAGCTGGTCCCCGGTGGTATGGCCATGGCTATCGTTGATGTGCTTGAAGCGGTCCAGGTCGAGATAGATCACCGCCAGCCGGGTGCCGTCTCGCTGGCTTTTCTTCAGGGCATTACGCAGGCGGTCCCGGAACAGACTCCGGTTGGGCAGTTCCGTCAGGGCGTCGTACTGGGCCAGGTATTCCAGCCGGGTATGGTTGTGCCTGCGCTCAATGGCCGCGGCAATCTGGCTCGCCGCAAACTGCAGAAGCTCCCTGTCCTGGGGGCTGTAGGGTCTGGTGCCGGAGTCGTTGCGGACCACCAGGGCCCCCAGGGTTTTACCGATGGAGAGCAGGGGAACACCCAGCCAGCCCCGGGGCTCCGGCTCCGCCTCAGGGCCCGTCACGGAGGCCGCGTCCGGCGCCAAGATCAAAGCCTCGCCGGAGCGAATCACCTGCGCGGTAAGACGGTCGGAGGCCAACGGCACCGGTGAGGGTGAGGATGCGCCGAAAGGATCCACCCGGTAAGGGAAGCTGAGCTGGTCCCGCCCCCTGTCGTAAAACGCCACATAAAAGGTCTCGGCGCACAGCAGCTCGCCCACCACCTCGTGCACCCGCCGGAACAGCACCTGAAGATCGCCGTCGGAGTGGGCCGCCTCGGAGATCCCGAACAGGGCCTTCTGCACCGCCTCGGCACGCTTGCGCCCGGTAATGTCCCGGGCCACCCCCACCCGGACCTGCTCCGCCTCCAGCCACTGGGTGGCCCACATGATATGGACAATATGCCCATCCTTGTGGAAATAGCGGTTCTCATGGTCCGGCGCCGGCTCGCCGTTGTTGATGCGCTCCACCAGAGAGCGGATAGGCTCCCGGTCGTCCGGGTGCATCATGTCAAAGGCCGTCCGGCCGATCATCTCCTCCGGCCGGTAACCAAAGACCCGCTCACTGGCCGCGCTGACCCACAGAAAACGCCCCTCCTTGTTCACCACACAGACCACGTCCAGCAGCAGATCGAGAAGTTTGTCCTTGGGAATAGGAATAGGGACAGGAATCGGGAGGGTTGGATTCATGATAGTCACTATACTGCCAAGTCTGCTGAAATCGCCAGCTCAGTGAGCTGATTATAGCACAGACAGCCTACGCCGGATCTGACTGACCGGCCTCTGCACACTGAATCTGGAGTCGCCTCAATGGCGCTGTAAGCGGCTTGATTAACAGCCAACACCGTATCGAAATTACCTTCCAGAGTGTTGCTCCGTTCGCTTTTCGCCGGCTGACCTTTTGCTAGCATTGACAGGCTTTACGAAGCACCCCCTACCCAGGGCCCAGCCTGGGCAACGACCAACCCGATGCAAGGAACGCAGATCATGGGACGCAACACCAACCTCATCAAGGTATTCTCAGATAATCCGGAAAAACAGGCGGTTTGTTCAAGGCGGGCTGCCTGGATCCCCCTGTTCGCTGTGGCATTGCTGGCCGGCTGTAATGGTAACGGCGATGGCCACAACACGGACGAAGACCAGGCCAGAACCGGACCGGCCAGTCAGCCAGACGATCAGCCATTGCGCGAACTCCGTGCCGCACGGTTTGCCAGTGAAGACGACGTGGCACTGATGGCCCCGGGTTCCATCTACGACGAAACCGGCATCGGCGAGACAAGAATGTTGCTGGCGATCCGCCTGGCCGGTGGAGAGGACCTGAGCGGGGCCAGCCGTGGAGAAGGGCTGGATGAGTGTACCGCCGGCGGCAGCATCGACCGGCTGAGCCGGCAAATCCAGCCGGTGGACTCCCCCTTCACGGACGAAGAGTACGACGTGATCGTCACCCGTGATAACAATTGCCAGCAGGAGCTCCTGGGCGTGCCATTCAACCAGCGTTCCGAGGGGGTGCGGCAGATTGGGCACCCGGTCTCCCTGACCGGGAACGGCCGTTTCCTGACATCGATGGATTTTTACAGCTATGAGCAGTCAGGCAGCTCACTGACGGATACCTATGATGTGGAGGGTTTTCTTCTCTGGTCCCGCTGGCTTGACTCCCACATTCACCTGATGCGAGACCAGCCGGGGGAGATTTACGGAGACGCCGGAGGTGCCATTCACATTAACCACCTGAGCCTCATGGGAGAAGGCCGTGAACCCCTTGAGGAGAACGAGATGGGTTCCGGCTCAGTGACACTGCTGCAAATGGGAAACCCCGTTACCGGGGAGCGACTGGAGCTGGAATTTGAGCCGGTAGACGGCCATGACATTGAAGAAAAGCGCAGGGAACGCTACCGGGGCATCTATGGCTACGAGCTGGTTTCCTCGACAGGCAGCGATCTTTCGGATTGCCCCTACGGACGTTTTCATGTGGAAACCGACGGCTGGCTGGAGGCCACCCCGATAGCCGGTGAGGAGGCGGATGCGGTGACCGGGGAAATCGGCATCCCCCACTGGGTGAACGGCAGGGTGACCATGACCGATGACCATGGAAACACCGCCCGGGTGACCCATGATCAGAACCGCAGGCAGCTGATTGTTTCACTCAATGGTCATGCGCCGAAATCCTACACCCGGAACGACCTGGAGGCCCTGAGAGTGCAGAGAATGATGGCCTGCATGCAGTAGGCCCCGATGTCCGGCCAAGGGGACCGGAGCAGCAGTATCGACGAGTCACCAAAAGGCCAGCCCAGTTACGGCCTGTCCCAGTGGCTGGCTTCGGTATCAGTGCGCATCCCGCAGACGCCTGCCAGCTCCAGTATATGGGCTGCATGGCAGGCTCTGTCGCCATTATGACCAACCTGCAGCCAGCGCCAGTACAGCACGGTTTTTCGGCCCCGGATTAACCGGTACGGTGTTTCCCCAGAAACCGGACAACCACCTCCGCAAGGGCCTCGCCCTGATCTTCCTGCAGAAAGTGGCCGCCGTTTTTGATGGTGATATGGTCCTGCCCCTGGGCACCGGGGATGCGTTGATGAAAGACTCGCTCTGCACCACCGGTAATGGGGTCTGAGTCGCTGAACGCGGTCAGGAAAGGCTTCTGCCATTGGCTCAGGACCTTCCAGGCCTTGCGGTTAGGCTCCGAGGCCGGGTCGTCCGGGCTTGCCGGCACCAGCGTGGGGAACTGCCGTGCCCCTTCCTTGTAGCGCTCATCCGGAAAAGGGGCGTTGTAGGCGTCGATGACCGACTGGCTCAGGGGAGTGACAGTACCGCCCTTGATCACGCCGGCAATATGGAACTCCGGCGTCTCCTGGGAGAACTGGCGCCACTTCTTGAAGGCTGGCCCCAGGTCCGTGTCCCCGGTGGGGAGAAAGGTATTGGCCGCCACCACCGAGGCGAAGCGCTCCGGATTCTCCGCCACCAGTCGCAGACCCAGCAGTCCGCCCCAGTCCTGGCAGACAAGATGGATGGACTGCAGATCCATCCGGTCCAGAAAGGACTGCAGCCACCCCACATGGCGGGCATAGGTATAGTCCTTCCTGTCCGCCGGCTTGTCGGAACGGCCAAAACCGATCAGGTCCGGCGCAATGGCCCGGTAGCCGGCCGCCGTGATGATGGGGATCATCTTGCGGTAGAGATAACACCAGGATGGCTCACCGTGCAGCAGCAGAACCACGGCCCCCTCCCTGGGGCCTTCATCCAGGTAATGCATGCGCAGCTCACCCCCCTCGAAGTCCTCTACCTGCAGGTAATGGGGCGGGTAATCAAAACCGGAGAGGGGCTCAAACCGGCTTTCAGGGGTTCGCAAGACTTTCATGATTCACTCCTTGTTGTTGTTGACGAAAAAACGGACAGGATACTTGTGTCAGGGGACTCTAGAACCAGCCCTTGCGTTTGAACACCGCCAGCATCCCCACGCCAATGGCGAGCAACAGCAGCAGTATCGCCGGGTAACCAAAAGGCCAGCCCAGCTCCGGCATGTTCCAGGGGCTGGCTTCGGTGTCAAAGTTCATCCCGTAGATGCCCACCACGAAAGACAGGGGAATAAAGATGGTCGCAATCATGGTCAGCACCCGCATGGCCTCGTTGAGCTGGCGGTTCTGGGTCGAGATCAGCAACTCCATCACCGCCACACTCATATCCCGGTAGCTGTCCACCAGGTCCAGTACATGGGCGGCATGATCGGCACAGTCGCGCAGATAGAAGCGGGTTGTCTTGCCGATCAGCTTCTGGTCTTCCCGCATCAACGCGGCGATGGCGTCACGCTGAGTCCAGAGGGCGCGGCGCAGGAAGACCAGCTCACGGCGGGACTCATGGAGCCGGTCCAGCAGGTCCGACTGCTTGGGACTGGACACCACCTGCAGCTCCAGCTCCTCAAGCTCTTGTGCGTAACCGTCCAGCAACGGAAACGCCTGGTCCACCACCAGGTCCACCAGTGCGTAGAAGAGATAATCCACCTGGGAAGAGCGGATGCGCCCACCAGGGCTGGTTTCCAGGCGCTTGCGCACCGGCGCAAAGATATCGTCCCCGGCATCGTCAATGCTCACCACAAAATCCTTGCCCAGGAACAGGCTGACCTGGCCGATGGCCAGCTTGCGCCCCAGCCAGCGGGGGCGCTGGAGCACCAGGAACAGATGACTGTCATAGTCCTCCAGCTTGGAGCGCTGTCCGGCGTGCATCACATCCTCCAGCGCCAGCCGATGCAGCTGGAACTGCTTCTCCAGGCCCTCCAGGAATTCCGACGAAGGCCGGCCACGCAACGACAGCCAGCGCTTCTCGCCGGCGGCCGGGGCCACCAGCCCCTCCTCCACCGACAGATCCGACTCAAACCGGTACTGATCAGCGCTGTAGCACAACAGGTCCGCCTTCACCGTTGAAACCGCGGCATCCTCCGGCTCCAGCACCCCCGGGGCCGTCCCGGGCTCGTTGTATTGCTTACGGAAATAGTTCATGAAATCTGCCGGGCTACTGCTCATCGTATGACTGCTCGCTGACTCGTTATTCGGGGGGGCTCAGTATCGCAGCTGGTAAACCCGGATTGCCAAGCGTATCAATCCATTGCCAGCTCTGTGCCACTAGCATAGTGGTACTGATGGACTTTGCACCTTATCACTGCGGGGCCGGACAACTGACCCATGTCTGAAAAAATCTTTCCCGAAAACACGCTTCCCGATGCCCGGGACGGTCTGCGCCCTATCGACCGGATCGTGCTTCATGTCCTGAATCAGGCCCAGGCGGAGCGGGATGGACGCTCGGTGCCCACAGTGATGCTCTATGGCCGGGTGCTGGAGCATGCGGACCTGAGCGAGGAGGAGCTGCACGACAGCCTGTACCGGCTGGGTGTCGAGCGTCGCTGATCAGCGCCGGTGCCGGCACAATGTCCACCCCCTTTCTGGACAACCGGCCTTGCTGTGGTAGAGGATTAACAACGGCTCGACGGATTCACACAGTCCCAAACACCCATAACCGGCCCGGAATAACCCACCATGACCGAACTTGTTATCTGGCTCGCCGCCCTGCTCCTGATCGCCCTCGGCCTGGCCGGACTGGTGTTCCCGGCCCTGCCCGGCCCGATACTGCTGTTTGCCGGGCTCTGGATGGCGGCCTGGGCCGAAGGTTTTGTCTTTGTCGGGCTCTATTCCCTGATCACTCTGGGGGTGCTGGCAGGGCTCGCAACACTGGCGGATTTTGTGGCGGGCGCCTTCGGGGCCCGGCGATCCGGGGCCTCGGGGCGTTCCGTGTGGGGGGCCACCATCGGGGCGGTCATAGGGGTGTTTTTCGGCTTGCCGGGGCTGGTGCTGGGGCCCTTTATTGGCGCGGTGATCGGTGAGCTGTCGGTGCAGTGGAATCTGGCGGCGGCCGGGCGTGCCGGCTGGGGGGCCACCATTGGTGTGGCGCTGGGGATTGCCGCCAAGCTGGCGTTTGGGATTGCCATGGTGGGGGTGTTTCTGGGTGTTCGCTTTCTCTAGCGCTTTCCTTGCGAACTGCGCCCGAGTCACGCGCCGGTTTGGAGCCGCAGCGCGGCGGAAAATCGCACGCTGTGCAGCCGATTGTCAGAAGGTGCCGGCCATAGGACACAATCTTCCAGCCACCTGCCTGGGCTAAGCCAGCGTGTAAGGCTCCCTTTCCCGTCAGGCAAACGCTGCGCCGGGTTTGGCAATATTGGCATTAGTACTGGTCTTTGCTGCCATTGAGCCTCTGATAACAGCGCTTTCACAGAATGGAACCGCAAAGGGGCTTCGGAGCGCTCTGGAGGGGATTCTCGTGGTGCTGGGAGTGGCCACCAGGCTTACGCCCGGGATTGCTATGGCCGGGGTGCTTTCAGGTGCTCCCCTGCCCTGGCTCTTTCCTTTCGAACTGCTCGGCAACCCGCTCCCGGAACCACCGGTGCCCCAGGTCCTTTTCCAGGGACCGGGACCAGAGCATGTACACCGGAACCGGGCCGGCGGGGATGGGGAACGGCAGCACCTGGAGCTCGCCATGGCGGGCACCGTAAAGGGCCAGTTCTCTGGGGACGGTGGCGATCAGGTGGCTTTGCCGTGCGACGGAAAGCAGGTTGGAGTACTGGTTCACCTGTACGCCGATTTTACGCCGCCAGCCGGGCCGGCCCAGTAACCGGTCCAGTGGCAGCATGGCCCGCTCCCTGGGGGGCAGCACCACATGCTCCGCCTCCAGAAACTGGGCCAGCGACAGCTCACCCCGGATCTGAGGGTGGTCCCTGGCGGCGATCACCGCCAGGGTGGTTTCATTCACCACCCGGGCGCTGAGACGGGGGTTTTCCGTCATTTCCGTGTCCAGCGCCAGGTCCGCCTTCCCTTCCAGCAGCGCCTGCTGCCAGCCCTCCCGCTGCGCCACCATCTGCACGTTCAGCCCCGGCCCATGCTCACGCAGTGTCTGGAACAGGGGGCCCAGCAGCAGGGTGTCGAAGACATCCATGGCCACCATGCGGAACGGCCGCTCACTGGTGCCGGGATCAAACCCGGATCCGGGTGACAGGGTGCCGACCATGGTCTCCAGCGCTCCGGACAGGTCGTTGTACATGGCACGGGCCCTGGCGGTGGGTTGCAGTCCGCCCCGGGTGCGGATAAACAGCGGTTCCCCCACGGTCAGGTGCAGCCGCTTGAGAGCGGCGGAGACGGCGGGCTGGCTCATGCCCAGTTGCTCGGCGGCGCGGGACAGCTGCCCCTGCTCCACCACAGCCTGGAAGACCGGCAGGAGATTCAGATCCACAGATCGTAAATTCAGCTTCATGAATAAGGAAGTTATCGGATATTGATTGGACGAACAATGGAAGAAGGAAAATACTGTCCCCACCGGATTGAATGTCCCGGATCAATCACACCAGGAGAGAGCATCACCATGGGTCGAATCAGTTGTCTGTTATTGAGTCTGTTCTTCATTACCGCCTGCGGACTTTCCGGGGAAGAACCGCCTAACGAGACCGGCGCCCTCACCCCGGAGGCACTGGACGCCCACAGCGAGGAGTTCCGTGAGGACGTCATCGAGGTGACGGACGGGGTCCATGTGGCCATTGGTTTTGGTATCGCCAACACCATTATGATCGAGGGTGAGAATGGCGTGACCATCGTGGACACCATGGAGTCACTGGAGGCGGCGGAACGCATTGCCAAGCGTTTCCGTGAGATCACCGACAAGCCGGTGCGGGCCGTGGTCTATACCCACTCCCACCCGGACCATATCCATGGTACACCGGCGTTTCTGACGGAAGGCCAGGACGTGGCCATCTACGCCCACGAATCACTGGACGGGGCGGTGGACCAGACCGTGAGCGTGCTGCAGCCGATACTGACACAGCGCTCATTCCGCATGTTCGGTACCCGGCTGCACCCGGATGACCGCAGCAACGTGGGCATTGGCCCCTTTGTGGACATGCACGAAGACACCACGCTGCAGATACTGCGTCCCACCCACACTTTCAGCGACGAGCTGAGCATCAATGTGGAAGGGGTGGAGATGGTGCTCAAGCACGCCCCCGGCGAGACGGACGACCAGGTGGTGGTCTGGCTGCCGGAAAAGAAGGTCCTGCTGGCCGGTGACAACTTCTACCGCGCCTTCCCCAACCTCTATACCATCCGTGGCACCAGCTACCGGGACCCCAAGGCCTGGGCCGACAGCCTGGAAATGATGCGGGACCTGCGGGCCGAGTACCTGGTGCCCAGCCACTCAAGGCCACTGACCGGCCAGGATGAGATCTACCGCCACCTCAACGACTACCGGGACGGCATCCGCTACGTCTACGACCAGACCATCCGCAGGATGAACGAGGGCCAGACTCCGGACGAGATCGCCCATGAGATCCAGCTGCCGCCCCACCTGGCGGAGTCCCCCTTCCTGCAGGAGTTCTACGGCAAGCCGGAGTGGTCCGCCCGCATGATCTTCACCGGAGAGCTGGGCTGGTTCGATGGCAACCCCAGCAACCTCCACCCCACGCCACCCCAGGAGAAAGCCGAGCGCATGGCCGAGCTGGCCGGTGGCCGTGAGGCGCTCATGGCCGCTGTTGAAAAAGCCGCTGGGGAGGGGGACCACCAGTGGGTGCTGGAGCTGACCGACTTTGTACTGCGCCTTGAGCCGGAGAACCCCGAGGCCACACAGCACCGCATCGCCGCACTGCAGGCACTGGCGTCCGTGGAGGCCAACCCCAATGCCCGTCACTACTACCTCACCACCGCCGCGGAGCTGAGCGGCGAGCTCAAGCTGCCGCTGATGGCGGTGACGCCCAAGGATGCCATGCTGGAAGGCATGCCGGTCTCGATCTTCTTCAATGGCATGAAGGTGGGCATTGATGGCCAATCCGCCTGGGAGGTGTACCAGTCGGTGATCTTCGAGTTCCCGGATCTGGACAAGCGCTACACCCTGAGCGTCCGTGGTGGTGCCACGGAGCTGAAGGAAGGCGCCGCAGAGGAGGCGGACATCCACGTGCGCATCGACAGCCTGGACTTCAAGCGCATGCTCTCCGGCATCCGCAACCCGGCCCTGGCCATACTGCAGGACTTTGAGTACGTGAAAGGCGGCCGCATCGGCTTTACCCGCTTCATGCGTCTGTTCCAGCCGGATCTGGAGGAGTAGGGCCCGGCCAGGGAGAGCGGCCGTGGTCCATGCCGCCACCCTGGTTCATTTCAGCCAGGGATCCGGAGGCTAGCTTCCTGTGGCCGCTTCCTGTTCTCTGGCAATATCCCTCAGTGTGACCGACAGATAATCCGCCTCCTGGGCCCCCGAGATCAGGTATTTCTGGTTGATGATAAACGCCGGCACCCCGGAGATACCCGCTTTCTGGTAATGGGCTTCGTCCCTGAGCACCGCCTCGGCGTAATCCTTGCTCTCAAGCACCTCCCTGGCGGCCGCGGCGTCCAGACCGGCGGACTCCGTCCAGCGCAACAGCACCTCGTGGTCGGAGATATCCTCCGCATAGCCGAAGTACGCCTCGAAGAAGGCCTTCTTGAGCGCCGTCTGCCGGCCCTGATCACCGGCCCATTTCAGCAGCCGGTGGGCGTCGAAGGTATTGCGGGTAAAGCGCGACTGCATGCGGGTGAAGTTCAGCCCCAGATCCTCCGCAATGGCCATCATGTCGCTCTGCGCCTGCTCCATCTCCGCCTCTGAGCGTCCGTACTTGCGGCTCAGTGCCTGCAATATGGGCTCACCGTCGGAGGCGCGGTCCGGGTTGAGCTCGAAGGCATGCCACTCAATGTGGAAGTCCAGCTCGTCTTTCAGTGCCTCCATGGCCTGCTCAAGGCGCGCATAGCCGATGGCGCACCAGGGGCAGGCGACGTCGGAGACAATATCGATCCGGATGGGTGTCATGGGCAGCTCCCGCTGGGTGTTGGAATGTCCACTTCCGATTCTGGCGGTGCAAAGGCCAGGGATCAATGCCTCTCCCGGGGCCCCTGACAGCGTCAGCCGCAATGACGCTACTGCAAGTTCTCAGAGGGCCGCCTGGCCCACTCGCGACCACCAGAAAACCAGCCTGAAAAACCCATCGTAGAAAGCTTATTATTTGCGAATCGATCTCATTACCAATAGAATAGCAAAAATTGCATCGGCTACCTTTTGCAGAGCCCGGTAACATGGCCCACAGCGCTTATCCCCAGCTACACAACCTCTATATGGACCACAGCCACTGGCTGCAGGGTTTTCTCTATCGCCAGATGGGGTGTCAGGCGACGGCGGCGGATCTGGCGCAGGATACCTTTCTTCGCCTGCTGACCCGCCAACAGTCGCCCCAACAAGAGGAGGCGATAGAGCAGCCCCGTGCCTATCTGGGCCGTATTGCCAGGGGCCTGGCGGCCAATCACTGGCGGCGCAGGGACATCGAGCAGGCCTATCTGCAGGCACTGGCCCAACAGCCTGAGGCCACGGCGCCTTCCCCGGAAACTTACCATGTGATTGTGGAAACGCTGATCCGCATTGATGCCCTGCTGCGGGATCTGCCCACCCGGGTCCGACAGGCCTTTCTGCTGTCACGGCTGGAAGGCGTCCGCTATGCCGCCATTGCCGAGAGCCTGGGTGTATCCGAGCGCATGGTGAAAAAGTACATGGCCCAGGCCATGCTCCACTGCCTGCAACTGGGGGACGACGACCTGCCATGAACCACCCCCGCGAGGCACCGCAATCCGGTTCTGACAACGCCCCCCAGGACAGTCTGGCACAGGCCGCCGAGTGGTTTGCCACACTGCAGGATGAAGACGTCACCAACCAGCAACGCCGGCGCTGGCAGCAGTGGCTCAGGGCCAGTGCCGAACACCGCCAGGCCTGGTCACGGGTGGAGCAGATCGACCGGCAGTTTCGCGGGCTGCCTCCGGTGCCGGTGCGACAGGCCCTGGAGGCGGCCGGTCGCAGCCGGCGGCGCTTTCTCTCCGGGCTGGCCACGGTGGCCATTGCCGCCCCGCTGGGCTGGACCGCCTGGCAAAGCGGCCCTGCCAGGGCCTGGCGGGCGGACGCCAGCACCGCCGTCGGCCAGGTGCGTGAACTGTCTCTCCCCGATGGCAGCCGGTTGTGGCTGAACACCCAAAGCGCCGTCAACCTCTCCTTCAACGACCATCAACGCCTGATCACCCTGCTGGACGGCGAGGTGAATATTCAGACGGCCGCCGATGCCAGACCCATGACGGTGGACACCCCCGAGGGTCGCATGACCCCGCTGGGCACCCGCTTCAGCGTCCGTTCCGGTGAGGGCTTGACCCGGGTGGCGGTCAGCGAGGGTCAG
>JAWWAC010000016.1:0-55838 GCA_033721915.1 Oleiphilaceae bacterium
CCTTTCTTGCGCAATGTGGAGGGCAGTGACCACATCAGGTGTTGTCTCCCGACATTTCCCGGAACCGGTACAGCTCGGAGAGTTTGTAGCCGGTGTACTGGCCGGTCAACAGCGTCAGGGCCAGTATCACCAGGTGGATTTCCGGGAAGTTGAAGGTCAGGTGCTCCATCAGGTCCATCTGCATCACACCGTAGGCCAGGGTGGCCACCAGCAGGCTGCCGGCCCCCTGGAGCATGACCTCGTTGCTGCCTTGTTCTTCCCAGATAATGGACATGCGCTCAATGGTCCAGGCGATGATGATCATGGGGAAGAAGGTGATGGTCATCCCCACACTGAAGCCCATCTCATGGCCCAGCACCGTCAGCATGGCGGTCAGGAAGATCACCAGTATGATGAGTGTGGCAATCCGTGCCACCAGCAGCAGATTGAGCTTGGAGAGATAGCCCCGCAGCAGCAGCCCCAGGCTGACAATACTGATAAAGGCGATCAGGCCGGGCACCAGTGAGGTCTGCAGAAAGGCCAGTGCGATCAGTACCGGCATGAAAGTGCCGGAGGTCTTCACGCCGATGATGATGCGCATGAAGGCCACCACCAGGGCACCCAGTGGCAACAGCAACAGCAGCTTGAGCATGCTCTGCTCTTCAATGGGCAGCTGGTAGAAGCTGAAACGGGAAAGACCATGCTCCTGGAACTGGGTCTGCGCCAGTTCCAGTGCCGGCACGGTCTGACGGATCATGGAAAAGCGCACGCTGGAATTGTTACCCCCCATGACATCCAGTACCGAGCCGTTGCCACGGTGCCACAGCAGGGTATTCTCGGGGATGCCCTGTTCGCCGGTACTGGGGTCGAAAATATACCACTGGCCGCTGGCATAGACGTCCACCAGAGGCATCAGTGACTGGTTGCGCCGGGCATCCTCCAGGCGCAGTCCCATGGCCTCACGGGCCGGGATCTCGGCCTGGTTGAGAAGGCGGATCATCAGCTGATGGGTGCCCATGTCGGACAGCAGCAGGTTGGCGTTCTGGTCCGAGCCGGGGGCCTTGATCTGCTTGAGCAGCTCCCTGGCCAAGCTCAGGTCGGTGCTGGAACGTTTCTTGGCGGAGTTCAGCAGTTCTGCGGCGGCGGTGGACTCCGGCTCCTCCCACAGGATTTTCTGGGGGGTCGGTGGGATCTGGGGGATTGTGCTGCGCTGGTTGCCACTGTCGGTGGGGATAAACTGGCTCTTGTAATAGAGGGTCTGCCGGCCGCTGGCTTCCCGGATGGTCCATTCACCACGTCGGCTGCCTCTTTCCGTGAGCATGGAAAAACCGTAACCGGGTGAGGCGGACTGCTCGGCGATCAGGCGGTAACCCGGGGGAGCATCCGGCACACTGAGGCTGGCCAGCACCTCGTCGCCGTCGGCCAGGAAATCCACCCTGGCCTCAATCAGCCAGACCGGAACCTGACGGTCCGGCAGCAATGGGATATCCAGCTGCACGGAGCGCGTCCAGCTCAGGGCGACTCCGGCCACGGCCAGCAGCAGGACCATGCCGTAAAACGTTGTGCGCTGTTTCACTCGGTTTCCTCATCCTGCTCGGACAGTGCCTGCTGCGACAGGTCTGTCATGTGTTTCTGGGAGACGTCCACAACCAGCAGATCCCGCAGGATATTGCGTCCGATCAGCAATGGCTGGCTCATGCTGCTACGGTCCGTGAGGGTGAATTCCGCCATGCGCCTGGTATTGCCCAGCTGAAACTGCAGTTCCACCACCGGGCGTCGGTCGTTTTCCTCGGCGGAGGACTGGATGATCCTGACAAAGCGGACAACGGGTTCCTCGAGCTGGATTTTTTCCTCACCGCCCAGTGGCGGGGGCACTTCAAAGCGGACCCAGTCCTCACCGTCCCGCTCAAAGGTTTCTATGTTGCGGGCATCCATGGACGAGGTGGTGGCGCCCGTGTCGATACGGGCCTCATAGAAGCCTTCAGGAGGTTGCAGCAGGACGTATTCCAATTCTCCCACCATGCCCTTGTCAGGCCCGGAGTCCGAACGGCTGTCCCCATTCGGGCAGCTGGGGACCACGGACGGCTCCGGGCAGCTTTTCGGCTCTGGACGGCTTCGGATCAGTTCCGCCAGTGTGTTCATCTGTTCGGACTGGGCGCTGTGGACGTCGCCGGCACTGAGGTTGTGCTGCTCCTGGGCCTCAAGGAGGTTTTCCAGCAGAGTCCGTTGCCGGTTGTGCTCCCTTTTCTGTTCCAGCAGCTGGGCATTGACCACCATGAGGTCCTGCTGCGTCACAATGCGCCCCTCAAGCAGGGCACAGCCGGGCAGAATCAGAGTGGCGAGAATCAGTGCCGTAAAAACACAGCGTTGCACAGGGGTATTGCAGGCAGTATTGGAGGCGTTGGTCATAACAGCACTTAGAGTCCTGGGAGAAACAGATGCCGGGGTCGGGCACGGCAGCAGCGTCAGTCCTTCGGCCGCTGCGGGAGTCTGGCCGAAATCAAAAGTCGCGCCAGTATAATGAATAATGCCATTTCCATCCATGCATCACTGCTCCGGTGTCTTGGTGTTAACCCGATAGTCACCCGCTGACTGTCAAAGGCTGTTGAGTCCGCAGGGCGGGGCTGCTAGACTTCCGCTCGTTCCAGTCAGGGCCCACCCAGTCAGGGACGTCGTTATGGTGGTCCTGTTGGTGCCTTCGCAACGATAAACCGTGAACCCGGTCAGGCCCGGAAGGGAGCAGCCGCAGCGGTGGATTCGTGTGCCGGAGTGTTGCTGACAGGCCACCCCCATCTTTTTCCCGGTCTTCCTGGCGTCACGCCAATCCTGTTTCCGGGCCATCCCGGTTCCTGTGCGGCTTTTTCCCGTCCCGTGATTTATTGCCTGTGCGCCCTCATGCTAAGGTAGACGCTTTGGTGTGGCTCGCAACCGTCGGCCCGGCCCCCGTGGAAAATCACTGATTACAGTGAGGTACAGGATCCCCCATGAGTTATCAGGTACTGGCGCGTAAATGGCGCCCTGAAGTGTTTTCCGACCTGGTGGGTCAGGAGCATGTGCTGCAGGCCCTGATTCAGGGGCTGCAGCGTAACCGGTTGCATCACGCCTACCTCTTTACCGGCACCCGTGGTGTAGGCAAGACCACCATAGGGCGCATACTGGCCCGCTGTCTCAACTGCGAGGGGGGTGTCACCGCCACACCCTGTGGCGAATGCGGTGCCTGCCGTGAAATCGCCAGTGGCCGTTTTGTGGACCTGATCGAGATCGACGCCGCCTCCCGCACCAAAGTGGAGGACATGCGCGAGCTGCTGGACAATGTGCAGTATTCCCCCACCCGGGGTCGCTTCAAGATCTACCTGATCGACGAAGTGCACATGCTGTCCAACTCCAGTTTCAACGCCCTGCTGAAAACGCTGGAAGAGCCTCCGGAGCACGTCAAGTTCCTGTTCGCCACCACCGACCCCCAGAAACTGCCGGTGACCATCCTGTCCCGCTGCCTGCAGTTCAACCTCAAGCAGATCAGCCCGGAGCGGATTGTCAGCTACCTGTCCGGCGTACTGGACCAGGAGGGCATCCGTTACCAGGACAGCGCCCTGTGGCTTCTGGCCAGGGCCGCCGATGGCAGTATGCGAGATGCGCTGAGCCTCACGGACCAGGCCATTGCCTTCTGCACGGACAGCCTTGAGGCCGGCCAGGTCAGTGCCATGCTGGGTACCATCGACAGGGCGGATGTGTTCCGATTGCTGGAGTCACTGCTGGCGGGGGATGGCCACGAGCTGCTGGCACAGATCGGACGCATTGCCGAGTTTGCACCGGACTTCTCACAGGTGCTCTCGGAGCTGCTGTCCGTCTTTCACCGCATCGCACTGGAGCAGTGCGTCCCCGGCAGCACCGGGCAGGCACTGGGGGATGAGCAGCAGATCCAGTCACTGGCACGGCGCATGAGCCCCGAGGATGCCCAGCTGTTTTACCAGACCGCGCTGATGGCACGGCAGGACCTGCCCGTGACACCGGACGCCCGAATGGGGTTCGAGATGGCGCTGCTGCGCATGCTGGCCTTCCGTCCCGGCACTGGCGACGGCGGAACACTGCCGGGTGGAAAGCCGGTCAGCAACGAGAGACCGGCCGCAGCCGACAATCTGTCTGAACAGCAATTGCAGGAACATCAGCAGGAGGCGGCGAAACCCGCCGGGCAGGAGCCCTCAGCAATAAAAGGAGAGCCTTCAGCTACAAATGAAGAGCCTTCAGCTACAAATGAAGAGCCCTCAGCTACAAAGGAAGAGCCCTCAGCTACAAAGGAAGAGCCATCTGCCCAGAATGAAAGGCCCGCAGCCGAGGAAGAAAAGCCCTCTGCGATAGGTGAAGAGCCTACAGCGCATAGAGAAGATGCCTCCGCTCCGGGTGAACAGTCACCACCTGCTCAGGGTGTAGAGCCCTCAGCTCAGGGTGAAAGGCTCTCAGCTCAGGGTGAAAGGCTCTCAGCTCAGGGTGAAAGGCCCTCAGATCAGGATAACCAGCCCCCAGCCCCTGAACGGGAATCCACGCAGCCGGCCACCGCCAGTGAACCCGTGGTGCCGGAACCCGTTTCCGAAAGTACCCCAGTAGAGCCGGCTCCTGAGACGGCCGTGGGGCCGGAGACGGTGCCGCTGGAGGCTTATGAAGCGGAACTGACCCAGCAACAGGACTCCCGGGAGGATCCGGCCGCTGAGCTGCACAGCCAGGAGCCGCCGGGAAAGCCTGAACCGGCGCCACAGACCGGGGCAGGGGGCGCCGCTGCCACAGAACCGGAGGCGGCTGCCACTGCACCAGCACCCTCTGCGCAGCCGGCGGATACGGCTTCCGCTGCCGGATCAGGTGAGGACTGGATGACCCGTTTCGACAGCCTGGATCTGCCCGGTATGGCCGGCAATCTGGCTGCCAACGCCGCCGGACACTGGCAGGGCCAGTCACTGACGCTGGTGCTGGACGACAACCATTTCCGGCTGCTCAATGAACGCCACCGTGAACGCATCACCCAGGCCGTCAAGGCTCTCTGGCCTGGGGCCGAGGTCCGCTTCACCCAGGGGGAGCCGGGTGAGGCCACTCCCTCCGCCCACCGTGAGCGCCAGAGTCGGGCCCGTCATCAGCAGGCGGTGCAGGCCATGCACCAGGACCCGGTGGTACAGCGTATACTGGAACAGTTTGACGGCCAGCTGATCGAAGACAGTATCCGGCCCCAGTAAAGGTGGACCCGACGTGATACCCCCCGTGCACCAACCAGAGGACAGACCATGAAAGGCGGAATGAACGACCTGATGCAGAAGGCGCAGAAAATGCAGCAGGACCTGCAGAAGGCCCAGGAAGAAATTGCACAGACCGAGCTGACCGGTGAGTCCGGCGCCGGACTGGTGAAAATCACCATGAACGGCCGGCACGATGCCCGCAAGGTGAGCATCGACCCCTCGCTGATGGAAGAGGACCGTGAGGTGCTGGAAGACCTGGTGGCGGCGGCCATTAACGATGCGGTGCGTCGCATCGAAAACTACCAGAAAGAGAAAATGTCCGGCATGACGGAAGCCATGGGCATGCCCCCAGGCTTCAAGATGCCGTTTTAACAAGACGCCCTGATAAGGAGTGGCAATGAGTCTCAGCCCCCTGCTGGATGAACTGGTGGATGCACTGCGCTGCCTGCCCGGGGTGGGCCAGAAAAGTGCCCAGCGCATGGCGTTCCATCTGCTGGAACGGGGCCGTGAGGGTGCCGGTACACTGGCGGACACACTCGATCGCGCATTGCGGGACATCGGCCGCTGCGAGTCCTGCCAGACCTTCACCGAGTCGCCGGTGTGCGCCATCTGCAACGACGGACGCCGCGACAGCAGCCTGCTGTGCGTGGTGGAGTCACCGGCGGATCTGGTGGCCATTGAGCAGTCCGGTGATTACCGGGGCCATTATTTTGTGCTGCTCGGTCACCTGTCTCCCATCGACGGCATCGGCCCCGGGGATATCGGCATTCCCCGCCTGCTGCAGAGAGCCGCCGAGAACGAGGTGCAGGAGCTGATACTGGCCACCAACCCCACGGTGGAAGGGGAAGCCACGGCCCATTACATCGCCGACCGCCTGGGCGAACGGGGCGTGCGCATCACCCGTCTGGCCAACGGCCTGCCCGTGGGCGGTGATCTCGGCGGTGCCGACGGCTCCACACTGAGCCACGCCTTCCGTGGTCGTCGCCCACTGAGTGGATAGCCGTTTATGACGCCATCCCCGGATTTACCCAGCCCGGAAGCACTCAACCCGGAATGGCTCGACACAGCCACTGCTCTGGATGACTGGCTGTCGTCACTGCCCGGTGAGGCGCTGGTGGCACTGGACTCGGAATTCGAGCGCTCCAGCACCTTCTTTGCCCGTCCCGGTCTGGTCCAGATCGCCAGCGGGCAGCAGGCGTTTCTGGTGGAGCCCGCTGTGGCAGAACAGAGCCAGGGCCTGAAGGACTTCCTGGCGGACCCCGGGCGCCCCAAGCTGCTGTACGCACTGAGCGAGGACCTGGAGCTGTTCCGGGAATGGCTGAACGTGACAGTGCAGGGCGCACTGGATGTGCAGCTGGCCGCGGCACTGGCCGGAGAGGGCATGTCCGTGGGCTTTGCCCGTATTGTGTCGCGGCGTCTGGGTGTGGAGCTGGACAAGGCACTGACCCGTTCCGACTGGCTGGCACGGCCACTGAGCCGTGCCCAGCAGCAGTACGCACTGGCGGATGTGGTGTACCTGCTGCCACTGTACCAGCAGCTGCGTGAGCAGCTGGTGGACACCCAGCGCCTCCGGGCCCTGTCGGAGGAATCGGACCGTTTCTGCCGGGATCTGGCGGATCTGGGTGACGCCGACAGTTATTATCTGCGTCTGCGCAACGGCTGGTTCCTGGATCCGCCCCGCCAGGGGCTGCTCCAGCGCCTGTGTCAGTGGCGTGAGCAGCGCTGCCGGGAGCTGGACCGGCCCAGGGGGCGTGTGGTGGCGGACAAGCTGCTGCTGGCCATTGCCGAGAAGCGCCCGCGCTCGGCCACGGCACTGGGCCGTCTGCCGGAAATGCCACCGGTGGTGGTGCGCAAGCACGGCGAGGCACTGCTGGCCATGGTGGAGCAGTCCCTGGCCGAGCCACAGGCGCCCAGCACGCTGATCGCACCGCCACTGAGCCGTGAGGAACAGGCCTTCTACAAGCAGGTCAAGAATCTGCTGACACAGGCACTGGCGGCGAGCCCCATCCCCCCCGAGCTGGTGGCACCCCGCAAGAAACTGGAAGAGCAGGTCCGTGAAGGACTCGCCTCAGGGCGGGTGCCGCCATTGCTCACCGAGGG
The DNA here is from genome assembly GCA_033721915.1 of Oleiphilaceae bacterium. Classification (GTDB taxonomy): domain Bacteria; phylum Pseudomonadota; class Gammaproteobacteria; order Pseudomonadales; family Oleiphilaceae; genus REBR01. The sequence continues at coordinate 7,299 of JAWWAC010000016.1, forward strand.
CTGGCGCGGTGACTGCCTGGCCGAGGTGCAACCCCAACTGGAGACATTGTTTGCCAATGAGTGATCAACGCTTTTGCCGTATTTACCGCAGCAGCAAGAAAGAGGGCATGTACCTTTTTGTGGACAAGGACGAGGACCTGAGCCGGGTGCCGGAGTCACTGATGAAGACCTTTGGACGGCCTCAGCACGCCATGGACCTGTTGCTGCGCCCTGAGCGCAAACTGGCCAGGGCCAATGTGGCGGAGGTGATGCAGGCACTGGACGAGCCCGGTTACTACCTGCAGATGCCGCCCTCTGAGGCGGACGATTACGCACTCAAGCTGCTCGGGGAGTACAGCCGTTAATGTCCGCCATGGTCGCCTTCTGGCAGCGCAAACGCCTGGACGAGATGACCGACAGGGAGTGGGAGAGTCTCTGTGACGGCTGCGGGCGCTGCTGCCTGAACAAGCTGGAAGACGAGGAGGACGGTGCTCTGTATTTTACCGACCTGGCCTGTCGCCATCTGGACTCCCGGCAGTGCCGCTGTACCGTCTATGAGCACCGTCTTCAGAAGGTACCGGACTGCCTGGATATACGGGCACTGAAAAAAGAGCACTACCACTGGCTGCCTTCCAGCTGCGCCTACCGGCGATTGCATGAGGGGCGCCCGCTGGCCTCATGGCACCCACTGGTCAGCGGCGACCCGGACTCTGTCCACCGTGCCGGCATTTCCGTACGGGGGCGTGTCATCAGTGAGGACCACTGGCCCGAGGAAGACTGGCAGGATAGGCTGATACACTGGGTGGACTGACGCCGCCGGGACACCACCATTATCCGAGAGAACACTATGGGTTTTATCACAGAACACTTTTTTGCCTGGCTGATCTACTACCTGGCCTTTCTGTTTGTCTACGCCTACTGGGCTCGCCTGCTGCGGGTGCTGCCGTTGCGTTTTCTGCGCCAGGTGTTCAAGGGCCTGCTGGCGGCCTTGCTGCTGACCCCTGTCAGCTCCGCCGCCGAGGCGGGCTGGTGGTCCCCCGCCTGGCTGCACTTTGCCTACTCCGCACTGCTGGGGGATGCGGTGCAGATGGACCGCGCCCTGTTCAACCTGGCAATGGCCGGTGGCGTTCTGGTGCTGGTGCTGGCACTGGACAGTGGCTGGTACCACTGGCGCCGCCGCCGTTAACTGCTATAACTAGTCATCAGATGGCCCGCGTCACCGCCTCACCGGCTGTGCCACAGTAACCCGGTGTAGGCCAATTCGGACGCGGGGCGCCAGTCCTGATCACACAACGGCGACCTTCTCCTATGCACACACCGTTAACCGCCCTGCGCGGTCCACTGGCCCTGCTGTTTGCCGGCCTTCTTGCCCTTGCCCCCTTTGCCAGCGCCAACGAAGACCCGCCCTCCGCCAGCGAACGCCCGGACCTGCGCCTGATGGTGGACATCTCAGGCAGCATGAAACGCACCGACCCCAACAACCTGCGCAAGCCCGCACTGCGGCTGTTCAGTGAACTGGTGCCGGAGGAGGCCAGGGCCGGTGTCTGGACCTTTGGCCGCTACGTCAACATGCTGGTGCCGGTGCGGGAGGTGGACGAAAACTGGCGTGAAGCCGCTGCCAGGGCCACCGGCGAGATCAACTCCGTGGGGCTGTTCACCAATATCGGCGGTGCCCTGGAAGTGGCCAGCGATGACTTCTACCAGGACCGGGATTTCAGCAACACCCACTTTATCCTGCTGACGGATGGCATGGTCAGCCTCTCGGACAACGAGGAGAAGAATGCCAGGGAAAGGGCCCGCATACTGGGTCCTGTACTGGACCGGTTCCGTGAAAAGGGCGCCCGCATTCACCCCATCGCACTGTCCGATGAAGCCGACCACCCGCTGCTGGAAACACTGGCGGTGGAAACCGGCGGCCAGTACAACCAGGCCGAAACCGACGGCGACCTGACCCGGGCACTGCTGCAGACCCTGTCCGGCTCCGCCAGCAGTGACGAGGTGCCACTGAGTGAGAACAGCTTCAGTATCGACGGCTCCGTGGAGCAGTTCACCGCACTGATTTTCCGCCAGCCGGGCTCCGGCGAAATCCGCCTGGAAAGCCCCGCTGGCGAGATGCTGAGCCGTGATGAGCTGCCAGAAAACGCCCGCTGGATGCACACGGAAGAATACGACCTGATCACACTGGACGAGCCGGAGGCGGGTGAGTGGCTGGTGGAAGGTCTGATCGGTGAAGACAGCCGCATCAAGGTGGTCAGCCAGCTGCGCATGGTGGTAAGCGACCTGCCAAGGCAGTTTTATGTCTCCGACACACTGCCACTGAGCATTGCTTTCTACGAGGACCAGGCGCTGATCCGAGACCCGGACTTCCTGGAGTTGATCGAGCTGCGTGTTGAAATCACCACCGAGGACGGGCGCAGTGGCACCCGGGTTCTGGATGGCCCCGCTACACGCACCGGTGTTTTCCGTGATGAAATCAGGCTGCTGCGTGAGCCCGGTCTCTACCAGATCCAGGTCAGCGCCGATGGCGGCACCTTCGAGCGCAGCCACCGCCAGAGCAGCACACTGCGCCCCCCCTTTGATATGGAGCTTCAGGGGCAGGGCAGCGGGGAGGAAAGCCTTTACCGGCTGCTGCTCAAGCCACGGGACCCGGGGCTGGACCTGGACTCCATCGAGGCCGTGGCACGGATAGAGACACCCTCCGGCGAGGAGCGCCGGAGAGCGCTGGAGCCCAATGAGAACCGCACACAATGGTCACTGGAGCTGACCGGCGAGTCCGGTGAAGGGGACTACCGGGTGAGTCTGTCCGTGACCGCAGAGGCTGCCGATGGCATCACTGCGGACCAGTCCATGGACCCGGTGCAGTTGACCTTCCCCAGGCAGGACGATACCCGCAGCTATGCCCGCATCGAGCCTGCCCCCCCCCGGGAGACAGCACCGGAACCCGTGCCTGAGCCGGCTCCGGAGCCAGAACCGGAGCCGGAACCCGCAGAACCCCTGTATTCCCCGGAGCCGGTCACAGTGCCGGCCGAGCAGGAACCGGAAGCAGAGGACGATTCTGGCCTGCCGGTCTGGCTCTGGTGGCTGGCTGGCGGCCTGACGCTGTTATCCGCCGGCGGTCTGGGTGGGTTCCTGTTGTGGCGTCGTCGCCGCAATGCCGGCTCAACGGAAAGCGTTCCGGAGGTGAAAGCTCCGGCGGAAGGGGAGAACGACCAGTCCATCGACCCCCTGAAAAGCGCCATCGACAGCCTGGATGACGACAGTCTGGACGATGCCGAGCCACCGGAGCTGACCCCGGAGCCGGAGGAAAAACGGAAAGAACCGTCCCTGGAGGCAGTGCCCTCAGCCGATGAGGAGCCATCTGCCGATGAAGAGCCTCCAGAGGAGAAAGCGTCCTCTGAAGACGAGGAGCCGGTCGAAGAGGAAGAGCTCAAAGTGGATGAGGAGCCCTCAGCGGATAAGGAGCCCTCAGCGGATGAGGAGCCCTCAGCGGATGAGGAGTCCCCAGCGGAGGAAGCGCCCGACGAGGAAGTCCCGGAGCTGACACCGGAGCCTCCGGAGGAAGACAAGAAAGCCACCGGCAAGGATTCCGACAGCATCGACGATGACGAGGAGGACAACGATGAATTCTCCCTGGAGGATTTCGACATCTCCGACATTGACGATGTGCCCGCCAGGGATCGCGACAAGGAGGACAAGGGCGACGAGAACGACAAGGACAAGGGCTGAAGCCCCACCCATGCCGTCATCAAGGGCCCCGGGTGACATACGCCGGCGCAACAACGCCACAGCCACCGACATCCCCTGTCGGTGGCTGTGGCGCTTGTGACCCCGGGAACTCCCCCGATATACTGCGCTACCCATGAATTGAGGAAGGACAGTCTGTGATGAAGTTTCAGGGCACCGATAAATACGTCGCCACCGATGAGCTGGCCATGGCCGTCAACGCCGCCATCACGCTGCAGCGTCCGCTGCTGATCAAGGGCGAGCCGGGCACCGGCAAGACCATGCTGGCCGAGGAGCTGGCGGAAGGCATCGGTGCGCGACTGATCCAGTGGCACATCAAGTCCACCACCAAGGCTCAGCAGGGGCTGTACGAGTACGACGCGGTCTCACGCCTGCGGGACTCCCAGCTGGGTGATGACCGGGTGCACGACATCAGCAACTACATCGTCAAGGGCAAGATGTGGGAGGCCTTCGAGTCGGAAGAGCGTGTGGTGCTGCTGATCGACGAGATCGACAAGGCGGACATCGAATTCCCCAATGATCTGCTGCAGGAACTCGACCGCATGGAGTTCTTTGTCTACGAGACACAACAGCAGATCGTGGCCAAGCAGCGCCCCATCGTGGTCATCACCAGTAACAACGAGAAGGAACTGCCGGACGCCTTCCTGCGCCGCTGCTTCTTCCACTACATCGATTTTCCCGACAGCGACACCATGCAGCAGATCGTGGATGTGCACTTCCCGGGCATCAAGCAGGACCTGGTGCGGGACGCACTGGAGATCTTCTTCGATGTGCGCAAGGTGCCGGGGCTGAAGAAAAAACCCTCCACCTCAGAACTGATAGACTGGCTGAAACTGCTGATGGCGGACGAACTGGCCCAGAAGGTGGTGCAGGAGCACGATACCAGCAGCGCACTGCCGCCGCTGTACGGCGCCCTGGTGAAGAATGAGCAGGACGCCCATCTGCTGCAGAAGCTGGCCTTCATGGCCCGCCGTCGCCGCTAAACACCGCTGATCCGGGGGCATTATGCTCATCGATTTTTTTATGGAAGTGCGCCGCGCCCGGGTGCCGGCCACACTGCGGGAATTCCTGGACCTGCTGGAAGCGCTGCGCGCCCGTCTCGCCTTTGCCGACATGGAAGAGTTCTACTTCCTGGCCCGGCTGTGCCTGGTCAAGGACGAGCGTCATTACGACAAGTTCGACCGGGCCTTCGACGCCTACTTCAAGGGCATCGAGAACCTGGACGAGCTGCTGGAGGCGCTGATCCCCGACGACTGGCTGCGTTCCGAGTTTGAAAAGCACCTGACGGACGAGGAAAAGGCCCAGATCGAGTCACTGGGCGGTCTGGAAGAGCTGATCGAGACCTTCAAGAAGCGCATGGAAGAGCAGCAGGAACGTCACCAGGGGGGCAACAAGTGGATCGGCACCGGGGGGACTTCCCCCTTTGGTGCCGACGGTTACAACCCGGAAGGCATGCGCATCGGCCAGCAGAAGGGCCGCCACGGCCGTGCCGTCAAGGTCTGGGAGAAGCGCGAGTACCGGGACCTGGACGACAGCATCACCCTGGGTATCCGCAACATCAAGATGGCTCTGCGCCGTCTGCGCAAGTTTGCCCGCCAGGGCGCACCGGACCAGCTGGACATCGACACCACCATCAGCAGTACCGCCCGTAATGGCGGATATCTGGATCTTAAAATGGTTCCGGAACGTCATAATACCGTGAAGGTGCTGTTGTTCTTTGACGTGGGCGGCTCCATGGACCCTCACGTGCGGGTGTGCGAGGAGCTGTTCTCAGCCTGTCGCACCGAGTTCAAGCACATGGAGTATTTCTACTTCCACAACTTCATCTACGAAAGCGTGTGGAAAGACAATATCCGGCGCATGAACGAGACCCTGTCCACCTGGGACATACTGCACAAGTACACCCCGGATTACCGGGTGATCTTTATCGGTGATGCCACCATGGCCCCCTACGAGGTGAGCCACCCCGGGGGCTCCATCGAGCACTGGAACGAAGAGGCGGGAGCCACCTGGATGCGTCGCATCCGCGACCATTTCGACCGGGTGGTCTGGCTCAATCCGCTGCCGGAGGATTACTGGTCGCCCGGGGGCTCACTGGGCATGACCCGGGAGCTGGTGGAGGATCATATGTACCCGCTTTCCCTGGAGGGGCTTGAGGAAGCCATGCGTTATCTCAGCCGGTAGCAGCGGCCATGGCCGCGTCTGCAGGGGGGCAGAAAAGGGATAAAAAAGGCCGATGCGGTTGAGCGGCACCGGCCAAGGCTCGGCTTTTGAGAGCACGGCCACTGGCCGTGCTGCCTGATGTTTTGCAAGGACCATGAAATTCCCGTAAAAGGATTGGCAGATCAGCCACCTGGACGGCTTTCATCAGGAAATTCCGGTATCGGGTCAGGCGTTGTGTAAAGTATGCCGACGCTCCATGCCCTGATTTTCTGGAAATTTCAACGGTGCAAGTCACAATAACAAGCTGTTATGCTTCAGTACCTTAAATAATCGTCGCATAAGCAGGCATTTACAACAGAACAAGTAACCTATAACAGGAGCAGAAACATGGATCTGGCGCAGTTTTTCAAGGATCGTTATCCCGAGGGAATTCCCGCGGAAGTGGACACCAGCGAATACACCGACATGCTGGACGTGTTTGAGAAATCGGTGAAGCGCTTTGCCGACAAACCCGCCTTCAGCGGTGTGGGTCTGACACTGACCTACGGGGATCTGGACCGTCTGAGCCGTGACTTCGCCGCCTACCTGCAGAACAAGACCAGCCTCAAGCCCGGCGACCGCATCGCCATGCAGATGCCCAATATTCCCCAGTACCCGGTGATGGTCTACGGTGCCATGCGTGCCGGCCTGGTGGTGGTCAACACCAACCCCCTGTACACCACCCGGGAAATGGAGCACCAGTTCAACGACTCCGGCGCCAAGGCACTGGTGGTGCTGGCCAATATGGCCTACAACGTGGAGAAGGTGCTGCCCAACACCGGCCTTGAGCAGGTGTTTGTCACTGAAATTGCCGACTTCCACAAGCCCATCAAGCGCAAGCTGATGAATTCCGTGGTCAAGCACGTCAAGAAGATGGTGCCTGCCTACAACCTGCCGGACGCCCTGTCACTGCCACAGGTGCTCAAGGAAGGGGCCAGTCTCGAGTACACACCGGTCAAGGTTCAGCCGGACGATATCGCCGTACTGCAGTACACCGGCGGCACCACCGGCGTGGCCAAGGGCGCCATGCTGACCCACCGCAATCTGGTGTCCAACCTGCTGCAGTGCAAGCCACTGCTGCTGGCCGAGCTCAGCGAAGGGGAGGAGACCATTATTGCGCCTCTGCCCCTGTACCACATCTACTCCTTCACCATGAACTGCGGCCTGATGCTGGAGACTGGCAACCACAGCGTGCTGATCCCCAACCCCAGGGACATCCCGGCCTTCGTCAAGGAAATGCAGAACTACAAGTTCACCGGCATCATGGGTCTGAACACCCTGTTTGTGGCCCTGGCCAACAACGAGGAGTTCCGCAAGCTGGACTTCAGCAACCTGAAGATCACCGTGGCCGGCGGCATGGCCCTGACCAAGTCCACCGCCAAGCTGTGGCAGGATGTGACCGGCAGCGAGATCACCGAGGGTTACGGGCTGACGGAAACCTCACCGGTTGCCACACTCAACCCGCCCGGTGGCATCCAGATTGGCACCATCGGCATGCCGCTGCCCAGCACGCTGCTGAAGACCGTTGACGAAGACGGCAATGACCAGGAAATCGGTGAAGCCGGCGAGCTGTGCATCAAGGGTCCTCAGGTGATGAAAGGCTACTGGCAGCGCCCCGAGGAGACCGCCAAGTCCATCGACGACGACGGCTGGTTCAAGACCGGTGACGTGGCGGTGATCCAGGACGACGGTTATGTGCGCATCGTGGACCGCAAGAAGGACATGATCCTGGTGTCCGGTTTCAACGTCTATCCCAACGAGATCGAGGACGTGGTCACTGGCCACCCGAAGATTCTCGAGTGTGCCGCGGTGGGCGTGCCGGACGAGAAGAGTGGCGAAGCGGTGAAGGTCTACGCCGTGGCTTCAGACCCCAGCGTGACCGAGAAGGAAGTGCGGGATTACTGCCGCGAGAACATGACCGCCTACAAGGTGCCCAAGTCCGTGGAGTTCCGGGATGACCTGCCCAAGAGCAACGTGGGCAAAATACTGCGCCGTGAACTGCGGGACGAAAAGACCGCCGCCAAGTAACACCCGCCCCCTCCGGGGGCATGGTCTTTCCGGAAACCCTGCCTGGATGGCAGGGTTTTTCGCGTTCAGGCTACCCCATTCATCCACCACCAGACAGGACAACCGCCTCCATGGCCGAACAGGACAGTGCCTGGAAAAACGCCATCCGACAGCAACTCAGCCAGTGCCGCCAATGGGAGGCAGGCCGCATACTGCGCCGCCTTGGCAAGGCCCGGCTGGCCGAGCGGGAAAAACAGCAGGTGGAGCAGTGGCTGGAGAAGGGGCTGGAGTCCTGCCGTGAGCGTGAAGCCATCCGCCCTCTGATCCGTTACCCGGAGCAGCTGCCGGTCTCTGAGCGCTCGGCAGACATCCGCGAGCTGATCGAGCGGCACCAGGTGGTGATCGTGGCCGGCGAGACCGGCTCCGGCAAGACCACACAGCTGCCCAAGATCTGCCTGGAGGCGGGCCGTGGCCGTCGCGGCCTGATCGGCCACACACAGCCACGGCGCATTGCCGCCCGCACCGTGTCACAGCGACTGGCGGAGGAGATGCAGACCCCGGTGGGGGAACAGGTGGGCTACCAGGTGCGCTTCACGGACCAGACATCCCCCCGCTCACTGATCAAAGTAATGACCGACGGCATACTGCTGGCGGAGCTGGACCGAGACCGCTTCCTGGACCGCTACGACACCCTCATCATCGACGAGGCCCACGAGCGCAGCCTCAATATCGACTTCCTGCTGGGGGCGCTGAAGCAGATCCTGCCGAAACGGCCGGACCTCAAGCTGATTATCACCTCCGCCACCATCGAGCTGGACCGCTTCAGCCGCCATTTCCAGCAGGCGCCGGTGGTGGAGGTGACAGGCCGCACCTACCCGGTGGAGGTGCGCTACCGGCCACTGACGGACGATTCACAGGACGACAGTGGCTGGCCCGGCGCCATCGAGTCGGCGGTGGCGGAGATCGAGGCCCATGAGAAGGACACCGGCAAGCCCCCCGGGGATGTGCTGGTGTTTCTTCCCGGTGAGCGGGATATCCGACTGGTCTCCAGGGCACTGCGTCACGCCGAGCTGCGCCACACCGAGGTGCTGCCCCTGTACGCCCGTCTGAGCGCCCGTGAGCAGAACCGGGTGTTCCAGAACCACAGCGGCCGTCGCATCGTGCTGGCCACCAACGTGGCGGAAACCTCACTGACGGTGCCCGGCATCCGCTATGTGATCGACACCGGGCTGGCCCGTCTGAGCCGCTACAGCGTGCGCTCAAAGATACAGCGGCTGCCCATCGAGCCCATCTCACAGGCCAGCGCCAACCAGCGCAAGGGCCGCTGCGGCCGTGTGGCGCCGGGCATCTGCTTCCGTCTCTATGACGAGAGCGATTTCAACAACCGCCCTGAGTACACGGACCCGGAAATCCGCCGCACCAATCTCGCCTCGGTAATACTGCAAATGGCCCAGATGCGACTGGGTGACATCCGCCGATTCCCCTTTATCGACGCGCCGGATGGGCGTCTGATCAATGACGGCTACAAGCTGCTTGAGGAGCTGGGTGCGGTGAATGGCGGCCGTAAATTGACACCGGCGGGGCGGGCCATGGCCCGTTTGCCGGTGGACCCGCGCCTGGCCCGCATGCTGCTGGAAGCCAGTGACCGGGGGGCGCTGCGTGAGGTGCTCATCATCTGTGCCGGCCTGAGCATACAGGACCCCCGCGATCGCCCCGCCGACCGTCAGCAGGCGGCGGACCAGGCCCACCAGGTGTACAGCGATCCGGAGTCAGACTTTGTGGCACTGATCCGTCTCTGGGAGCGCTTTGAGTCCCAGCGACAGGACCTGTCACAGAACCAGCTGCGCAAATGGTGCCAGAAGCAGTTTCTCAACTACCTGCGCCTGCGGGAGTGGCGCGAGGTGCACCACCAGCTGGCCCTGATGGCCCGTGAGCAGGGACTGCAGCTCAATCGTGAGCCGGCGGAGAGCGCACCGCTGCACCAGTCACTGCTCAGCGGGCTGCTGGGTCAGGTGGCGGTGAAGGAAGAAAAGCGGGAGTACCTGGGCACCCGCAACCGCAAGCTGCGCATCTTCCCGGGCTCCCCACTGGTGAAGACCGCCCCCAAGTGGATCATGGCGGCGGAGGTGATGGAAACCAGCCAGGTGTTCGCCAAGACCGTGGCCCGTATCGAGCCGGACTGGATCGAGCCACTGGCGTCTCACATTATCAAGCGCCAATATGCCGAGCCCCACTGGGAGCGCAAGCGGGCCCAGGTGATCGCACTGGAAACCCAGACCCTGTACGGCCTGACCATTGTCTCGGGGCGGCGTGTGGGCTATGCCAGTATTGACCCTGAGACCAGCCGGGAGATCTTTATCCGCCGCGCCCTGGTGGAGGGGGATTACAGCACCAAAGCCCCCTTTGTGCGGGCCAACCAGGCACTGACCGCCACCGTGGAGGCCCTGGAGGAGAAGGTGCGCCGCCGTGACCTGCTGGTGGACGAGGAAACCCTGTTCCAGTTCTACCACGAGCGTCTGCCGGCGGAGATTGTCAGCGGCCGTCACTTCGAGACCTGGTGGAAGTCACTGGACTCAGACCCGCTCAAGGCACTGGAGCTGACGGAGGAGGACGTACTGGCACGGCCCCGTGACCCGGGCCAGGAGGAGCAGTACCCGGACCAGTTGCACTGGTCCGGACTGAGTTATGAGTTGCGCTACCACTTCGCCCCCGGTGCCGAGGACGACGGTGTCAGTATCCGGGTCCCCCTGATGGCCCTCAAGCAGCTGCCCATGCACCGTCTGGAATGGCTGGTGCCGGGTCTGCTGCGGGAGAAGTGCATCCAGCTGGTGAAGGGGCTGCCCAAGTCACTGCGGCGCAACTTTGTGCCGGTGCCGGACTTTGTGGACGCCGCACTGGCAAACATGACCCCCTGCAATGAGCCACTGACAGAGCGGCTGGGTGCGGAACTGACCCGCATGACCGGCGTGAAGATCCCGCCGGAGCAGTGGAACAGCGGGGCACTGCTGCCCCATCTGCGCATGAACATACAGCTGCTGGACGAGCGGGGCGGCCTGCTGGCCCAGAGCCGGGACCTGTCGGCACTGCGGGCCCGTTTTGAGTCCCAGGCGGATTCGGCACTGGCCCGGACCAGCGCCCGGGAAGGGGAGGGGGACTCCGGCGAGGGCCCTGCGGAAACCCCGGAGTGGAATTTCCAGAGCCTGCCGGAGAAGCGCCAGACCCGACAGGGCGGCATGGCCGTGACCGTCTACCCGGTACTGGAGGATCAGGGCCGGGCCGTGCGACAGAGCCAGGTGCTGGACCCGGCCCGTGCCGAGGCCATCAACCGCCGTGGCGTCGCCCGTCTGCTGCTCAACCGCCTTGGCAACGCACTGGACGACATGGACCGGCGCTATCCGGAGTTCAAGAAGGCGGCACTGCTGTTTGCCCCTTACGGAAAGCGCCAGCCACTGCTGGACGACCTGCTGATGGCCACCGCCATGGGGCACTTCCTGCCCGAGGACCAGCCACTGCCACGGGACCGTGACGCCTTTGAGGCGCTGTTTCAGGAACACCGTGACCGCTTCCACGAGGCACTGGGTGAGAATGTGCAGCTGCTGCACCAGACACTGGAGCGTCACCACCGGGTCATGAAGGGGCTCAAGGGCAAGATCCCCCTGTCACTGGCCCAGAGCCTGGCGGACCTGAAATTCCAGATGAGCCATCTGGTGTACCCGGGCTTTCTGCAGGACACGCCCAGCCGCTGGCGGCCCAGGCTGCCGGTGTATATGCAGGCGGCCCTGATCCGTCTGGAGAAGATGCCCCGTGAGGCGGGCCCGGAAAGGGAATTCCTGCACCGTTTCGAGCCTTTCTGGCAGCGTTATGTGGAGCGTCGCGAAGCGCTGGCGCTGCAGGGTGTGCACAGCGAGGCGCTGGTGGAGTACCGCTGGATGCTGGAGGAGTACCGGGTGTCGTACTTTGCCCAGCAGCTGGGCACTGCCGTCACCGTGTCGCCTCAGCGCCTGGAAAAACAGTGGCAGAAGGTGCAAAGCTGACAGCCGTGACGGGTGTGTTACTATTGTCCACAATGAGACAACCATACACCCTGACCGGGTTCCGGCCTTGCCGGACCCGCCACAGAGAATAAGAGGGTTTCCGTGACAACATCCACCCCGTCTGACTCAGCCAGCGCCACCGTCATCAGTGGCAGCGGCCTTTATGCGCCGCCTGCCGTGATCAGCAACGAGGAGCTGGTGGCCTCCTACAATGCTTATGTGGAACTGCACAACAGTCGCTATCAGCAGGAAATCGAGCGGGGAGAGCGCGCCGCGCTGCAACCCTCGGCGGCGGAGTTTATCGAGAAGGCCTCCGGCATCAAACGCCGCCATGTGGTGGACAAGGCAGGCGTGCTCGACCCGGAGCGCATGCGCCCCATTATCCCGGACCGTCCCGACAGCGAACCCAGTGTGCAGTGCGAAATGGCCGTGGCCGCCTGCAACCAGGCTTTCGAGGACGCCGGCATCAGTGCCGCCGACGTGGATGCGGTCATCGTGGCCTGCTCCAACATGCAGCGCCCCTATCCGGCCATCGCCGTTGAAGTGCAGGACGCCCTGGGTGTGGAGGGCTTTGCCTACGACATGAATGTGGCCTGCAGCTCCGCCACCTTCGGCATACAGGCGGCGGTCAATGCCATCCAGACCGGAAATGCCCGCACCGTCCTGGTGGTCAGCCCCGAGATCTGCAGTGGCCACCTGAATTTCACGGACCGTGACAGCCACTTTATCTTCGGCGATGCCTGCACCGCCGTGGTGGTGCAGTCCGCCGCCGATGTGGCCCCCGGCAAGGGCTACGAGGTGCTGGGCACACGCCTCAAGACGAAATATTCCAACAACATCCGCAACAACTTCGGTTTCCTCAACCGGGGTGATGAGCGGGGTATCGGCCAGCCGGACAAGCTGTTTGTGCAGCAGGGGCGCAAGGTCTTCAAGGAAGTCTCGCCACTGGTGGCGTCACTGATCGGCGAGCACCTGGCCAGCCATGACCTGGCGGCCACGGATCTGCGCCGTCTCTGGCTGCACCAGGCCAACCTGAACATGAACCAGCTGATCGCCCGGCGGGTTCTGGGCCGTGATGCCACGGAAGACGAGGCGCCGGTGATACTGGATGAATACGCCAATACCAGCTCCGCCGGTTCCATCATTGCCTTCCATCAGCACAGCCGTGATCTGGCGGCGGGGGACCTGGGGGTCATCTGCTCCTTCGGTGCCGGCTACTCCATTGGCAACGTGATTGTGCGCAAGCGCGGTTGATCGCCCGGGCCGGCGTCTCACGCCGGCCACTGTGAACTACTCTGCAGCCAGGGCACGGAGTTCATCGGGCAGGGCCGTGGAGCCACGGGTTTCATGGTCAAACCACACCACCTTGGCGTATCCTTCAGCGTATGGCTGTTGCGTGTCGTTATCCACCAGTTGGTAGAAGGTCTCCAGGCTGGTTGTGCCGGCCCTGCCGGTGAGCAGCTCCACACGCACATTGGCCGGGTAGCCCATTTCACGCAGGAAGGTGGCGCCGGTGGTGATGATAATGGGCCCAGTGCCCGTCCCGTCCGCCGAGAGGGACAGCGAGGTCAGCCACTGGATCCGCGCCTCTTCAAACAGCCGGAAATAAACGGTGTTGTTGACATGGCCGTAGGCATCCATGTCCCCCCACTTGATGGGGATGACCAGGGAAAAAACGGGGCGCTCTGTGTTACCACTCATGGCTGTGTCTCCAGATTGTTCGTATGATCGCCTTTGTGTGCCGGCCTGGACCGATGGGATTCTGCCAGTCTTTGACTGGAGACACCGCAAACCGGGAATCCAGAGAGCCGGGTATCGGCAAAAAAACAGCGCCATTGTTGGTGAGCAACGTGGTCAATGCAATGGCCTTTGGCCTCCTTTGCGGCCAAACTGGGAGAAACCCTGAATGCCAAACCTCCGCCGTGTTTTGCAAGCTTTACCCCTGCTGCTGTGTCTGGTGACGCTGTCCGCCATGGCCCAGACCGCACAGGCACAGGATTCTCCGGATCCGGGCTCGTCACCGGAGCGGGAAACCGCCAGTCAGCCTGAGGAGGGCGGCTCCGGCGATTCCGACCCCTTTGGCAGCGAGATGGGAGACCCGGCCGACGCCCGTGTCACGGCCGAGGACGACCCCTTCGAGGGCATCAACCGCCGCATCTTCACCTTCAACGACTTTGTCGACCGTACTATTCTGCTGCCGGCGGCCAGGGGCTACCGGGCCGTCACGCCGCCCGTCATCAACTCCGGTATCACCAATGTATTCTCCAACCTGGGCGAGCTGGAAAATATCCTCAACAGCCTGCTCCAGGGCAAGGGCGAGGCCGCTCTGATTTCCACGGGCCGATTTGTGTTCAACAGCACCTTTGGTCTGCTGGGTTTTTTCGATGTGGCCAGCCACTTTGAGCTGCCTTACCAGGATGAGGATTTCGGCCAGACACTGGGCACCTGGGGTGTGGCGCAGGGGCCCTACCTGATGGTGCCCTTTTTCGGCCCCTCCACACCCCGTGACGCCACCGGGTTTGGAGTGGACATGCTCTACCCGAGGCCCAGTGATGCCATCCCCAGGCCGGAATACTACTTCATGAGGGGGCTGTGGGTGCTGGATCTGCGCTCGGATCTGATCCCGGCCGAGCAACGAATCACCGGAGACCGCTATACTTTTATCCGTAATGCCTATTTACAGCGTCGTGAGTATCAGGTCCGGGATGGCCGTATCCAGAACGACCCCTTTGCCAGTGGGGACGACGAAGACCTGATGCTGGATGATTTCTGAGTGACCCGTTTTAAGCTGTAACGGAGACCGCCATGGCCAGTAAGACACAGTATTACCGACGTCAATTGCAGAAGGCTCGCACCTACGAGCAGTGGAAAGCCGCGGCACTGGAGCTGGATTATCTGCAGGGCAATGTGGAGTGGAAGGAAACCTTCTCCAGCGATCTGTACAACTACGAGCTGATCCATGATCGTCTCAACGAGCTGAGAAAACACCACCAGGCGGGCAACTTCCAGCAACTGCAGCGGGCCATCCGTGAGGGGCTGCATCACGACCTGGGCAATATTGCCGATCCGCAGCTGTACCGACAGAGTCATGTGGGGACCAAACATCTGATCGAGATGTATCTCAACCAGGTGTGCGAATCCATACGCCTGTTGTGCGAGACCCGGGTGCCGGGAATGAGCCGTGCCGACAAGCTGGACTTCTTCAAGGACACACTGCTCAGCTACGGCCGCCCGGCACTGTTGCTCAGCGGCGGTGCCACTCTGGGCATGTTCCACCTGGGTGTGGTCAAGGCCCTCTGGGAGCGGGACCTGTTGCCACAGGTGATTTCCGGCTCCAGTGCCGGTGCCATTGTGGCGGCCATGGCCGGTACCCACACCGACGAGGAACTCGGTGAGATGCTCGACCCGGACAACCACAACCTCAAGGCCTGGCGCTGGAAGGGGCTGCTGAGCGGGCTCCAGGGCAAGGGCTTCATGGACCAGGGCACACTGGAAGCCTGCCTGCGTGAAAACATCGGCGAGCACAGTTTCGAGGAGGCTTACCGCCGGACCGGACGCTCCATCAACATCAGCGTCTCACCCAGCCAGAGCCAGCAGTTTGCCCGGCTTCTCAGTGGCTATACCTCCCCCTACATGCTGGTCTGGAGTGCCGCACTGGCCTCCGCCGCCGTGCCCGGGGTGTTTCCTCCGGTGCAGCTGATGAAAAAGGACTACACCGGCGCCCGCGTGCCCTATATGCCCAGGCTGCGGTTTGTGGATGGCTCGGTGGTCAGTGACCTGCCCATTGAACGGCTGATGCACCTGTACGACGTCAATTTCACACTGGTCAGCCAGGCCAACCCCCATGTGGTGCCATTCCTGAAGCTGCTGGACAATAACCGCAAAAAGACCCTCGGCAACCTGCCGGCGCGTATTCTCCGTGCCGAGGTGGGCTTCCATGGCCGGGCCCTGACGGATTTTCTGCGCTCAAGGGCCAGGCCGGAACTGTCACGGCAGGTGTTTGGCCATATCCACACCATACTGGCACAGCGCTACTACGGGGATGTTACCATCGCCCCACCTGGCTACGGACTGCGCCATTACCGGCGCATGCTCTCCAACCCCACGCCGGAATTCGTGCGGGAAATGATGCTGGCCGGTGAGCGGGCCACCTGGCCGGAGATCGCCCGGATCCGCAGTCATGGCAAGATTTCCAGCACACTGGAGCAGTGTATTGCCCGTCTCAAGGACGATTCAGTGAGCCGTGCCTCGATTCACGTGATTGCCGGATGACAGTGCGCCCCGTGCGCCGCTATGATGGGGCCATTCCACCGTGGCCCCTGGGGCTGCGGTCTTGATCCGGATCGGTCCCATGTACAACGAGTATTTCGGGTTCAGGGAAGCCCCCTTTACCATTGCCCCCGACCCCCGCTACCTCTACCTCAGCGACTCCCACCGTGAGGCGCTGGCGCACCTGCTGTTTGCCGTGGGCGGACAGGGTGGGGCGGTGACACTGATCAGCGGTGAGGTGGGCACCGGCAAGACCACCGTCTGCCGGCGTTTTATCGAGCAGGTACCGGACCACGTGGATGTGGCGCTGGTGCTCAACCCCCGTGTCAACGGCCGTGAAATGCTTGCCAGCGTGGCACAGGAGCTGGGGCTGAGCGTCAACCCCGCCGCCTCCACCCGGGAAATGACCGACGCCCTCAACCGCTACCTGCTGGCCGCCCACGCCCGGGGGCGGCATAAGGGGCTGATTATCGACGAGGCCCCGAATCTCCCCCCCGAGGTGCTGGAGCAGCTGCGGCTGCTGACCAATCTGGAAACCAGCGAGACCAAGCTGCTGCAGATCGTGCTGCTGGGCCAGCCGGAGCTGCAGCAGATGCTGGCCCGGAAAAACCTGCGCCAGCTCAACCAGCGCATCGGTGCCCGTTACCACCTGCAGCCACTGGGTGCCGATGACATACAGCGCTACCTGGCCTACCGGGTTCAGGTGGCCGGGCGCCGTGACGCCCTGTTCAGTCCCGGGGCCATACGCCGCATTACCCGCCTCAGTGGCGGCATCCCCCGCCTGATCAACCTGCTGGCGGATCGCAGCCTTCTGGGGGCCTATGCCCAGCACCAGCCACAAGTGGACAGGCGCACCGTCAACCAGGCCGCCCGTGAGGTGCTGCCGGGGCCTGTCGGTACCGGCTGGAAAGGACACTGGCAGGGAAGCTGGAGAGACAAAGTCGCCTCACTGCTCCATGCCCCCTGGCTGCCCGCTGTGTCACTGGCCAGCGTGGCCGGTGCCAGCGGCTTTGTGCTCTGGCTGCTGTTCAGCGCCAGTGTCTTGCCACCGGCACCGGGGGCTGACCCTGGCAGCCCCTCAGACGGCCCCTCAGGCAGCCCCTCAGAGAGTGGCGCCTTTTCGGGTGTGGCGCCGGTAGGCTCGCCCCAGGACGGCAACCCGCCCCGGCCGGTGAATGACAGCGAAGCGTCGAACGGTCAGGACAGGGACTTTCTCAGCCAGGCCCGCGCCGATGGCAGCCGCGACCAGGCCGAGAAGGATCTGATGGCCCTCTGGGGGCACAGCTTCCGCCCTTCACAACAGGGCGACCTGTGCAAGGTCGCACTGGACAGGGGGCTGCAGTGCCTTGAGCGCAACGGCAACTGGCGCAGCCTGCTGCAGCTGGACCATCCGGCCATTCTGCGGCTGTTCAATGGCCGTGGCGAGTCCGTGTACGCCCTTCTCAGCGAGCTGCAGCAGCAACAGGCGCGGATCCAGGTGCAGGGTGAGACCCGCTGGGTGCGTCGTGATCTGCTGGATGATTTCTGGCTGGGTGAATACGCCCTGTTATGGCAGCCACCCCCCTTCCAGTCCCGGCGGGTGGAGCCGGGACAGTCCCGTGACCGTGACAGCTGGCTGCGGAGGGCCATCAGCGAATCCGGTGTGTCCACCCAGGGGGATTTGTCCGACCAGGTGATGCGCTTTCAGCGCCAGCAGGGGCTGGTGCCGGACGGGATTCCAGGGCCTGTGACCCTGATCCGCATGAATCAGGTGCTGGATGTGCCCGGGCCCCGTCTCACCGGTGACGGCATGGCGGTGGCCTCCGGTTCCGGCAAGGGAGGGGAGGGCTGATGTCCTACATACTGGACGCACTGCGCAAGTCCGAGCAAGAGCGCAACCAGAGCCGCGTGGTGGACAACCCCTCTGCGGCGCCCATGATGATGGGTCGCCATGGCCGCAGTGGCGGTGCCTGGTGGATCTGGCCTCTGGTGGTGCTGAATCTCTCGGTACTGGGTTACCTGTACTGGCACAACGGGTACAATACCCACGCCGGCGCCGGGGCGGCTGACAGGGCACCGGTGGTAACGGATGCGCCATCCTCCTCATACCCGTCACAGTCCGGGAAAAATCCCGTCGTGGCGGACAACAGGGCTCCTGTCAGTGAGCCGGCCAGTGCACCCGGGAGCCAGTGGCTGGAGCGAAGCACCGCGACCGATGAAGCGGCTGACTCCGGGGAGCGCCTGGCCAGACAGCCACCGGACTCCAGCTGGGACACCAGGCTGGATACGTCCGTGCAGGAGGAAGCCCTGGCAACCGGGCCGCTGCCGGAAGACGCGTCCGGGAGCAACAGCGGACCGTTTCAGCCGTCCGGCTCCGGCCAGCCCCATGACGGTTCTGCCAGTTCGCGGACATCCCCTGAGGCCCCCCGGCAAGCCTCCGCAACCGGCCCCCGTGATGACCGTGTGGCCCGTGATGGTGTACCACTGCTGGTGGACATGTCCCCGGCGTTTCGACGCCAGGTGCCGGACCTGGTGTTCAACAGCCATGTGTATTCCTCGTCGCCGGAATCGCGACGGGTGATCATCAACCAACAGTATCTCGCGGAGGGAGACCGCGTGGGGCCCATGCGTCTGCTGGAGATCACTCCCGGCGGCGTGATTCTCAGCCTGAACGATACCCCCTTTGCCGTGCCCGTGGTGCATGACTGGATTCAGCGTCCATAACGGCTCTGAATCGGCACCCGGGCGGCATCTACCCAGCAAGGTCCCATCACTCCATGCTCGACCAGGACACCAAAGAGACCATCCAGCAGGCCTACCGGGACGTGCTGGCCGGCAAGTCCATCAATGCCCGTTATGGCCAGCGCCTGATGATCGCGGAGATCGCCCGTTACCTGGGGGAGATCACCGAACACGACGGCGTGCGCACCTCCGCACCACGCACCTGTGTGCTGGAGGCGGGCACCGGTACCGGCAAGACACTGGCCTACCTGCTGGCGGCCATTCCCGTGGCCCGCAAGCTGGGTAAGCAGCTGGTGCTCTCCACCGCCACCATTGCCCTGCAGGACCAGATCGTGCACAAGGACCTGCCGGACCTGAAGGCCCACAGCGACCTGAAGTTCACCTGGGCACTGGCCAAGGGCCGCGGCCGCTACCTGTGCCTGTCCCGACTGGAGGCCCGGCTGCACGGTGAGGGGGCGGCGGACAGCGAGAGCCTTCCATTGTTCATGATGGACGGCCCGGCGGCGGATGTGGCGGAAACCCGGGCCTTCTACGAGCAGCTGTTTGCCGACTACGCCGCCCGCAAGTGGGACGGCGACCGTGACCACTGGCCGGAGCAGATCCCGGACGAAATCTGGCGCAATGTCACCACGGACCACCGCCAGTGCACCAACCGCCACTGCAGTTACTTTGACAGCTGCGCCTTCTTTGCCGCCCGGGGTGAGCTGGAAGAGGCGGAAATCATTGTCGCCAACCACGACCTGGTGATGGCGGACCTGGCACTGGGTGGCGGCGCCATACTGCCCAAGCCGGAAGACAGCATCTATCTGTTTGACGAGGCCCACCACCTGCCGGACAAGGCACTGGGCCACTTTGCCGCCTCACTGTCACTGGAGTCCACCCGGCAGTGGCTCAAGCAGATGAGCCAGTCACTGGCCAAGATGCTGCCCTTTCTCGGCGCCGGCACCCAGGGCACCCAGCTGGTGGACCGCCTCAGCGGCCTTGGCCGTGAGATGGACCCCCTGCTGGCGGCCCTCAAGGAGCGTCTGATGGGGGAAACCCGCTGGGAGAAGGGGGACAACGCCGAGGCCAGCCAGTACCGTTACCCACAGGGGCGCGTGCCGGAGAGCCAGAAAGAGGCCATCAACGAGCTGCTGATGCAGAGCGCCCAGATGACCCGCTACCTGAGCAGCCTGGCAGACGAGTTGCAGTCCGGGCTGGATGAGCGCAAGGCGGGTGAGATCGACCGGGAAACGGCGGAGGCCTGGTACCCACTGGTGGGCGGACTGCACGCACGCAGCGAGGACCAGCTGGCCCTGTGGCGGGCCTTTATCAAGGGGGAGGACGGCGACGCGGAGTCCGGCGAGGTGCCAGAGACCCAGGGCCACGCCCCGGCGCCGGCCCGCTGGCTGGTGCAACGCAGCAACGACCAGGGGGAAGAGATCACCCTGTTCAGCTCGCCGGTGCTGGCCAACAATGTGCTTTACAGCCGCCTCTGGAGCCGCTGTTTCGGCGCCATACTCACCTCCGCCACACTCAGTGCACTGGGGCGCTTTGACCGACTGCAGCTGCGCGCCGGTCTGCCGGAACAGAGCCGCTGCCTGATCATCCCGCCGGCCTTTCGCTATCGTGAGATGGCCACCCTGGAAGTGCCTTCCATGCCCGTGGAGCCCACCGACGCCGAGCCGTTCGCCAGGGCCCTGGTGGAGAAGCTGCCCGGGCTCTGGGCCGATGGCAAGGCCACACTGGTACTGTTCACCGCCAGGCGACAGATGCACCGCATCCGTGAGGCGCTGCCGGCGGAGGAGCGGGACAAGGTGATCACCCAGGACGACTACACCCGCAGCGAGGTGCTGGAGCGTCACCGTGCCCGTGTCGATGCGGGCACCCCCAGCGTGCTCTTTGGTGTGGCCAGCTTTGCCGAGGGCATCGACCTGCCGGGGGATTACCTGCAGCACGTGGTGATTACAAGGCTGCCGTTCTCGGTGCCGGACGACCCCATTGAGGCCAGCCTGGCGGAGTGGATCAGCGCCCGTGGCGGCAACCCCTTCATGGAGATCAGTGTGCCCGATGCCTCCATCCGCCTGGTGCAGGCCACGGGACGGCTGCTGCGCAACGAATCGGACCGTGGGCGGATCACCATCCTCGACCGGCGCATAGTCAGCAAACGTTATGGCCCGCTGCTGCTGGATGCACTGCCGCCTTTTGAGCGCCTGATCTCACCCTGACCGCCATAAAAAAAGCCGACACCGGGTAACCGGGTCGGCAACTGGCGTTACTCTGAAATCCGCAAGTCCGGAGCCGTTGTGGTGGCTTGAATACCCCAACGGTGTGACTTGAGATGATTGAATTCTAGTGGCTGTCACGGCACCCGCGAATCGTCCAAAAGGCGTAGTGGGGGGATTAGTGGGGACGCAAAAGGAAAAAATGAGAACAGATTCACGCCTATGGCAGTAGCCCCAGTTGCCTTGCACGGGCCAGTGCGGCGGTGCGGCTGCTGACATCCAGTTTGCCGTAAAGGTTGCGGATATGGGCCTTGATGGTGGTGGGGGCCACCTGCAACTGCTCTGCGATGACCTTGTTGGGGTGGCCTTCGTGGATCCATTGCAGCACCTGGCGCTCACGCTGGCTCAGTGGCTCCCTGAGGGGAGACATGGGCGGCGCGGTCTTGTGGCTGTGGGGTTCCACCGGGCACTGGCCAGACCCGGGAGGCTGCGGGTCCGGCTCCCCGTTCTTGAGCAGGCCATCCAGTGACTCCCGCAGTAGGGCCGGCAGACGACTGGGACTCAGCCGGTGGTAGATGGCGGCCACAGTGGGGCCTTCTTCCGCAATCAGTCTCAGGAACTGGTCCGCCTCCGCCAGCATCAATGCCCGTTGCAGTACGGCTTCGGCATCACCGGGCCTGCCCAGTGCCTCCATGGCCTGTGCCTCGATCAGCAGCAGCTCGAGCAGGTGGCGGCGGTGGCCACCCCGTTCCGTGGACAGTCGCAGCTCCGGCAGCAGTGCCAGTGCCTGTTGTGGCTGCCCCAGGGCCAGTTGGATGCGGGCTATGGCCAGCTGTCGCTGCTCCCGGTTCAGCGGGTTGCAGAACTCAAGAGCGGCCAGATGCTCCAGCCAACGCCGCGGCTCCTGCAGTGTTCCGGCGGCCATCAGGCAGCGTACCTGCAGCGCCTCCAGGCAGGGAGGCTCAAACAGGATGGCGTCACGACGGCGCAACAGCACCTGACGGGCGTCCTCCAGATACTCGATGGCCGACTCAGGGTTTCCCTGGGAGAAGGCCAGGTGGGCCCGTGCGTACTGGATGACCACATGCTGCCCCGGTTCCGTGCCCTGGCGGATATGGCCGAGCATGGGGCGCAGGCAGGCTTCCGCCTGATGGAGGTGGTTTTTCTCCCGGTGGATCTGGGCCAGTGCGCTGTTGAGCCAGCAGGAAATCAGCCTTGGCTGACTGGGGTCGGTATGGAAGCTGTCCACCCACTGACGCACCTGTGAGCCGATCTCCAGTGCCAGCTCCATCTCCCCCTGGTAGAACAGAATCCAGGCCAGTAGACCGCCGCTGGAGAGCACTGTGGAGTGCTTCTTCTCCCGTTTGCCGTGGTCAATGGCCGACTGCAGCGCGGTGCGGGCACCGGGCAGGTCGCCACGGGCATAACGGTCCAGACCGATGCCGTAATAGGTGACGGACTTGAGGGGGATGTTGGTGTGGTCGATGTCCTGCAGCACCTGTCGGGTCAGGTCCTGAGCGCTGGTGAGGTCACTGCGGGTGCGTGCCATGTAGGAACGGATCAGGTCCAGCTCGCTGTGCAGGGCCAGGTGGGCTTCCGGTTCGCTGCGCGGTTCTCCGGGTTGCTGAGCCAGCAGTGTCTCCAGCTGCTTCACCAGTGGGTCGATGGTGCGCAGCTTGTTGCTGAAGAACAGTGCCCAGATACGCAGCATCAGCAGCCTCGGGTTCCGGTCCGGCCGCTCCGGTGGCAGGGCGTCCAGCCACTGGTTCACCAGCTCATGGTACCCCTCGTGAATCAGGTTGTTGCCATGCTGTTCCAGCACCGCCTCCAGCCAGGGCCAGTCACGGCGGCTGAGTATCTGGCTGATGGCCTCCTGCAGCCGGTCCTGCTCCAGCAGCCAGTGAATGGCCCTTGACTGCAGTTGTCGGTAGCGCTGGGGAGACTGCTGCTGCAGCCGGTGGCTGAGTGCCTCTCGGAACAGGTCGTGGTAGCGGTACCATTGGCCGCTGTTGTCCAGTGGGATAATGAACAGGTTGGCCCTGACCAGCTCCGTCAGCAGACCCTGGCTGTCCTCGCTCTCTAGCATGAAGTCACACAAAGGCGCCGTGAGTCGCGTGCACAGCGATGTCTCCAGCAGAAAGTCCCGTACGGGAGGGCGTTGCTGCGACAGCACCTCGCTGAGCACATAGTCGCTGATGTGCTGGTCATCCCCCCGGTCACCCATCACCGGGCGGGTGGGACTGTCCTGCTGCTGGCCCTGGCGGGAGAGGGCGGTAAGCTGCATGGCCGCCGCCCAGCCCTCGGTGCGCTTCCAGAGCTGGTCGATGGCCGACTCGGACAGGTCCAGCCCCATGTAGTCGCAGAAAAACCGCGCGCACTCGCTCTGGTTGAAGGCCAGGTCTCCGGCGTGTAAAAGGCTCAGGCGGCCATTGACCCGCCAGCGGGACAGTGGCAATGGCGGTTCGCTGCGGCTCATGAGCACCAGTGTCAGTGACGGCGGCAGGTAGTCCACCAGGAAGCTGATCTGGCGGTGAATCACGGGGTTTTCGATCCGATGGTAATCGTCCAGCACCAGGCAGGCCGTCTGGTGACTCTCGCTGAGCTGGTTGATCAGTGCGGTGATCAGCCCCTCCAGGGCGCTTTCATCGGGGTCTGAAAGGGCCTTGTTCTGGGACTGTGGCGTGGCAATGCCCGCCGCCTCCAGCGCCCCCAGCACATAGCGCCAGAAGCGCTGCGGCTGATCGTCACTGGCATCCAGGGACAGCCAGGCGATAGTATGACCCTGGCGGGCACGGACCTCGCACCACTGGTTGACCAATGTGGTCTTGCCATAGCCGGCCGGAGCCACCAGGCTGATCAGCCGCCGTCGCGGCGGATCCTCCAGGCGTGACAGCAACCGATCCCGGACAATGGCTCTGGGGTCGCTGGCGGGGCGCATGAATTTTGTGGTGAGCAGCATCCGGGGTCCCGTTTCCACATCCTTGAATGGCTTCAGCATTGTCAGGGGTCACCCCCTTTTGTCAAGAGCGTCACGGATTCCCATAGTGTCTATACTGTGTGGGTTGAACCGAAAACACCGGCCGGAGGGCCCATGAAGCTGCAGCAGCTACGTTATATCTGGGAAGTGGCCCACCACGATCTCAATGTCTCCGCGACCGCCGCCGAACTCTTTACCTCGCAACCGGGTATCTCCAAGCAGATCCGGCTCCTGGAGGACGAGCTGGGGGTGGAGGTGTTTGCCCGCTCCGGCAAGCACCTGACCCGCATCACCCCGGCCGGTGAAACCATTATCCGGGAAGCCGGTGAGATCCTGCGCCGTGTGGAGGGCATCAAGAAGATTGCCCAGGAGCACTGCCACCATGACCGGGGTGAGCTGCGCATCGCCACCACCCACACACAGGCCCGCTACGCACTGCCGGATGTGATCCGTGGCTTTATTGCCACCTATCCGGACGTGTCACTGCAACTGCACCAGGGCACACCCACCCAGATTGCGGAAATGGCGGCGGCGGGCACCGTGGATTTTGCCATCGCCACCGAGGGCATGGAGCGGATGCACGACCTGATCATGATGCCCTGCTACCGCTGGAACCGCTGTATCGTGGTGCCCCGTGACCACCCACTGGCCGGCGAGAAGCGCCTGAGCCTGGAGACACTGGCGCAACAGCCACTGGTGACCTATGTGTTCGGTTTTACCGGTCGTTCCAAGCTGGACGACGCCTTCCGCGGGGCGGGACTGACCCCCAATGTGGTGTTTACCGCGGCGGATGCGGACGTGATCAAGACCTATGTGCGCCTGGGTCTGGGGGTGGGGATTGTCGCCCATATGGCCTTCAACCCGGAGACGGACAGGGATCTGGTGGCCCTGGAGGCCAGCCATCTGTTTGAGCCCAGCACCACCCGCATCGGCTTTCGCAAGGGCACTTTCCTGCGGGGCTACATGTACGACTTTATCGAGCGGTTTGCACCGCACCTGACCCGGGACCTGGTGGAAGCGGCCAGCCACAGAAGCCACAAGGCGGAGCTGGATGAGCTGTTCCGGGATCTGGAAATCCCCACTCTTTAATCTTCGCAGTCCCGGGGCAATCCGCAACCCGGGTGGCCGCCCTCAAGGGTGGGGTCACTCCTGGGAGCGGGTGATCAGGTTGCCGGCGTGGAGTCCGCACTCCTTCTTGGTGCTTTCCTCCCACCACCAGCGTCCGGCCCGCTCATGCTCGCCGGGCAGTATGGGCCGGGTGCAGGGCTGGCAGCCGATGCTGGCATAGCCCTTTTCATGGAGCGGGTTGTAGGGCACTTCCATCATGCGGATGTAGTCCCACACATCCCTGGAGGTCCAGTTGGCCAGGGGGTTGAACTTCACCAGTGTGCCGTTGGCGCCTTCGAAGGCCGTGTCCAGCTGAACCACCGGCACATCGTTGCGGGTGTCCGGGCTCTGGTCCTTGCGCTGGCCGGTAATCCAGGCGTCCAGTGTGGCCAGCTTCTTCCTCAGGGGCGCCACCTTGCGGATGCCGCAGCACTCGCCATGGCCGTCCTCGTAGAAGCTGAAGAGCCCCTTGGCATTGACCATTTCCTGCACCTGCCCGGCGTCCGGGAAGAGGATCTCCAGGTCCAGGTTGTAGTGCTGGCGCACATCCTCCACAAAACGGTAGGTTTCCGCGTGCAGCCGGCCCGTGTCCAGGTTGAAGACCTGGAAGGGCAGGTTGAGGCTGTCCGCCAGGGCAATCAGGGCGACATCCTCGGCGCCGCTGAAGGAAATGGCAATCCTGTCGAATTCCTTCAGTGCGGTCTTGATGATCTCCCGGGGGGAGGCGTCCGCCAGTTGCTCGTTGAGGCGTTCGATGCGTTCTTTATCCATGGGTGATGAGGATCCTTTCTGGAGTCTGATACCAATAATCTAACATTATCGCCCCCGTAGTGATAATTCCGGCGGGATTCCTTCCGCTGCCCCCTTCGGTTCCAGGGTCATCATCGGGACCCCCGGGGAGTCGGGCAGTGGATGCAATCACCGCGACCTTTGACTATTATGGGGCTCCCAACCGTTCAGCCCGACCCGAGGAGCTACCCGTGCAACTGGCCTGTCTTGATCTTGAAGGTGTCCTGATTCCGGAAATCTGGATCGCATTTGCGGAAAAAACCGGCATTGAGGAACTCAAAGCCACCACCAGGGACATTCCCGATTACGATGTGCTGATGCGCCAGCGCCTGCGTTTGCTGGACGAGCACGGCTACGGCCTGCCGGCCATTCAGGAAGTGATCGCCACACTGGATCCGCTGCCCGGCGCGCCGGAGTTTCTCGACTGGCTGCGTGAGCGCTTTCAGGTGGTGATTCTCTCGGACACCTTCTATGAATTTGCCATGCCGCTGATGGCCAAGCTGGGCTACCCGGCGCTGCTGTGTCACAAGCTGGAAGTGGCGGATGACGGTCGCATTACCGACTACAAACTGCGCCAGAGGGACCCCAAGCGCCAGGCGGTAAGGGCCTTTCAGCTGCTCAATTACCGCTGCATCGCCGCCGGTGACTCCTACAACGACACCACCATGCTCAATCAGGCGGAGGCGGGGATTCTGTTCCACGCGCCGGAGAATGTGATTGCCGAGTTTCCCCAGTTCCCGGCCGTGCACGACTTTGACAGCCTCAGGCAGGCCTTCCTGGATGCCAGCGAGTAACCGAGAGCGCAACAGGGGTCAGGGGCAGACGGTTCAGAGCTTTTCCAGGACATCCATGAAGAGACGGATCTTGGTGAGGGATTCCTGGTACTCCTCAGCGGGCTCCGAGTCCGCCACAATGCCGCCGCCGCCCCAGCAGCGGATGACGCCGTCCAAGCACTCCAGGGTGCGTATGGCTATGGTGCTGTCAAAGCCGTTGGCCGGTGTCCAGTGGAAGAAAGAGCCGCAGTAGGCGCCCCGTGGGGCCGGTTCCAGCTCCCGGATGATTTCCATGGCACGGCGCTTGGGGGCGCCGGTGATGGACCCCCCGGGGAAGGCGCTGAGCAGCATGTCCAGTGGTGTGAATTCCTTTTTCAGACGTCCACGCACCGTGCTCACCAGATGGTGCACATTGGTGTAGCTTTCCACCGCAAAGAGGGGTTCGGCGGTGATGGAGCCGGTCTCGCAGCAGCGCCCCAGGTCGTTGCGCAGCAGGTCCACGATCATCAGGTTCTCCGCCCTGTCCTTGGGGCTTTCCGTGAGCTCGCGGATCATGGCCTGATCCTCCGCCCCGTCACGCCCGCGACGGCGCGTTCCCTTGATGGGTCGTGTCTCCACCCGGTCTTCCTGCACCCGTATAAAACGTTCCGGTGAAAGGCTCAGTATCTGTTGCCCTCCCAGGTCCATATAGGCGGAGCAGGGGTTGGGGCTGGCCTGGTAAAGGGCCAGAAAGGCCAGCAGCGGGTGGCCCCGGTAGCGGGCCTGGAAGCGCTGTGCGTAGTTGACCTGATAGACATCACCGGCGTGGATGTAGTGGTCCACCCGCTGCAGTGCCCTGAGGTAATCACTCCGGCGGGTGTCCGCCGCAAAAGGGGCTGTCAGACGGAATGCCTCGGGGGAACTCTCCGGCCCATCCAGGCACTGCCGGACCTGTGCCAGGCGATCAGCGGGGCAGTCCGGGCTCCAGTGCAGCGTGATGCTCTGATCACTGCGGTCCAGCACCAGTACCCAGTCGTGCTCCTGCACCACCAGTGCGGGTATGGCGCAGTGGCGGGACCGGGCCGGGCCCAGTTCCTGCTCCCCATCCCCGTAGGCCATGAAACCCAGCCGCAATGGCAGCCAGTCTCCCTGTGTTTCACGGTGTCCGGCTATATACCCGTTGATCTCACGAATAACTGCCGCCACCGGCTGGCCGTCCGGGACCTGCCAGCGCTTTACCGGCCAGGCACTGAGCAGCTGGTAGCGTGCCGGCTCGCCCCGGTGATCGGGAATATCAAACAGCACCGTGCCCTGTGTGGCCGAGAATCGCCGCACCAGATCGGGCCAGAGAATTTCCGTTATACGCTGCTGCGCCAAGTTTGCCTTTCCTTTTGAATGGCTCTGCTGTCAGTGACGGCCGGGGAATGTGATCACCCTCACAGGGTAATGGATTTCTCACGGATTATGGGCACCAGTTACGCCATTTGCGACTCCGACTGATGCAGAATGATGCGCATCATACCAGCTGTGTCCAGGACAACGAACGCCTCCCGGAATGCCCGCGGAGGCCCGTGACAATCGAGGAGAGACCATGAAAGTCAATGCAGTCAGCAGAGCCGCCCGGGTCAGGACTCTGGTGGTCGGGCTTTGTTTCGGGCTTTTCAGCCTCAGCATCCAGGCCCAGGAAAGCCTGGGGACGGAAAATGCCAGTGATAGGGTGTTTATGTCCCTGAGTGAAAAACAGCAGGCGACGGTCGCGGCCTATCTGGGTCGTTTGCTGGAGGAGTCCATCGGCCGCGCAGAGCAGAAAATACGCGAACAGGGTAGTTTTGTTCCTTTTGCTTATGTCGGTGACCGAAAGGGGGAAGGGCGCTTCTTCAAGCTCTCCGACGACGAAAAAATTTCGGCTGAAGTGGCCGCTCACAGCATTCAACGTGGCATCGTACAGTCGGCCCTCAAAGGGGATCTGGTCGCCAGCGTCTTTTACATGACCGCAGACGGGCCGGAGAAGCTGGGCAAGCTGCGGGGCGATCTGGAAGAGGGCCTGGAAGCGGACCAGAATCTGGAGGACCTGCGCTTTCTGATGGTGGAATTGCAGCACCTGGCCGGTCTGTCACTGCTGCATGTGGTGCCTTACTGGCGCAATGACGGAGAGTGGGTTTTTGGTAAGCCACAGCAGCGCAAGGTGGATCCACGACTGCATCAGCTGGTGCGCACTACTATCCGTGAGTATCAACAGCAACAGGGTCAGAGTCAATAACTGGCTGTGCAGCCGGGGGGCAAAAGTCAGTCCGGTACGTCAATGGACAGGTCAAAGCCACCGCCTGGGCGGGGTATCAGGGTCACGGGCCCCTCATGGATGCCGTGGGGCAGGTTGATCTGGCTGACACCGGCGGGCTGGCCGATGCCGAACTGCAGGGTCTGACCATCAAAGGCCAGCTCCAGCTGGTCGTTCAGAAGCCTCTTGTGGAAGGGGGCCTCGGGCACTTCCACCGAACGGCCGCCAAACACCGGCTGTGGCGGTATCTGTGTCATCAGCATGGGGGGCTCACCCCGCAAACGCCCCTCAGCAAAGCGTTGCTGCTGCCGGTGAAGCTCCTGTTCCGCCATGGAGCGGGCCTGCTGAAGACTTTCAAGGCGTCTGTTGCGCAAACCGCTTTCCACCGTCAGTGACTCTGCCTCCCGCGCCAGTGCCTCTCCGGGGCGTATCAGCGCCTCCAGCACGGCACGGCGGTCTGGCCCACCTGTCGCCTCAGCCCGTGATTCGGTGTCCTCCACCAGGGTGATGTCACGCTTGTCCCTTTGCACGGGCTGCCGGGGGGCGACAATTATGGCGGAATCCTGGATGTAGGTTTCCAGCATTTCATCCTGTGACAGGGACTGCACCTCGCCCTGGGCCAGCCCCGCCAGGCAGCCCAGGGTCATGCCCGCGGCCAGTGGGAACAGGGAGTGCTTTGCCATGGTGGTGTCTCCGCAAAGGGTGAACGGGCGTGGGCCGGAAGGCCCGGTTTACGGGGTCTGTTGTCGTGGAGGGTTCCGAATCCCGCTTTCTCCCGTAGTATTCAGTGGAGCAGGGTGTGGATTCAACCGGACTGATCACAGTTTCCGTGGTTTTTTGCGACCGGGTGAGTCCGCCCTGTAACATCGTCTCAGGCCGTTCAGGGGATTATCACGCAGTGTCATTTTTTTCGCGCTCATCATCACAGCCCACGGGGCTTTCCCCCCGTTACTGGGTCCGGCGCTGGGTCCATCAGCGCATCCCTCCCAGCGACGAGGTCACACTGAATCGCCGCACCATCTTTGTGCTGCCCACCCGCGAGGGGATGATGTTTGCCGGCCTGCTGGTGATCTGTCTGCTGACGGGCATCAATTACCAGAACAGCCTGATTTACCTGTTCACCTTCATCATGGGCACGGTGTTTTTCGGCACCATCCTCCAGACCTTCCAGAACCTCTCCAACCTGCGGGTCACGGTGGTGGCCATGGGTGAGGCGCAGGCCGGTCAGCCACTGCCACTGACACTGCGGCTGGTGGCCCTGGATGGCACCGAGAGACCCTCAGTGACACTGTCCATGCCCGACCACGAGCCGGTGACGGTGTCGGTGAATGGCCATCAGGAGGACCCCGTGACACTGGTGGTGTCCACCAGCCGTCGTGGCCCGGTGGCTTCCCCAAGGGTGCGTATTGCCAGTGACTTTCCGTTTGGTCTGATTCGCACCTGGTCGTTTCTTCGTCCGCGGCGTCTGGGGGTGGCCACGCCAAGGCCGGTGCCGGCCCCGGAGCCCGCCAGCAGCGCCAGCAGCGACTCCGACGAGCCACAGGGCCTGAGTTATGTGCAGGGTGCCGACGAGACCACACTGCGTGGTTACCGTGAGGGAGACTCACTGCAGCGGGTGCAGTGGAAACGCTTTGCCCGCACCGGACAGATGGTGGTGGCGGACTGGGAGGAGCCCAGCGGTGACCCCAGCCGGGTCTCATGGCACGACTACCCCGGTGTGGATACGGAACTGCGACTGAGCTACATGGCCGACCGGGTCGAGACACTCAGCCGCCAGCAGCTGCCGTTTGCACTGACGCTGCCGGACACGGAGTTGACGGCGGACAGTGGCCCTGAGCACCGTCGTGAGTGTCTGCGTCAGCTCGGACTTTTCGGTTTTACAGGACATAATCACCATGACTGAAGAACCCGGCTGGTACTTCTCACCCCGCGCACTGGACTGTCTGCTGGCCGGTTTCATGCTGGTGATGCTGTCCCAGTTCAGCCGGTTGCCACTGTGGCTGAGCCTGCTGGCGGTGTCCGGGGCCCTGTTGGGGTGGTGGATCCGCCGGCGCGGACTCAGGCCCCTGTCGGGCCGCCTGCTTCTGGGGCTGACCCTGGTGTCCGTGGCGGCTTTCTGGATGGCTTACCGGGGGCAGTACACCGTGGACACGGCGGCCTCGTTCTTTGTGCTGACTGTGGCCCTCAAGTGGCTGGAACTGCGCCACAGGCGGGATCTGTTCGTGCTGTTCTTCATTCTCTGCTACCTGGTGACGGTGACACTGCTGTTCCGGGACTCCATTCTCTGGAGCCTGATACTGCTGGTGGTGATCTTTCTGCTGTTCAACGCACTGCAGCTGGCCAGCGCCGGGCGTTTTCACCGGATCAGTGGTGAGACCTGGCGTCGTTGTGGTCTTTTGTTTCTCAGGGCGTTGCCGGTGGTGGCCATCCTTTTTGTGTTTTTCCCCCGTGTCGGGCCACTCTGGTCGGTGCCGCTGGTGTCCAACCAGCCCACCACCGGCCTGTCCGAGGAGATGAGGCCCGGTGAGATCACCAGTCTGGCTCAAAGCAGTGCCAGGGCCTTCCGTGCGGAATTCGGCGGCCCCATGCCCTTGCCGTCACAGCGCTACTGGCGGGCACTGATCCTGGACCGTTTCGATGGCCAGGGCTGGTCCCGCAGTGACTCTGGCGGCCCGGAAAAGAGAGCCAGCCGTGTCCATCGTGGTGCGCCATCGGACGCCCTGAAGGCGTCGGAATACGAAGTCCTGATGGAACCCAGCTACCGGCGCTGGGGCTACGCCCTGTACCAGTCCGAGCCGGTTTCCGCCAATATCACCCAGGATGCCAGGGGCCTGGTGCGCTTTGAGCGCTCCGTGGATACCAGCGTGCGCTACCGCATGGAGCGCACCGGTGAGTCTGTCCGTTCGCAGATCAGTCGCCCGGACAGGGTCCGCTACACCCGGCTGCCACCAGAGAGCAGCCCTCGCACACGGGCCTGGGTGGCGGAGCAGAAGGCCCTGTCGGAGAGCCAGGACGATCTGGTGAACCGTTTCATGGACCATTTCAACCAGCAGCCCTACCACTACACACTGCGCCCCGCCGCACTGGGTGACGAACCGGTGGACGAACTGCTGTTCGACACACTGGAAGGCTTCTGCGAGCACTATGCCAGCGCACTGGCGGTGATGCTCAGGACGGCGGATATTCCCGCCCGGATCGTGACCGGCTATCTCGGTGGTGAATCGGGACTGAACAACGGTTACCTGATCATTCGCCAGTACGACGCCCACGCCTGGGTGGAAGCCTGGCTGGATGATTACGGCTGGGTGCGCCTGGACCCCACCGCGATGATCGCACCGGAGCGCATCGAGCGGGGGCTGCGGGCCTCCATGGGCGGTGAGAGCGCCTTTATGTCCAGCAACTGGGGCGCTGCGGAGCGCTACCAGGACATGGCACTGGTCAACTGGCTGAGGCTGCGGGCGGACGCCATGAACTACTACTGGCAGCGCTGGGTGGTGGGCTACGAGGGGCAGACACAGCTGTCGCTGTTCTCCCGCCTGTCGGGGCAGATCGGTCTGCGTGAACTGGGCTTGATCACGGCCGGGCTGGTGGCGGCGCTGATGGCCGCCGGTGGGCTTTATGCCCTGTGGCGACAGCGTAGACAGCGTCTCAGCGACCCCTATCGGCGTCTGTATCAGCGCTGGCTCCGCTGGTTGCGCCGGCAGGGCATTGATACCGGCCCCGGCGACCCTCCGGGGGTGCAGGCGGAGAAGGCGGCCGCGGCACTGCCGGGGCAGGCGGCGCAGCTGCGGGGATTTGGCCGCGCGCTCAATCAGGTTTACTATCGCCCCGGCCAGCCGTCACCAACGCCCTCGTTACTGCGGCGTCAGTTACGGCGTATCATGGGCCGGCAATCTCCAAGGGCCCAGGGCTCATCACACCGATCAGGACAGGGATAACCCCATGGCACAGGAGCAGACAGCCCCATTACGCCAGGCGCCCATGGCCCCGTTGCCCTGGCAGCAGACCCTGTGGCGTCAGATGCAGCGTCGCCTCGATTCGGGGCGTTTCCCCCATGCCAGCCTTCTGACCGGACAGCAGGGGCTGGGCAAGGCCCACCTGGCCGGGGCCTTTGCGGCACGGATGCTGTGTCAGTCCCCCCGTGAGGAAGCGGCACTGAGCCTGCCCTGTGGCCAGTGCAAGCACTGTGCACTGATCACCGGTGAAGGGCATCCGGATCTGCGTGAGATCCGCCCTGAAAACGCCCGTGTCATAAAGGTGGACCAGATACGGGATCTGATCCGCTTTGCCCAGCAGAGCCCCCAGGTGGCCCGGCGCAAGCTGGTGATCCTGGACAGCGCCGAACTGCTCAACACCAGCGCCGCCAACGCCCTGCTCAAGACACTGGAAGAGCCGGTGGCGGATACCTTTCTGCTGCTGCTCCACCAGGGCGGCAGGCCGCTGCTGCCCACCATCCGCTCTCGCTGCCAGCAGCTGCGGGTGGCGCTGCCACAGCCCGCTCAGGCCCTCGACTGGCTGGCCGGCCACAGCCAGCACGACGCCGACAGCCATGGTGCGGCACTGGACTGGGCCGGCGGCGCCCCGCTGGCGGCACTGGAGCTGCTGGAGCAGGACCGACTGGGTCAGCGCCAGCTG
The DNA here is from genome assembly GCA_033721915.1 of Oleiphilaceae bacterium. Lineage (GTDB taxonomy): Bacteria > Pseudomonadota > Gammaproteobacteria > Pseudomonadales > Oleiphilaceae > REBR01. The sequence goes on from JAWWAC010000016.1 coordinate 40,997, forward strand.
TGCCTGGATGCGCTGCAGGGGTATCTCAAGCGTGAGCTGGACCTGAATACCGCCGTGCGTCCCTTCCAGAAGCTGCCCATGGAGGAGGCGCTGGATCTGCTGCTGCTGTGGGCCCACGACCTGGTGCGGGCCCGTGTGTCCACAGGGCAGGTGCGGGATGCCAGCGCCGCCACCATGCTGGGCTATCTGGCCGGAAAGCAGCCGCCCGAGGTGCTGCACCGGGTCTATGAGCGCACCCTGGAGGCACGTCGCGGTCTGGTGTACAACCTGAACCCGGAGCTGGAACTGATGGCACTGCTGAACCAGTGGCAGGATCTGATGCGACGCGACGGTGGTAAAAGCCGCTTGACCGGCTAAAATGACCACAGCGGATCAACCACGTACGGATCAACAACGAACGGATCAACAACGAACGGATCAACAACGAACGAGAGAAGCCCTATGGGACCCGGTGCACGCAGCGGCATACTCACCCTGACCATCAAGGACAAGGCCGTGCTTTATGCCGCCTATATGCCCTTTGTCAAAAACGGCGGCCTGTTTATCCCTACCCAGAAGCAGTACAAGCTGGGGGATGAGGTGTTTCTGCTGCTCAACCTGATGGATGAGCCGGAAAAAATCCCCGTGGCCGGCAGGATCACCTGGATTACCCCCCGTGGCGCACAGGGCAACCGTGCCGCCGGCGTGGGTGTGCAGTTCAATGGTGAGGACGAGACCGCCCGCACCAAGATCGAGGCCTACCTGGCCGGTGCGCTGTCTTCCGATCGACCGACCCACACCATGTGATGGCAGACCCGCACAACACACCACGGCATCAGCGCTTTGCACTCCCCGGCGGTCAGACACTGGCCGCTCTGGTATGGGGGGAGGAAGAGCGGCCGCCGCTGGTCGCACTCCATGGCTGGCTGGACAACGCCGCCAGCTTTACCCGGCTGGGCCCTCTGCTGGGCCAGCACTACCGGGTGATTGCACTGGACCTTTCCGGCCACGGTTATTCCTCACACCGCCCCCCTGGAGGTGATTACGGCATTCCCGGTTATGTGGTGGACCTGGCCCAGTTCATGGAGCGCTACTTTCCCGACGGCGCGCCTGTGCTGGGCCACTCACTGGGCGGCATCGTGGCCAGCCTGCTGGCGGCCACACAGCCGGCGCGGGTGCCCTGTCTGGCCATGATCGACAGCCTGGGCCCCCAGGTGACCACGCCGGAACTCTATGCCCAGGACCTGGCCAAGGCGGTCAAGCGCCGTCTGGGTGAGCGCCGCTCGGCGGTGCCGGAATACGCCACTCTGGAGCAGGCACTGGAGGCGCGCCAGGGTGGCATGCTGCCACTGACGGCGGAGGCCGCCGGCGCCATCGTGCCCCGTAACCTGCGCCCCTGCGAGACCGGCTGGACCTGGCGGACGGATCCGCGCCTGCGTTACACTTCAATGCACAAATTCACCGAGCCCCAGGTGCACTCGGCATTGGCGGCCATTCGCTGTCCGGTCCAGCTGCTGGAGGCACAGGACGGGCTGCTGGTAAAGGCACGACAGCTGTTTGCCGGCCGTTATCGCTGTATTTCCGGTTTGACCACCGTGACGGTGCCCGGATCCCACCACTGTCACCTGGACGGTGACGTGGAGGCCATGTCGGATTTGCTGCTGACCTTTTTCTCGCAACACGCACTGTCCCCGTAACACGAAACCGGAGCCCGCCCCCTGATGACCCATTCCCTGATGGCCCGCTCTCTGATGACAACGTTGTGCTGGCTTGTGGTGCCGCTCATGGCACTGCCCGGTCTGTCACAGGCAGCGGATCCCGGGCTGCCCCTGTTCCCGCAGGGCACACTGGAGCGGTCTACGTCACTGGAAAAACAGCCTTACCGGCTGTATGCCGGTGCCGTCCGGGAGGTCCGCGGCGAGGCGGTTTCCGGTAATTCCCTCGAACTTGAAATGGCGGGGAAGAAGCGGCTGATCAGCACCGCCCGCGGTGTCAGCCTGGAGGCGGTGAAAGCGCATTATCACAAGGCCCTTGAGGCCCGTCAGGCGGAAGTGGTTTTCAGCTGCACGGGGCGCTCCTGCGGCAGCAGTAATGTCTGGGCCAATGAGGTCTTTGATGAGTCCACCCTCTATGGACGCGATGAGGACCAGTTCTATCGCGTGTCCGCCTGGCGTGATGCCAATGACCGGGTGCAGCTGAACAGCCTGTACATCGTGCAGCGCGGCAATCGCCAGGTCATGGTCCATGAACAGGCCTTCCGGCTGCCGAAGGGGGGCTCACTGCCTGGATTGGAACTGACCCAGCGCCGTGTCTTTGGCCCTGTGGTGATACCCTGGAGCGTGGGTGACGAGCCGGCACCGGGGGATGACCACCTCAGCCAGATCCGACAGCTGGCGTCCCAGTACCCGGAGGGTCATCTCTACCTGATGGGTTACGCCCCACTCAATGAAGGCACCCTCTCGCAACTGATGGACCGGGTCGACAAGGCCACCGATTCAATGGCACAAAGGCTTCAGGAGGAAGGCATTGCCCGGGACCGACTGCGCCGCCGGTCAATTGGACCACTGGTTTCACCGGCCACTTCCGGGCGCTCAGGGGCGCGCATTGAGGTGATGCTGGTAAGGGAGACAATCAATGACTAAGGAAAAGGGGGCTTCCCCCCAGAGCAGGCGGGAGAAACAGGAGAAACAGGAGCAGCGGGAGAAGCCGGCCGACAAACCCGGACAGGGTCAGAAAGTGGCGCTGGCACTGGGCAGTGGTGGCGCCAGGGGTTACGCCCATATCGGCGTCATTGAGGTGCTGGAAGAGCAGGGCTATGAGATTACCGCCATTACCGGCTCCAGCATGGGGGCGCTGATTGGCGGCGTCTACGCCACTGGCAACCTGCGTGCCTACAAGGACTGGGTCACCGGTTTGGACCAGTTCGATCTGTTCCGCCTGCTGGATTTCTCCCTCAAGTCCCCTGGTGCCATCCGCGGTGACAAGGTCTTCTCCCGTCTCGAGGAGATGATCGGTGACACCCGTATCGAGGATCTGTCCATTGCCTACACCGCCATCGCCACGGACCTGCTGGCCCACAAGGAGGTGTGGTTCCAGAAGGGGCTGCTGCGGGATGTGATCCGTGCCTCCATTGCCATCCCCAGCGTGATCACGCCGGTGATGATGCAGGGCCGTGTTCTGGTGGACGGCGGTCTGCTCAACCCGGTGCCCATTATTCCCACCATGGCGGCCTATGCGGACATCATTCTGGCGGTGAACCTCAGCGGCAATGCCAACCAGCACCCCAATATCCCACCCATTGAGGAGTGGGAGGACGAGGCACCCTCTGTTTCTGTCAACCTGGAAGAGGCGGAAGAAAACGAAGAGCCGGACAGAGCGGAAAAGAGCCAGGAGTCCCGGTCCGAGAGCGAGCCGGGCAAGAACGAGGAATGGCTGGAGCGGCTCAAGCAGACGGCGGCCCGCTGGTTCGAGACCGAAAGCGGCAGCAGCGGCCGCGACGCCCCCAAGAGCGAAGAGCAGGCACTGGCCATGGCACAGGCCCGTGAGAAGCAGAAAGCCGTCCGTGAAGGGCGTGAACACAGTGAGGAGGTGCATTCCATGAACCTCCAGGAGCTGGGCCTTGGCAAGTTCGACGTGATGAACCTGGCCATAGAAACCATGCAGCAGGCACTGACACGGCACAAGATGGCCAGCTACCCACCGGACATACTGATCAATTTCCCCAAGCATGTGTGCAAGGCCTTCGATTACCACAAGGCCCCGGAAATCATCCAGCTCGGCCGCCTGCTGGCGGAAGAGGCCCTGGAGGAGTACCGCAACAGCGGGACCACCCAGTCACTGTAGGGCGCCCGGCCCTGTCTCCGGGGTCGACCCGGCGCTGAAATGGGACACAGGCCCGGGCGCTCAGGTATACTGTGACGCTTTATCAACGGGGACAGACAACCGATGAGCGGGCACAGCCTCAATCCAGACAGCAGCCCAACGGACGCGGCCGCTATCAAGGCGTCACTGCAGACGGTGCGCGACTGGCTGCGTTATTCCGTCAGCCGCTTTGTGGCGGCGGATGTCTACTGTGGCCATGGCAACGACTCCCACTGGGACGACGCGGTGCAGCTGGTGATGCAGACACTGAATCTGCCCATGGTGGAGAACGTGCAGTTTCTCGATGCCCGGCTGGTGCCCGGCGAGAAAGACAGACTCCTCGAGCGCATTGAACGGCGTGTCCGTGAGCGTGTCCCGGTGGCTTACCTGACCGGCGAAGCCTGGTTCATGGGGCTGCCCTTTTTCGTGGACGAGCGGGTGCTGATCCCCCGCTCGCCACTGGCGGAGTTTCTCGCCGGTGAAGGGGAGCCCTGGCTGGCCGGGCGCAGCCCGCAGCGCATACTGGACCTGTGCACCGGCAGTGGCTGCATCGGCATTGCCGCCGCATTGCAGTTCCCGGAGGCCCTGGTGGACCTGGCGGACGTCTCCGGTGAGGCGCTGGCGGTGGCCCGGCGCAATATTGAGCGTTACGGGTTGCAGGACCGTGTGCGGACCATTGAGTCGGACCTGTTCGATGGCATCAGCGAGCGCTACGACCTGATCCTCAGCAACCCCCCTTACGTGGACGAGCAGGACCTGGCGGCCATGCCCGCGGAATACCACCACGAGCCGCTGCTGGGGCTGGCCTCGGGCCCGGACGGACTGGAACTGACACGGCGCATGCTGGACCAGGCCGCCGGCCATCTCAGCCCCGGCGGCCTCCTGGTGGTGGAAGTGGGCAACAGCGGCGAAGCCCTTGAGTCCAGCCGTCCGGATCTGCCACTGACCTGGATTCACTTCCAGGAGGGCGGTCACGGGGTATTCCTGCTTTCCCGGGAAGATCTCCCGGCCTGACACCTTTTCCAGAATCTCGGCGAGAAACCCATTATGTCCGGAAACACCTTTGGTACCCTCTTTACCCTCACCACCAGCGGTGAGAGCCACGGACCCGCACTCAGCGGCATTGTCGACGGCTGCCCCCCCGGGGTGCCACTGGACGAGTCACTGCTGCAGGTGGAGCTGGACCGTCGCAAGCCCGGCACCTCGCGCCATACCACACAGCGCCGTGAGCCGGACCAGGTGCGCATTCTCTCCGGCGTCTTCGAGGGACACACCACCGGTGCGCCCATCGGGCTTCTGATCGAGAACACCGACCAGCGTTCCAGGGACTACTCCAACATCAAGGACCAGTTCCGCCCCGCCCACGCCGACTACACCTATGCCCACAAGTACGGCACCCGGGACTACCGTGGCGGTGGCCGCTCATCGGCCCGTGAAACCGCCATGCGCGTGGCGGCTGGGGCCATTGCACGGCAGTACCTGAAGGCACAGGGGGTGCTGATACGCGGCTGTATGACCCAGCTCGGCCCCATCGAGCTGGCCATTGAGGACTGGTCCGCGGTCTACGACAATCCCTTCTTCTGCGCTGAACCGGGCAAGCTGCCGGAGCTGGAGTCCTACATGGACGCACTGCGCAAGGAGGGGGATTCCGTGGGGGCAGCCATCACCGTGGAGGTGCAGGGGTTGCCTCCGGGGTTGGGTGAGCCGGTGTTTGACCGGCTGGACGCGGACATTGCCAAGGCCATGATGAGCATCAATGCCGTCAAGGGCGTGGAAATCGGCGCCGGCTTTGCCAGCGTGTCCCAGAAGGGCACCGAGCACCGTGACGAGATGACCCCGGAGGGCTTTCTCTCCAACAACGCCGGTGGCGTACTGGGTGGCATCTCCAGCGGCCAGCCCGTGGTGGCCCGCATTGCCCTGAAACCCACCTCCAGCCTGCGGCTGCCGGGGCGCAGCATCGACCGCTTCGGCAACCCCATCGAGGTGATCACCACGGGCCGTCATGACCCCTGTGTGGGCATCCGCGCCACCCCCATCGCCGAGGCCATGATGGCCCTGGTGATCATGGACCACTGGCTGCGCCACCGGGGACAGAACGGCGGTGTGGAACACCAGATACCCGACATCGAGGGCCGCCGTCGCCGTGATTGACGGTTCCGGCGCGGGCAGGGCGGTGTACTGGCGCCTGTCGAACCTGTATTTCTGGTTCTTCGCCGCCCTGGGGGCACTGGTGCCTTACTGGTCCCTGTACCTGGAGGGGGAGGGCTTTTCCTACCTGGAAATCGCCCTTCTGATGGCCACACTCCAGGGCACCAAGATCATCGCCCCCAATCTCTGGGGCTGGCTGGGGGATCGCACCGGACAGCGTCTGAGGCTGGTGCGCCTGGGTGCCATGGCCTCGTTGCTGTGCTTCTGCGGCGTCTTTGCCCGCCCCGAGTTCACCGGACTGATGCTGGTGATGCTCTCCTTCAGTTTTTTCTGGAACGCCATACTGCCCCTCTACGAGGTGGTCACACTGCACAACCTGGGGGCCGACTCCCGCCGCTACGGGCGTGTGCGCCTGTGGGGTTCCATCGGTTTTATCGCCTCGGTGGCGGGTATCGGTGCGCTGCTGGAGTTTTTCCCGGTCAGTCTGCTGCCCTGGATGGTACTGCCGGTGTTTGTGGGCATACTGCTGTCCACCCGCGGTGTGCACTCCGAGCCACGCACCAGGCGACAGCCCCACCACGGCTCCATCGGTAACATTCTCAGGCAACCGGCGGTCTGGTCGTTTTTCCTGGTGAACTTTCTGCTGCAGGTCTCCCACGGACCCTACTACACCTTCTTCAGCATCCACCTGGAGACCATGGGCTATGGCAAGTTCAGTGTCGGCGGCCTCTGGGCATTGGGGGTGATCGCCGAGGTGGGGCTGTTCCTGGTGATGCACCGGTTCCTGGGGTGCTTCCCCATGCGCACCATCGCACTGGTGGCCATTGCACTGACGGCACTGCGCTGGGGGGTGATTGCCGGGTTCTCGGACCAGTTGCTGATACTGCTGCTGGCCCAGCTTCTGCACGCCGCCTCCTACGGCGCCCTGCACGGGGTGTCGGTGCACTACATCCGCAATCACTTCGGAGAGGGCCACCATGGACAGGGCCAGGCCCTGTACAGCGGCCTCACCTTTGGCGCCGGTGGCGCCACCGGTGCCTGGATCGCCGGCCTGCTGGTGCAGGGGGAGAGCACCATTGCCGCCTTCTGGGGGGCGGCGCTGGCCATGACACTGGGGCTGGTGATCGCCTGGATCTGGATGCGACCCACCCCTGATCGGGCCTATGCCGGCGACTGAGCCGGCCAATCCGCGCCGCTCTCGCTCTTTCTCTGGAGCAGCCTCCATTCTGGGCAATAACGCACTGCCGCCCTGCTAACCAGTCCACAGATGCTTGTTTTTGCCACCTAATGAATTGACTGGCCGAGTCCGTTCACGACATTTTAGAGCCCTGAACGGATCATCCCCAACGTGGGCCAGTCATGGTCAGGTGTACGTTATGCGCTCATCAGTGTCGTCTGTGAACCGCCGGGAATCAGAGCCCGGGTTACCTGCCCGTCCACTGGGCTATGGCGAGAGACTCTGGCTGCGACTCAGCGAGGCGGCCTCCAACAACGGCGTCTTTGTGGTGTTTGTGCAAGGGCCTCTGGACCGGGACCGACTGGACCTGGCACTGCGCCATACCATGGCGGCAATGCCCATTCTCAGAGCCCATGTGGAACAGGCCGCCGGGCGCCCCGTGTTTGTCTTCGACCGGGACACCACGCCGCCTTTGCGGCGCATTGTGCGGGAGGGAGAGGGCCACTGGCAGCGTCTGGCCGAGCAGGAACTGGACCAGGGCATCCACCCCAACTCGCCATTGCTGTGGCGGGTCACCCTTCTCGAGAGTGAAGGGGGTGACGAGTCGGAGATTCTGTTCAACTTCAACCACGGCATTATCGATGGCCACTCCTTGCAATTGATGCTGGATGGCGTGATGCGCTGCTACCAGAGCAATGACAACGCGCTTACCCCCCAGCCGCCACCGGCCAACTACGAGTGTTTCCTGCCGGCAACGGCACCGGCGCTGTTGTTTGCCAGGGCCCTTGCCCTGCTGATAAAGCCGCTGTTCGCCGTGCGCAACCCGGTGTCCATCCCCACCAGCCGCCGACCCCTGGCCGGGAGAAAACCCGGCACCCGCTTCCGGGTGCTGTCACTGGACAACGAGACCAGCAAGCGACTGGTACTGGCCAGCAAGGACCGAGGCGAGAGCTTCCATGGCCTTCTGGGCAGCCTGTTCCTGATGGCCACCCGTGATGCACTGGGACTGAAGCCCGTGAGCGCCACACTGAACATGAGTGCCGCGGCCAATGTGCGGCCACTGCTGCAGGGGGACTTCAGCAAAGAGGTGGGCTATTTTGCCACCGGCTTCGAATCCCGCTTCTCGCTGGAACCGGACACCGAACTCTGGGGTCTGGCCAACCGCGTCAACCAGGACACCCGTCGGCAGTACCAGGCCGGCAAGGTGGCCATGGGGGTCTTCATGAAGCGACTGATACTGGCCCTGAAGAAGCGCCCACAGGGTCTGGTCCAGTCCATAGCCCGTCACAACAGGACCCATATCCATCTCACCAACCTGGGAAGGATGTTTGTCCAGCCCCGCTATGGCGAGATCCGTGTCACCCGCCTGATGGCGCTGCCCAGTATGCAGTTCATGGGCAAGCCCATGGTGTGCCTGGAAAGCCATTTTTTTAACCATCAACTGCAGCTGACATTCAGCTACCCGGACCCGGTGATCGAGGCGGATTTTGTCAAACGCCTGGTAAGCCGCTTTGAAGGGTTGCTGCACCGGGTGGCGGGTCTGCCTGAAACGGATTATTCACAGTGCGAAGAAAAAGGAAAAGACAATGTCGCAACAGGCGTTCGTACTTGATCAGCTTCATGGTGAAGACACCCATGACTTTGTCACCACCTACACCCCGGCGGGGGATAACAGCCTGGCCACACTCAAGGGCATACTGCAGCAGAACAAGGTCTACTTCCGGGAGAAAATCGCCCAGCGGGGTGTGCTGTTGTTTCGAGGCTTTGCTACCGGAAGTCACCAGGATTTCCACGATCTGGTGGAGAACGGCATGGAACTGGAGCCCTGGAACGCCTTCAATGTGAAACGGATGCCCGGTTTTATCACCAGCTGGCTGCGCCAATACAGCGAGAACCTGGTGGGTGGCGGTGATTACCGCCGTTACATCGACCGGGATACCGTGCGCCTGGGGCCGGTGGAATCCGCCATACAGGGCCCCCATACCGAAGGGGGCATCCGCAGCGAACGATCCCGCTATATTGCCCTGTGCTGCTTTGAGCCGGCCCCCTACCGGGCCGAAACGGGCATGGCGGACCTGCACCGGGCCTACCAGAACCTGCCGAAGGCGCTGCGGGAAAAATACGACAGGGCCTGGAACCGCTTCTACTACTGCTCGGCCCGCAGGCTCAACTGGTTCGACCGTTTCATGCTCACACTGAGCCCCTTTCAGGTGATCGACCGCCCCGACGGACGTTCCAACCTGGCACTGCCACCCTGTCCCTCGGTGTGCACCGTGCCTGAGACCGGTCGCATCTGCCTGCAGCCCTGGGCCTTTGCCCGCAACACCAACCCACAGGTACACCGTGCCGCCGTGGAAGTCTTCCGGGATCGCGGAGAACTCAAACCCGACTCCACCGCCGAGAACATGAGCCTCACCTGGGAGCTGTGCGACCAGCAGGGGCAGCCCATGGAGTGGACGGAAGAAGAGCAGAAAACCCTTTTTGCCACCATTTACCGGGAAGCCCTGTTGATGGAATGGCAGAAGGGGGACATCGCCTTTGTGGACAACGTGCGCATCGGACACTGGCGCATGAACGGCGAGCAGGGGGAGCGCAAGCTGGTGCAGATCCAGGCCACCAACTTCAATGCGGAACCTTACCACCCCTCAAAGGTGGAGGGGGCGATTGCCTGAGAAGCCAGCAGTGAACAGCCAGCAGTGAAGGGAAGGGCGCCGCGGGCAGGGGAATGCGTTTTGCGCCAATGGGCCCGGACAGGGAGTGTTTCGGGGGGCTGTTGTTGAGGATCCGGCAGGATATGACGGGTGTTTTCTGTTATCATTCTATTATTCGATAGAATGATTGCTTAAAATTGGGTAAAAGAGTCCCGTTCATCATCCCATGGCAATACGCCCGGAGCGACCCCATGACAGTGCAGCAGTCTCTTCAGGATACCCTGGCCCAGGTGGGCCGCGCCCTGGGTCATGGCCACCGCCTGGCACTGCTGGAGCGTCTGGCCCAGGGGGAGGCCCCGGTTGAGACCCTGGCCAGCACCGCCAGCCTGACCGTCGGCAATGCCTCACAGCACCTCCAGCACCTGCGCCGTGCCGGTCTGGTGACCGCCCGGCGCAGTGGCAAACAGAGGCTCTACCGCCTGACTGATGAGCGGATCATCCGGCTGCTGGGACTGCTGCGTCAGGTGGCGGAAACCAACCTGGCGGAAATGGAGCGTCTGCTGAGCCAGCTGTTCCCGGAGGAGGACCCGCAGAGCGCACTGAAGCCCGTGACACGGGACGAACTGCTGGCCGGACTGTCCGGCGGCGAGGTGACTGTGCTGGACGTGCGCCCCGAGAAAGAGTACCTGGCGGGGCATCTGCCAGAGGCCATCAATATTCCACTGGATCGGCTGGAAGGCATGCTGGGCCGTTTGCCACGGGACAGGGAAATTGTGGCTTACTGCCGCGGACCCTATTGTGTGCTGTCCCACGAGGCCGCCCAGCGGCTGCGCCAGCTCGGCTACCGGGTGCGCCGCTTCGAGGAAGGCTATCCGGAGTGGAAAGCGACCGGTCTGCCGGTGGCGTGACGGGAGGCGTGGCCATGTCCGAGTTCCTGCTGCCCCATGAGCCCCTGATCCGCGGCGCGGGCTTTCTGCTCGTCCTGGTGTTGATGGCGCTGTGGGAGGGGCGTGCCAGGCTGAGACCGCAGCGTATCGGTCGTGGCCGGCGCTGGCCCAACAACCTGGCCATCGTGGCTCTGGACACGGTGGCGGTGCGCCTGATTTTCCCCCTCACGGCCGTTGGGGCGGCCCTGTTGGCCTCCGAGCAGGGGTGGGGGCTTTTTAACGGGGTTTCGCTGCCCCTGTGGCTGGCGGTGCTCAGCTCCGTGATCCTGCTGGACCTGGCCATCTACTTTCAGCATCGCCTCTTTCATGCCGTGCCCTGGTTGTGGCGACTGCATCGCATGCACCATGCAGACCTGGAGTTTGATGTCACCACGGGGCTGCGATTCCACCCCCTGGAAATCCTGATTTCCATGGCCATCAAGCTCGCTGTGGTGTTTCTGCTCGGAACGCCGGCCCTGGCGGTTCTGGTTTTTGAGGTGTTGCTCAATGCCACGTCACTGTTCAACCACAGCAATGTGCAACTGCCCGCCTGGCTGGACCGTCGGTTACGCCACTGGGTGGTCACACCGGACATGCATCGTGTCCACCACTCCATTGTCCGCCGTGAAACCGACAGCAACTTCGGCTTTAACCTGCCCTGGTGGGATCGTCTCTTTGGCACTTACCGGGATCAGCCCGAGGCCGGGCACCTGGGCATGACCATCGGCATCGATGAATTCCGCGACCCCCGTGACCTGCGCCTGGACCGCATGCTGTTTCAGCCCTTCGTGTCACCACAACAGAACCTGAAGCCGCAGAAACCCGGTAAAAACACGCACTGAATCAGGGGTGTTGCCGCACCAGCGCCAGCAGGGCCCGGGCCACCGGGCCCGGGTCCCGCCGCCACAGGCCCACGGCGCCGAGCATGCGGCTGACCGGGGCGGCCACGGGCAGCACCACCAGGTCCCGGTCCACCATGGTGCCAGGCAGCACCGACCAGCCCAGCCCCACGGAGGTCATCATCTTGATGGTTTCCAGGTAGTTGGTGGGCATCTGGGCCTGCAGGCGCAACCCGTTGATCAGAAACAGGTGGGACACCACCCGGTAGGTCTCCGTGGTGGCCGAGGGCAGTATGGCCTCGTGCCCGGCCAGATCCGCCAGTGTCGGTGATTCGAGTCGTGCCAGCGGGTGGTCCGGGCCGCAGACGAAGTGCATGGGGTCCTCCCAGTTATGGTGCACCTCGAAGTGTTGCTGCAGCCGGTCGTTGAGCGTGACCAGGGCCAGTGAGGCCTCACGGCGCTGCAGTGCGGCAAAGGCCTGCTCCGACTCCATGAACTGCAGCTGGAATTCCACCGCCGGATGCTGCTGGCGGAAGCGCTTGAGCCAGGCGGGCAGGTGGTGCAGCCCGATATGGTGGCTGGTAATCAGCCTCACAGGGCCACTGAAGCGCTCCGTGGGCTGCTCCAGCGCCAGGCGGGCGTTGTGCAGCTCGTCCAGTACCTGCCGGGCATGGGGCAGCAGCCGCTCTCCGGCCTCGGTCAGCCGTGCATGGCGGCCGTCACGCTCGATCAGCGGCCGCCCCACCTGCAGCTCCAGGTTGGCCAGGCGCTTGCTGATGGCGGATTGGCTCACATTGAGCTGATCCGCAGCGGCCGAGAACGACCCGCTGTCCACTATGGCCACAAAAGCGGCCAGCGACTGTGTCTGCATGATCCCGTTCTCCTCCGGCTGACCGGCTTGCCCTGACGTCCGGGCTGTTTCATGACGGGCTCCCTGATTCGTACATCAGGCACCCACCTGCATTCCATAATGGAATGGTATCTATTATTGGGATGAATTGCAGTTATCCGTCACCACTGCGTATCATTGTCAATGAAACAGGTTCCACCGACAGAATGCGGTGGCTGAGAGATTCCGGGGGTACGCATGAGCGGCAAAACCTTATACGACAAACTGTGGGACGCCCACCTGGTCAAGCAGCGGGACGACGGCTCCGCGCTGATTTACATCGACCGGCAGCTGTTGCACGAAGTGACATCGCCACAGGCCTTTGAGGGTCTGCGACTGGCCGGGCGCAAGCCCTGGCGGGTGGATGCCAACCTGGCCACCGCCGACCACAACGTGCCCACCACGGGCCGTGACCGGGGTGTCGAGGGCATCGAGGATCCGATCTCCAGGATCCAGGTGCAGACACTGGACAGCAACTGCAATGAATTCGGCATTGTCGAATACGGCATGAGCGACCAGCGCCAGGGCATTGTCCATGTGATCGGCCCGGAGCAGGGGGCCACACTGCCGGGCATGACCATTGTCTGCGGCGACTCCCACACCTCCACCCACGGCGCCTTCGGTGCGCTGGCCCATGGCATTGGCACCTCCGAGGTGGAGCATGTGCTGGCCACACAGTGCCTGGTGCAGAAGAAATCGAAAAACATGAAGGTGGAAGTCAACGGGCAGCTGCGTCCGGGTGTCACCGCCAAGGATGTGATACTGGCCATTATCGGCCGCATCGGCACCGCCGGCGGCACCGGTTACGCCATCGAGTTTGCCGGCAGTGCCATCGAGAGCCTGTCCATGGAAGGGCGCATGACGGTCTGCAACATGACCATCGAAGCCGGCGCCCGTGCCGGCATGGTGGCGGTGGATGACACCACCATTGACTATGTCCGTGGCCGTCCACTGGCGCCAAAAGGCGAGCAGTGGGACCGTGCCGTGGAAGCCTGGCGTGAGCTGAAAAGCGACCCGGATGCCCGGTTCGACAAGGTGGTGACACTGGACGCGGCGGAGATCGAGCCACAGGTCAGCTGGGGCACCTCACCGGAGATGGTGACCAATATCGGTGGCCGTGTGCCGGACCCGGCCCGGGAAAGCGACCCCATCAAGCGCGAGGGCATTGAGCGGGCACTGAAGTACATGGGCCTCAAGCCCAATACCCCCATGACGGACATCCGACTGGACCGGGTCTTTATCGGCTCCTGCACCAACGCCCGCATCGAGGACCTGAGAGAGGCGGCGGCCGTGGTCAAGGGCAAGACCGTCGCCCCCAGCCTCAAGCAGGCCATGGTGGTGCCCGGCTCCGGACTGGTGAAGGCCCAGGCGGAAGCGGAAGGCCTGGACCGTATCTTCAGGGAGGCGGGGCTGGAATGGCGCGAGCCGGGCTGCTCCATGTGCCTGGCCATGAACGCCGACAAGCTGGGTGAGGGGGAGCACTGCGCCTCCACCTCCAACCGCAACTTCGAGGGACGCCAGGGCTTTGGTGGCCGGACCCATCTGGTGAACCCGGCCATGGCGGCCGCTGCGGCCATTCATGGTCATTTTGTTGATATTGCCGCGTTAAACGACGTCGCGGTCTGACCCGGGGAGCCTGTTATGAAACCCTTTACACGCCATGAGGGCCTGGTGGCCCCCCTGGACCGGTCCAATGTGGACACGGACATGATCATCCCCAAGCAGTTTCTCAAGTCCATCAAGCGCACGGGCTTCGGCCCCAACCTGTTTGACGAGCTGCGCTATCTGGACAAGGGGGAGCCCGGTCGTGACAACAGCCAGCGGCCGCTGAATCGGGACTTTGTCCTCAACCAGGAGCGCTACCAGGGGGCCAGTGTGCTGCTGACCCGGAGCAACTTCGGTTGCGGCTCCAGCCGTGAGCATGCCCCATGGGCACTGGAGGATTTCGGTTTCAGGGCCATTATTGCCCCCAGCTTTGCCGATATCTTCTACAACAACAGCTTTAAGAACGGCCTGTTACCCCTTGTTCTGCCTGAAGATGTGGTGGACGATCTTTTCAAAAGAGTGGAGGCCAACCCGGGCTACCGCCTGACAGTGGACCTGGAGAAGCAGCGGGTGGAAACCCCCGAGGGGGACCAGTTCCCGTTCGAGGTGGACAATTTCCGGCGCCATTGCCTGCTCAACGGACTGGATGACATCGGTGTCACCCTGGAGGATGCGGACAGCATCCGCGCCTTCGAGGAGAAACGCCGTCAGGACGCTCCCTGGCTGTTCGAGCCTCTTCATTAAATCAACGCGTTACGAGAAAAAGTAAAAGGACATTTCATGAGCAGAAGCGTACTGCTGTTACCCGGTGACGGCATCGGCCCGGA
>JAWWAC010000017.1:0-51991 GCA_033721915.1 Oleiphilaceae bacterium
AGGCGCCGCCTCGATAAAAAACAGATAGCGCACGGCAAAGAAAGCCGCGGCAGAGGCGGCCAGACAGGACAACAGCTGAATCAGTCCCGCCACGTGGTCCGGATCTTCAATACTGCTGGGAACCAGACCCCTGCGAGTGCTGGGGTTACTACTCATCTTAATACGGCACTCATGTTATTACGGGACCCACACCAGAACGGGGTCGGCTTCACCAGGACTCAATGGACGAACGGCTGGCAAGGGCAGGGTCCTGTTTGCTCAAGGCATGTGTCTGAGTCTAGTAAAAGATCAGGGAATTGCGCAGTCCCAAAAGGCCCCAGTCATGCCAGTAGGGGCTTTTTTGAGGGTGCTGCCGCCTCCGTCGCTGCGATCAGGTGTCTAAGGCCTGGCTCTGAAAAACCCAGTCCCAGTTATTAAGAATATCCGGTTAATGGGTACTACCCGAGTGCCACCCGAGTGCCTGTCCCTGTTCCAACTGTTCCAATACGAGTACAACCCGAGTGCCTGTCCTTGTTCCAATACGAGTTCCTGTCCCGAACTGGATGCGCGGGACCAATGCGTTTCAGGAATCGGAAAGGGTGTTTTTTTTATGTTATAACGTTGCATAACGGATTGGGTCAGCGGGTTTATGCCGGAGTGCCTGTCCCTTATGATCGTTTATATTGACTGCTCAGGAGCCGCCATGCCCCGTTCCATACCCACCCACCTGATACTGGGCTTTCTCGGTGTTGGCAAGACCACCGCCATAAAGAATCTGCTCGCTCTCAAACCGGAGCATGAGCGTTGGGCGGTGTTGGTAAACGAATTCGGGGAAGTGGGCATTGACGGGGCGTTGCTGGCTCAGTCCGGCGTGGCGGTGAAGGAGGTGCCCGGGGGTTGCATGTGTTGTGTGGCCGGCTTGCCCATGCAGATCGGGTTGAACATGCTGATCAGCCGGGAGAAGCCGGACCGCCTGCTGATCGAGCCCACGGGGCTGGGCCACCCTTCCCGGATCCTGGAGACACTCACGGGCGAGTTCTACCGGGACACGCTGACACTGCAATCCAGCCTCTGCCTGGTGGACCCACGGCGACTGAAGGAACCCCGGGTTACGGAAAACGTGCACTTCCGTGACCAGGCCGCTGCCGCCGATGTGCTGGTGGCCAACAAGTGCGACCTGTGCAGCGAGGAGGATCTGGACCGATTCCGGCAGTGGGCCGGTGCCTGGCAGCCCCCAAAGCAACGCATTGAGGAGACCCGGCAGGGTCACATTCCACTGCAGTGGCTGACGGGGGCTTACAGTGAACGGCCGGTGAGCGATCCACAGGCCCACAGTCATCACCACACCCATGAGCCGGATCATCGCCCAGAGCCACCGTCTCTGAGCGAAAGGCCCTGGCAGCGTTTTGGCAATCAGGGTGACCGTCATTACAGTTGTGGCTGGCGTATCGCACCGGAGACGGTCTTTGACCATGACGCCCTGATGGCCTTTTGCCACAGCGGTGACTGGCTGCGTCTCAAGGGGGTGATGCATACCGACAGGGGCTGGCTGACACTGAATCTGGCCGACGGAGCGCTGTCCAGCCAATGGCTGGAAGAAGCCGCGGAAAACCGGCTGGAAATCATCAGCGACCGGCCATTACCCGAATCCACTCTGGATCAGTCCCTCGCCCGGTTGCTGTGTCAGCCCAGTCAGGGTTAGTCCGGTTGTCCTGTGGGGGCAAAATCCTTAGTGTGAATAGCAGCAGTTCAAGCCATCGTGACTCAAGAGCAATCTGGAGAAGGCCGCAATGAAACTGGACATCAAGGATATCCAAGACGGCAAGCCCATCCCCGAGCGCTTCGCCTTTGGCATTTACGACTCCGAGGAACACATGGTGCTGGGGCGAAACATCAGTCCGCAACTGCGCTGGTCCGGTGCCCCCAAAGGAACGAAAAGCTTTGCCGTGGTGGTGAAGGATCTGGACGCTCCCAGCGTGGCGGACGATGTGAATCAGGAAGGCAAAACCATTCCCGAGGATCTGGAACGGGTGGATTTCTACCACTGGCTGCTGGTGGGAATCCCCGCCGAGGTGGATCATATCGATGAGGGCCACGACGCCACGGATGTCACCGTCGGCGGCAAGGCGCCGTTGCGGGATGCCCTGGGGCGGCGTGGTATCAACGATTACACGGACTTTCTGGCGCAGAATCCGGGCATGGCCGGCACCTACGGCGGTTATGACGGCCCCTGCCCGCCCTGGAACGACGAGCGGGTCCATCGCTATGTGTTCACCGTGCTGGCACTGGATAAGGCGACCCTGGATCTGCCGGAAGAATTCCGTGGGCCGCACCTGGAAAAGGCCATCGAAGGCCATGTCCTGGACCAGGCCTCACTGACCGCCACTTACACTCTGAACCCGGCGTTGCGCTAGGCTTGACCTTTCTGGCACCGCCCCGGGGGCGGCGCCAGCATTCCCACACTGCTGAGAAACCGCCATGAGCACGCCCCAATCCCCATTGAGTCTTTTCCGGACGCTGACCGGAGTGCCCCTGTTTCTGGCGGGTTTCTACGCGTTGTGGACCGAGGCGGCCCTGGTGGGGCTGGTGGCGTTGCTCTGTGCCCTGTATCTCTCTTTTCCACCCGCGAAAGTCACAGGGCTGCTCCGGATTCCCTACTGGGAGGGCCTGTCCGTGCTGCTGGTGGTGCTGGTTCTGGTAGCTGTGCGGGCGTTTCAGTAGGCCTCAGACCTGGCCCAGCCAGATGTAATGCTTCGACCCCTTGCCGGCGCGGTGAGGGCGCACCACCTGCTCTTCCACCCTCAGTCCGGCGTGATGCAGCCGGGTCTTGAACAGCCGGTCCGGGCCGGCGGACCACACCGCCAGAACCCCGCCGGGGCGCAGTGCCCGGCGCGCGGCCTTGAGTCCGGCCACGGTATAGAGCCAGTCGTTCTCACGGCGGATTATGGCCTCGGGGCCGTTATCCACATCCATCAGAATGGCATCAAAGGTGCCATGCTCGTCATCCCGCAACAGATCCGCCACATCCCCCACATAGACCCGGCTGCGGGGGTCTGAAAGGGGGTGCCCGGAAGGGCCGCCGATCAGATCCCGATTCCAGCTCACCACCTCCGGCACCAGCTCAGCCACCAGCACCTCAGTGTCGGCCGTACTGGCCTCAAGGGCTGCCGCCAGGGTAAAGCCCACCCCCAGCCCTCCTACCAGAATGCGCGGCGCCCCCTCGGGATTCATACGCTCACAGGCCAGCTCCGCCAGAGCCCGTTCCGAGCCGTGCACACGGGTATTCATCAGTTCACCCCGGCCGGGGATCTTGATGGCAAAGTGGCCATCGTGTTCGTAGAGCCTGAGCTCTTTTTGCGTGTCCGGCATACGGGCACTGCCAAGCAGGGTGGACGGTTTCATGGACGCTCTCGTTGCGGTGGGGAAAATGCCGGGCCAATGCTACCCCTCGCCCGGGGCGGCGTCGAGGGACACAGCGCCAGGGACAGCCCCACCCAGCGGGCGCTGGTGCCACCTGATTCACCTTTTTGACCTTGCGCACCGGGTTATTGCGGTTTTGCCAAGGGGTAAACAGCACAGGCACGGAGCGGCTGATACCCTGCACTGCAACGAATTCCGACTGAGTAACGTCATTACTGTCAAGGTCCAGCCACAAGCCGCGCTCAATTCTGCACAAGGTATGAAGGGATGAAGGGATAACGATGGCATCGCCATCACGGCGGCGCTGAGTGGGCATGGAGACTCAGGAAGCGGACAAGGAGCAGCCCATGGAGCACTATCTGGATGCGAACGAGTACATCGACTGGCGTGACCCGCTGATACTGGCTCGTGCCAGACGCCTCTCCCGGGGACTGACGGATGAGACAGTGATTGCCGCGGCCTGTTTCCGCTATGTGCGGGATGCCATACGTCACAGCAGAGACCATGGCCTGAACCCGGAGCCCTGCCGGGCCTCGGAGGTGCTGCAGGAGGGGTGTGGGCTGAGCTTTGGAAAGAGTCATTTGCTGGCGGCATTACTGCGGGCCAATGAATTGCCGGCGGGCCTCTGCTATCAGCGACTGCTCAGACAGCGGCCAGGCCATTACCGGCTGCACGGGCTCAATGCCGTCTGGCTGAAGGGACATGGCTGGTATCGAATGGACCCCCGTGGACGGCGCCCGGACCTGAGGTCTGAATTCTCCCCCCCGGTGGAGCGTCTCCCCTATCAACCCCGCAGGGAGGGGGAGTACGACCTGCCGGGCGTCTATGCCTACCCCCTGCCGCTGGTGACGGAAACACAGCACAGCGGCCAGTCACTGGAAGCCTCCCCATAGACCTGGACGGCCCCGGGCGAGAAATGGCGACCCATACAGGCTCAGAGAGCAGTCAGGCCGATCCGGGCAATGACGGTTTGGCCGCAGCCACTGCAGAGGGGGGCCGATTGCGCTAAGCTGGCAGTAAACGCCATGGAGCCGCTTGTGCCGCAACCCAACGGAATTGAAAAAGATCCTGAGCTCTGGCAGCAACAGGGCCGTTTTATGAGTTACGGCCCATACCGCATCTTCCTGGTGGACTCCGCCCCCGGAGATGCACGTCCGGTGCTGTTGCTGATTCATGGCTTTCCCACCGCCAGCTGGGATTTCGCCCCCATCTGGGCGGCATTGACAGAGCATTTCCGCGTGGTGACGGCGGATATGCTGGGCTTTGGTTTCAGCAGCAAGCCACGCCATAACCACACCTATTCCATTATGTCCCAGGCAGACCTGATGGAGGCCGTACTGGCCCACCTGGCAGTGGATCATTACCAGGTACTGGCCCATGACTACGGTGATACGGTGGCCCAGGAACTGCTGGCAAGGGACCGTCTGCGGCAGCAGCCACGGATACTCTCGGCCTGTCTGCTCAATGGCGGCCTTTTCCCGGAAACCCACCGGCCACGGCCTGTGCAGAGGCTGATGCTCAGCCCGCTTGGGGGGCTGGCCGGGCGATTCCTGGGCCAGAGCGCTTTCAACCGCTCCATGGGGAATGTCTTCGGCCCTGACACGCCCCCTTCCCGGGAAACCCTGGAGGGGTTCTGGCGCCTGGTCCGGGAAAAAGACGGCCACCGGCTGATGCACAAGCTGATCCGCTACATGGTGGACCGCCGTGTCCACCGCGAACGCTGGCTGCAGGCACTGACCGGGGCACGCTGTCCGCTGGCATTGATCAACGGCAGTGCCGACCCGGTCTCGGGCGCCCATATGGTGGCCCGCTACCGCGAGCTGGTGGGAGAGACCTTTATCGCCGAGCTGCCCGGCATTGGTCACTACCCACAACTGGAAGCCCCGGATCAGGTGCTGTCCCAGTACCGGAGATTTCTCCGGGAGGCAAAACTGCCCGGCAGTAGTGGATAAACCACACCGGGAACAGACCGAATCCTCTGAAATTCCCCGGCGCGGGACGCTACGGAACAGACATGGAGCTCAGTGAGACCATGGGACAGGCATTTAGCTTATCCGGGACAGGCACGGATCTTTCTTATCCGGGACAGGCACGGATCTTTCGGGACAGGCACTCAGGCCCTGAGCCTCATGGGACAGGCATGGCTTGTGGCAGTGCCGTTTCGTTTTTATACCAAAGGAAGCGTCATGACACGGCAGGAGATTCAGGACTATCTGCACCGGCATATTCCGCTGTCCGAGGTCATGGGCGTCGCGGTGGTCTCCACGGGCAGCGATGAGGTGGTGCTTTCCGCACCACTGGCGCCGAATATCAATCACCGCGCCACCGTCTTTGGTGGCAGCGCCTCTGCGGTGGCCACCCTGGCGGCCTGGACCTACCTGCATCTGCGCCTGAGAGAGAGCGGTGTGCCCGGGCAGCTGGTGATTCAGCGCAACAGCATGAACTACGAACAGCCCATCCCCGGTGACTTCCAGGCCCGTGCCCGGCTGGTGCAGCCGGAGAAATGGCCGGCTTTTATCCGGATGCTGTCCCGACGGGGGCGTGCCCGTATCCGGGTGGAGGCCTTGCTGGAGTATCAGGGGGGGAAAAGCGGCCACTTTACCGGGGAGTTTGTGGCACTGGCCCGTGAGTGAGGCCTGTGGGTAAAAGCCCGGGTGTTGCGCACAGAAGCCATCAGAGCCCCCTGCTCCACTCAAAGCCGTCTCAGCTGCTGGCGCGAGGATGTGGGATGCAAAAGACAGGCATGGCAACCAAAGGGACAGGCATGGCAACAGGGACAGGCATGGCAACAGGGACAGGCACTGCTGGGCTTGGGGCGGGAGTCTGGTTTCTGCGGGGGGTGAGCGCCTATACTGGCGCTGTCCTCTTGCTGACACAGGGAGTCCTGCCGTGAACGACGAGAAAATGCAGTCGATGAAGTCCGTCACCAATGTGGTTTACGGGCTTCAGGCCCTGTCCTTTCTGCTGTTGTTTACCGCACTGGTGGGTGTGATCATCAATTACATCAAGCGTGACGAGGTGGTGGGGACCTGGCTGGATTCCCACTTCCGCTGGCAGATTCGTACGTTCTGGTTCGGGCTTCTGTGGTCGGTGCTGGGGACCCTGCTGGCGGGTATCGGTGTGGGGGTGCTGATTCTGGCGGTGACGGCGGTGTGGTTTGTCTACCGCATACTGCGTGGCTGGCTGGCGCTGATGGACGGCAAGCCCATGTATGCCGGTAAAGGGGACTGATCGTTAAAAGTGACTGAACGCCAGGCGCGGACAGGCCGGTCGGAACCGGTCAGCCCGCACTGTCCGCCAGGGTTTCCTCAATGACCCGGAGAAAGGCGTGGCCGTATTTCTCCATCTTGCTGTCACCCACCCCGGAGACCTCCAGCATCTGCGCCTCACTGGCGGGTTTGCGCAGCGCCATGTCCCTCAGGCTGCTGTCATGGAAGATGACATAGGGCGGCACCCCCTGCTCTTCGGCCAGCTGCTTGCGGCAGGCCCGCAGCGCCTCCCACAGGGGCTGGTCCGCCGGGTCCAGGTCCGCCGGTGCCTTGCGGGCCGCGCCGCCGCCGGAAGCGGAACGGCGGGGAGCCTTCTCCACCACATCCTCACGCAGTTCGATGCGCTGTTCCCCCCGCAGCAGTGGGCGGCACTGCTCGGTCAGGCTCAGTCCGCCGAAACCGTCCGTGTCCACCTTCAGGTAGCCGAAGGCCACCAGCTGGCGGAACACCGCACGCCACTGTGTGGCATCCGTGTCCGCCCCCAGTCCCCAGGTGCTCAGCTGGTGGTGGCCGAACTGGCGTATGCGTTCGTTATCCACCCCCCTCAGCACATCCACCACGTAGTTCACACCAAAGCGCTGTCCGGTGCGGTAGACACAGGACAGGGCCTTGCGCACCTGGTCCGTGGCGTCGTGGGTCTTTGCCGGTGTCAGACAGGCATCGCAGTTGCCGCAGTGCTCCTGCGCCGGGTCGTCAAAATAGCTCAGCAGGGTGTGGCGACGGCAGCGGGTGGTCTCGCACAGGGCCAGCATGGCGTCCAGCTTCTGGCGTTCCACCCGCTTGTGCAGCTCGCTGCCCTGTGAGCCTTCCAGCATCTGTCGCAGCTTGATCACGTCCTGCAGCCCGTACACCATCCAGGCGGTGGCGGGCTCACCGTCACGGCCGGCCCGCCCGGTTTCCTGGTAGTAGGATTCGATGCTCTTGGGCAGATCCAGGTGGGCCACAAAGCGCACATCCGGCTTGTCGATGCCCATGCCGAAGGCAATGGTGGCCACAATCACCACCCCCTCCTCACGGAGAAAGCGGCTCTGGTGCTCCTGGCGCATCTGTGGCGAGAGGCCGGCATGGTAGGGCAGAGCCGTGATGCCCTCACCCTGCAGCCAGCGGGCCACGGTCTCCACCCGGTTGCGTGAGAGGCAGTAGACGATGCCCGCATCCCCCGGGTGCTCCTGCTTGAGAAAGCGGGTCAGTTGTTGCCTTGGGTTGTCCTTGCGGCTGATGCGGTACTGGATATTGGGCCGGTCAAAGCCGCTGACAAAGTGTTTTGCCCCGGTCAGCTGCAGCCGCTGGGCGATTTCCTCACGGGTGCGGCCATCGGCGGTGGCGGTGAGGGCCACGCGGGGGACACTGGGGAACTGCTCGTGGAGCAGGCTCAGCTGCAGGTAATCGGAACGGAAGTTATGCCCCCACTGGGAGACACAGTGGGCCTCGTCAATGGCAAACAGGGCGACGGGGCACTGGTGCAGCAGCGCCAGTGTACGCTCCTGGATCAGCCGCTCCGGGGCGATGTAAAGCAGATCCACCTGTCCGGCCCGCAGCGCCTGCTCGGTCTCCTGGACCTGCTGGAAGTCCAGGCTGGAGTTGAGAAACCGGGCACGCACTCCCAGGGCCTGCAGCGCCTGTACCTGATCCTGCATCAGTGCGATCAGTGGCGAGATCACCACGCCGGTGCCCTCACGCACCAGTGCCGGGATCTGGTAACACAGGGATTTGCCGCCACCGGTGGGCATCAGCACCAGGGCGTCCTCACCGGCCACCAGTGCCTGGATAATGGCTTCCTGGTGGCCGCGGAACTGGCGGTAGCCGAAGGTATGTTCCAGTACGCTGTGGGGGGTCTTTTCCATGCCGGGCAGTATAACGGGGTCATCGCCGGCCGTCGCCACCCCCTGGCAGAATGGAGAGGGAGTGGCCCCCAGAGGGGGTGTTTTAAGCCGGTGACTTTGGCCGTCAGTCCCCGTCGGGCACCGGTAGAACACTTTTTGTCATTGCCGTGAACTTACGCGGTTTATGTTCTGCCAAAATAGGATCCAATGCAGGAAAACCAATACGACATGGGTTTCAGTACAGAAACCGCAAATCCGCACAACCGGCAAGAGGAAAGACAGTGAGTGAGCAGATAGCACGGGATTTCAGGAATATCCGGATCGAGTGCCGTCAGGGGGACATCGCCCAGCAGACGGATATGGACGCCGTGGTCAATGCCGCCAATGCCGAGCTCAAGACCGGCGGCGGTGTGGCCGGGGCCATCCATCGGGCGGCCGGGCCGGAGCTGGAGGAGGAATGCCGCTTCCAGGCCCCCATAAAACCCGGTGAGGCGGTGATCACCGGGGCTCACGGGTTGCCCAACCGCTATGTCATTCACTGCCTGGGCCCGGTGTATGGCCAGGATGAACCGGCGGAGCAGCTGCTGGCGTCCTGTTATCGCCGGGCCCTGTCATTGGCGGAGTCACAGGGGCTGAGCAGTATTGCCTTTCCTGCCATTTCCACCGGGGCTTTCGGCTATCCGCCCCGTGAAGGCGCCAGGGTCGCCTTGCAGACCGTGCTGAACCAACTGTCCCAACTGGACACGATTCGTAAAATCCGTTTTGTGCTGTTCAGCCAGGAAGACCTGAACCGTTACCGGCGGCTCCTGGAGGAGGCACCGTCCCCGGAATAAAGACTCAGACGCCTCTTGATAGCCGTTAAGGCAGTCCTTACATCCTGTATTAGAGGCAACAGAGAACCTGTTACTCAAAGACAGTCATATTCACATTCAAGGAGTACGGAATCGATAAGGAGGTGTCTTATGGAACTGAAGAAATTCTCTCCCTGGAACTGGTTCCGCAAGGAGCAGGATCAGGTGCCGGTGAGCAACGCCCGTCAGGGGCTGGCTCCGATCAACCAGTCCTCTTCTGCGGACCCGTTCTACAGCATGCAGCAACAGATCAATCAGATGTTTGATGACTTCTCACGGCGTTTTGGCATGCCTTCGCTGACCACGCCGGGTGCGGGTCTGATGGGCTCGGAGAGCGGGTTTTTCCGCCCCAGTGTGGACATCAAGGAGAACCGGGACCAGTACCAGATCAATGTGGATCTGCCTGGCGTCAACAAGGACGATGTGCAGGTGACACTGGAGCAGGATGCCCTGGTGATCCGGGGTGAGCGGCACCAGGAGCGGGAAAGCGACGATGACAACTACCAGTTTGTGGAGCGCCACTATGGCAGCTTCCAGAGGGTGCTGGACCTGCCCGCCGATGCCGACCCGGATTCACTGAAGGCCCAGTATGAGGACGGTGTGCTGAAAATCCGCATCAACCGCCTGGAAGAGGCCCGCAGCCCGGTGAAGCAGATCGAAGTGCAGTAACGGCGTCGCGAGCCGTGCCATTTCCCGGGGCCATGCTGAAAAGCATGGCCCTTTTTCCTTTCCGGTTCGTATAGATGCTTATGCCAAAGAATCCCAACCCCCAGGGCAAGGGGCTGGCGCCGGTGATGGCCATGCTGGACGAGTCCCGTGGTGCCTCACAGCTGGCCGCCCCGAAAAGCCTGAATGACATTTCCGTGGAACTGTTCACCTCCCTGTTTGTGCTGGAGAGTGACTTCCGCTTTCGCCCAGTGCCCGGCAATGTCTATTGGCTGTACCGCAAGCAGGATCGCTTTCGTCTCTCCCCCATTGGCCCCCATGAGTGGGGGCCCCGGGTCTATGGACGCTATGTGGGCCGTTGTGAGTTGCAGCAGGATCTGACATGGACTTTGGAGCTGGGCAGCGAAGCGGCCGCGGACCCCACCCTGATGGCCCTGATAGAGGAGCGCAGGGCCCGCTTTGCCCGTGAGCTGGAAGAGGCCCCCACACTGGCCCAGGCCCTGCCCGGCTACCAGCAGTCCATGCCCTTCAACCAGCGAATGTTCGCCTACGGGCTGGCGCACTCCCTGCGTGCCTCACTGCACCGCTCCGGCCTGGCCGGACTGAGCTACCAGCAGGCAAGAGCCGCCCTGGCCGCCCCGGGCCACAATCAGACGTGAATCCGGCCTGTCGTCCCCCCGCGACCGGTGCTCCCTGAATCCGTCCCCTTTGCGCCACGGCCTTTTCGATACAGTCAGTATGCTGGCTCAATAGAGGGTGTCGGGGGTAACGGGCCCATTACCTTCCTCCTCCATCAGTGCCCAGTAGGCCTTCTCCAGCCGCTCCACCAGGACTTCGGGCTCACGAGCCTGGCGTGAGATCAGAAAGGTGGCCTCACGGCTGAACAGGGGATTGCGTCTGAGGGGTATGGTGGGCATTTTTTCCAGGGCCCGCTTCATGGGTTCGTCGTAGTTGAGCAGATAGTCGCCCCGTCCCATGGTCAGCATTTTCAGGCCCGCTTCATGGTTGGGTGCGCTGTCATGCTGAGTTCCGGGGTCCGCGAGTACCCCTTCCAGCAGCCCCAGATAGCTATAGCCACTGATCAGAATCAGCGATTGACCCCGCAGATCGCCGATTGTTTCCACCGGAGACTGATAGGGCCGGTGGTAGGCGGACAGGGTGACCTTCGCCAGCGGGACCCGGGTTTCCATAATGAGGGGTTGCAGGTGGGGCTGGCCGGCGATCCCCAGCCACAGGTCCACCTTTCCCCGCTGCAGATACAGTTTGACGCGCTTGATGGGCAGTGCCTGCCACTCCAGCCGGTAACCGGCCTTACGGGCCACACGGTCACTGAGCTGTTTGACGCTGCCCGTGGCCTGGCCATCGTCGCCGGTGTAAATGTAGGGCGCAAACTCCACATAAGCGGCCTTCAGGGTACGAACCGGCTCCTCAACGGACGTATCCGCCAGGGCTGGCCAGGCCAGAAGAGTCAGCAGAAAAACAAAGAGGCTGGGATTCAACCGCAAAGCTTCGGGTCCTTTTTTGCCTGTATGGATAAAAGCTTGGTTGCTGCCATGGGCTTTGTAAAGCGACCGTCCGCTGCCGGGACAGGCATGGGTGTTGGGACGGGTTTCACTGCCATAAAACCCGCCACCACGGAGCGGGTGCGGTTCCGGGCGGGGCTGCCCGGGTAAGGGAGGATTTTACGGTATTTTTCCCGCACCGCCCCTGAATGGGACGATTTAGAGCCCGGGGGCTGGCACATTGGCCCCATACGCGTTAAAAATAGAGACCAATAATAAATGGCCTGCACGAAAGGCTTTTAACAGTGCTTTCAAAACAATGACAAAGGAGCCGGATCCATGGCAAATGCGGACGCGAAATCCACCTCACTTCACTGCCTGTTTCACTGGGCCCGGGAAACTCCCAACAATGTCTACCTGACCCAGCCCTTTGCCGACGGCCGCACCGAGGACATTACCTGGAAAGAGGCGGCGGACCAGGTGCTGCGCATGGCCGCCCACCTGCAGTCACGGGATATTCCCGCCAACAGCTGCATTGCCATTCTGGGCAAGAACAGCGCCCACTGGATTCTCTCGGATCTGGCCATCTGGGCCGCCGGACACGTGTCCGTGCCCCTGTATCCCACACTCAATGGCGAAAGCGCCGCCTATGTGCTGGAGCACAGCGAAGCCAAACTGATGTTCCTGGGCAAGATGGACGGCACCGCCGACGGCTGGAACGACATCAAGGAGCATATCCCGGCGGATCTGCCCACTATTTCACTGCCCATGTCCCCCCGTGAGGACACGGACAAGTGGACGGAAATTGTCGCCAGGACCCAGCCCACCGAATCGCCCCGCATGCCCAAGCCGGACGACCTGGCCACGCTGGTGTACACCTCCGGCAGCACCGGCAAGCCCAAGGGCGTCATGCACAGCTTCCGTACCATGATTGCCGCGGCCAATGGCCTGGTGGAAATCTTCCCGGTGGACACCCATGACCGCATGCTTTCCTACCTGCCACTGGCCCATGTGGCGGAACGGGCGGCGGTGCAGACCTCCTCGCTGTTCTTTGGCTTCCACCTGTTTTTTGCCGTCTCTCTGGACACCTTCCAGAAGGACCTGCAGCGGGCCGAACCGACCCTGTTCTTCTCGGTGCCTCGGCTGTGGATGAAGTTTTACCTGGGCATCAACGAGAAGCTGCCCCCCAAGAAGCAGAAGATACTGTTCAATATTCCCCTGCTGAACCGGGTGGTGAAGAAGAAGGTGCTCAAGCAGCTGGGCCTGCAGCATTGCCGCGCCGCTCTCACCGGCGCCGCCCCCCTCTCGGCGGAGACCATCAAGTGGTACCGGGGCCTGGGGCTGGAGTTGCTGGAAGTCTATGGCATGTCCGAGAACTTCGGTTACTCCCACGCCAACCGCCCCGGTGAGGCCAAGATCGGCACCGTGGGCGTGGCCAACCCGGGGGTGGAGCATCGCATTGCCGAGGGGGACGAGGTTCAGGTGAAGAGCCCCGCCCAGATGCTGGGTTACTACAAGAACGAAGAGAAAACCAAGGAAGACATCACCGAGGACGGCTTCCTGAAAACCGGCGACATGGGGGAGATCGACTCCGAGGGCTACCTCAAGATCACCGGTCGTGTGAAGGACCTGTTCAAGACCTCCAAGGGCAAGTACGTGGTGCCTGTGCCCATCGAGGGGCGCTTCAACCACCCCAAGGTGGAAGTGGTCTGCGTGGCCGGCGCCAACAAGCCACAACCCTGCCTGCTGGCGCTGCTCTCTGACGAGGCCCGTGAAGAGCTGGAGAAGGGCGGCGACCGCAAGGCACTGGAGGAGGAACTGCAGGCCGAGCTGGACAAGGTCAACGCCGAGATCGAAGACCACGAGAAGCTGGCCTTCGTGGTGGTGGTCAAAGAGCCCTGGACCATGGAAAACGGCCTGCTCACCCCCACCATGAAAATCAAGCGCAACGTCATCGAATCCAAATACGAGAACAAGCTGGAAGACTGGTACAAAACCCGCAAAAAAGTCATCTGGGAATAACTCTGAGCGGGTCGGACCCAATCAGGCCATTGATAAAACAGTAAAAAATCACGAAAAAGCCCCTTTGACAGACGTTGGAGGGGCTTTTTTGTGCCTGAAAACCCCCATTCAAGCCTCACAGCCCGTACGGACAGATCAACCGTCACCAACCCCGGTGACCCATTTACAACCCCTGGACTGAGCCGTTATCAGTGGTTTTACATGGAACCCTCAGGCAATGAAACGGCCCAATCAGGAAACAGCCCTCACCGGGTGATGCCCCAGGAGAATCCACCATGAGACGGACCCGATACTGCAATGACATTGACGGCCGCCCCATGGCCAACCCCCTGTATAAGGCCTTTGTGGATGCCGGTCAGGAAGCCGGCTACCCGGCCACGGCGGATTACAACGGCTACCAGCAGGAAGGCTTCGGCCCCATGCACATGACGGTGAAAAACGGCGTTCGCTGCTCCACCGCCAACGCCTACCTGCATCCGGTACGGGACAGGCACAACCTGACGGTGATCACCCAGGCGCTGGTGCACAGGGTGCTGCTGGAAGAAGACCGGGCCGTGGGGGTGCGCTATGAGCGCGCCGGCCGTCTCCATGAGGTGCGGGCCCGCCGTGAAGTGCTGCTGTGCGCCGGCGCCATCGGCTCGCCCCACCTGCTGCAGCTCTCCGGCATCGGTGCGCCACAGGTGCTGGCGGAGGCGGGCATTGACTGCCTGCACAGCCTGCCGGGTGTGGGTGAGAATCTGCAGGGCCATCTGGAGTTCTACTTCCAGTATTGTCTCAAACAGCAGCCACAGCGTTGCAAGCAGCCCCTGTCACTGAACGGACAGCTGAGCTGGTGGCGCAAGCTGACGATCGGTCTGCGCTGGATGCTGAAAAAGGATGGCCTCGGGGCCACCAACCACTTCGAGTAATGCGGCTTTATCCGTTCACGGGCCGGTGTGCCCTGGCCGGATCTGCAGTACCACTTTCTGCCCGCCGCCATGCGCTACGACGGCCGGGAAGCGTTTGCCGGCCATGGCTTCCAGGTGCATGTGGGGCACAACAAGCCCCAGAGTCGCGGCCATGTACGGGTGCAGTCCGGAGATCCGCGACAGCCGCCACGGATCCTGTTCAATTACCTCGCCCATAAGGCGGACCGGCAGGGCTTCCGGGACTGCGTCCGTCTCACCCGTGAGATCATCGGCCAGCCGGCGATGGACCCCTACCGGGGTGAGGAGATACAGCCGGGTGCGGAGGTGACCACGGACGAGGCCATGGATGCTTTTGTGCGCCGCTCCGTGCAGAGCGCCTACCACCCCTCCTGCACCTGCAAAATGGGTCAGGACCGGCGGACAGTGGTGGACCCCCAGAGCCGGGTGCACGGCCTGGAGGGGCTGCGTGTGGTGGACGCCTCCGTCTTCCCCACCATTCCCAACGGCAACCTCAATGCCCCCACCATCATGCTGGTGGAGCGAGCGGCGGATCTGATTCGGGGCCGCGAGCCACTGACACCGGCAAAGGTGCCTGTGTCAGTGGACCCTCAGTGGCGCCATCGTCAACGCCCCGGCAGTCCCCGCCGGGGGATCTGAAAGGCCTCTTAATGGGCGCTGGCGGTTTTGCCACCGGCCACGGGGGTGAACTGCTTGTAGCGGCCGGGAATGCCCGCGGGAGGCTTACCGATGTCCACACCGGCCCTGGCCAGTTCCTTTTTCAGCTCCTTGCGGAACTTGTGGTAGTCCACCTGTGTGGAGTGACGGCCACCGGCGTGAAAAGGCAGGTGGGGGTGGTCCATCTCGTGCTGGATGGCCGCTGCCATATCCCTGGGGCGCTGGTAATTGCCCAGTATTTCCTGGCAGGCCAGCTTCGCCTGGTAGTCCGCCAGTGGCCAGATGCAGCCCAGCGGCTGGAACAGGCCGATGAAATACAGGTTGTCGTAGTCCTTGTGCAGCATCTTGCGGTACAGCGGCACACGGGCGGCGTTCTGGAAGTCCACCAGCTTCTGGTCGAAGAAGGGGAAGCTGATCCAGAAACCGGTGCAGGCGACAATGGTGTCGTACTGCTCACGGTGTCCGTCGGTGAAGATCACGCTGTCACCGTCCAGTGCCTTGATGGCGGGACGGGGCTTGATGCGGCCATGGCGGACAAAGTCCAGCAGATCCGAGTTCACCGAGGGGTGATGGCTGAGCACCAGCTCCTTGGGCGCGGGAAGGCCGTATTTTTTCTGGTAATTGCCCTGCAGCAGCTTGAGCAGAACGGTAAACAGGGCCTGGCGCAGCTTGCCGGGCATCCAGGGGTTCTTGGCGCCGAGCACGTCCGAGGGCAGTCCGAACATGAACTTGGGCAGGAACCACTGGGGGCTGCGCATGCTCAGCCCCACGTGATCCGCCAGTCGGGCCGCCTCCACGGAGACATCGCAGGCGGAGTTGCCGGCGCCGATCACCAACACACGCCGTCCGCGCCAGCTGTCGTCCACACCCTTGAAGTCGTGGGAGTGGGAGAAGGTGCCATTGAACTGGCCGGGGTATTCCGGATACTTGGGGTTCCAGTGATGGCCGTTGGCCACCATCAGGTGGGTGTAGGTCTCTGTGTGGCTGTTGTTGTCCCGGTCGCGATACTGCACCCGCCACTGGCCGTCCTCCGTGCGCTCCACATTGTCCACGGTGGTCTCGAAGCGTATCTGCTCCAGCACACCGAAATGGCGGGCGTAATTCTCAAAATAGGCCTGCAGCTGACGGTGATTGGGGTACTCCGGGTAATGCTCCGGCATGGGGAAGTCTTCATATTCCGACCAGTTCCGTGAGCTGATGATGTGGGTGTTCTCGTAGACACTGGAGTGGCCCGTGCTGGAGTTGAACACCCAGTTGCCCCCCACCTTGTTGTTTTTCTCGAAGACCGTGACATCCAGTCCCGATTCGAGGCAGTTCTTTGCCGCGGCCAGGCCGCTGGGGCCGGCGCCGATGACGCAGACATGGGGGGTTGAACTCATGGTACACACTCCTGGGCGATTGTTGTTTTTTAAAAGGAAGCATTGATGCAGACTGTTCCGTCTTTGCGGGGCGGCTCTATCAGGAGGTATTCCATCAAGAGTCATACCGGGCGGTAATAACACCCCTAAAAAACATGACATTTGTTATTTTTCAAATCTACTCCCGCCGGGGTAGAATTGTCAATACAACCGCAAAGAGGATGATATGGCCGATTCAGCCACCACACACAGCCGCAAGCCTGTGCAGGAGCGCAGCCGGGAGCGGGTGGAGAAAGTCATGGCGGCGGCGGAGTCACTGTTGCTGGAGTTGGGGCCGGAGGACACCTCAATTCCGGAAGTGGCCCTTCGGGCCGGCGTGCCCAGAGCCTCCATTTACCCCTTTTTCCCCAACAAGTACGCCCTGTTTCTGGCCCTTGGCGACAACCACCTCAAGCAGGTCTCGCAGCTGGTGCAGTCCATTTCCACCCGGCTGGGCACCGTGGACTGGAAAGCGCTGGTGCGGGAGGCGGTCAATGCCGCTTCGGATTACTACAACCGGAACCCCGTGGCCGGTCTGCTGATTCTGGGCGGGCCCATGAGCCGCACCGGCTATCAGTCCCAGGAATTCACCATTCAGGATATCGGCCAGCACCTGCGGCCACTGTTCAACGCATTGCAGCCGGAGCAGCCATTGCCGGAGGATCCGGACGTGATCACCATCGCCGTGGAAATTTCCTTTGCCTGCATGCGCCACTCCTGGTTTACCCATGAGCGCATCACACCCCTTATGGCGGAGCAGGCCAGCCTGGCGGCCATTGCCTATCTGGGCATCTGGCTGAAAGACTGATTCGTCAGGCGTGGCCGGCCAGAATCCCCCGGAGTCTTTGCAATGAGGCCTCTTCCCCCCCATGCTGATCCGAAACCGGCCTGGAGGGGTATCTATGGCCTCCGGATCAGGGTGGGCGCAGCCGGCCCGGCTGGCCGGTTTCAACGTCCGGACTGCATCCCGGGCAACCACCTGATTGTGCAACCCCGACAACCCCAAAAAGAGAGCGCGCTATGACCATCGACATTGGCCAGTCCATTCCCGACGTATCACTGTTCACCAACGGCCCCAAGGGGCCGGAGCCGATCAGCACGGGCGATTTTTTCAAGGGCCGTAAGGTGGTCCTCTTTGGTGTGCCCGGTGCCTTTACGCCGGGTTGCTCCAACGCCCATATGCCGGGCTTTGTGGTCAGTGCCGACAAGCTGAAAGAGAAAGGGGTGGACGCCATTGCCTGCGTGGCCGTGAACGACGCCTTTGTGCTGGACGCCTGGCAGAAGAATCAGAACGCCGAGAACATCACCATGCTGGCGGACGGCAATGCCGAACTGGCAAGGGCACTGGGCCTGGATATGGACGGCAGCGGATTTGGCCTTGGGACACGCTGTCAGCGTTTTGCCCTGATCGCCGAGGACGGGGTGGTGCGCTACCTGGGTGTGGACCCCAAGGGCGTTGACAAGAGCGCGGCGGATACGGTGCTGGCCCAGCTGGACTGAGCCACTCCTTTCGCCCTGTAGGGTAAGGACTGCGACACCCCGGACACGGGTGTCGCAGTGGCCGGGCACAGACTCAGTAGCCGATATCCCGGTAGGAGCGGGAGATCTTCTCGATGGCGATGACATAGGCGGCCATGCGGTAATCGTGGATGCCCGCCATCTCCTGGCGCTTGGCGATAATGGCCTGCAGTGCCTGGCGCATGCTGTCGTCCAGGCCGGAACGCACCAGGTCAAATTCGTCCGCCCCGCGGGCCAGTTCCTTCTGCAGTGACTCCGACACACTTTTCCCGGTGGACTCCTCAATGGCCTCAATGATGCGCTGGCCACGGGCTTCGTGAAAGCGCTTCTCCATGCGGCCGAAACGCACATGGGCCAGGTTACGGATCCACTCGAAGTAGGAGACGATGACACCGCCGGCGTTGCAGTAGGCATCGGGGATGATCTCAACCCCCCGGTCCCGCAGCAGGGCATCGGCGGCGAAGGTAACCGGGCCGTTGGCGGCCTCGGCAATCAGTTGGGTCTGGATGCGGGGGGCGTTCTCCTCGTGAATGACCCCTTCCAGTGCGGCGGGAATCAGGATGTCGCACTCCTGTTCCAGCACGGCGGCGCCGTCACTGTGGAATTTTGCGCCGGGGAAGCCCTTGACGCCGCCGTGCAGCTCCAGATGGCGGCTGACGGTGGCCACATCCAGCCCTTCCGGGTTCACGATGGCCCCGTCCCGCTCGATAATGGCGGTGATCAGTGCCCTGTCTTCGGTCTGCAGGAAGTGGGCGGCGTGGTAGCCCACATTACCCAGCCCCTGGACGATAATGCGCTTGCCACGGAGTGAGCCGCTCATGCCGGCGCGGCTGACTTCCTCCGGGTGGCGGAAGAATTCCCGCAGTGCGTACTGCACACCACGCCCGGTGGCCTCGTTACGGCCACGCACGCCACCGTGTTCCACCGGCTTGCCGGTGATAGCCCCCATGTAATTGATGTCGTCCGGGAACAGCTGGCGGTAGGTGTCCACCATCCAGCCCATCTCACGGGGGCCCGTGCCCATATCCGGTGCCGGCACGTTCTTGGCGGGGCTGAGGTAGCCCTTGTTAATCAGCTCACGGGCCAAGCGCCGTGAGATGGCCACCATCTGCTTGCGGCTGTACTGGCGCGGGTCGACAATCAGCCCGCCCTTGGAGCCGCCGAAGGGCACGTCCACAATGGCGCACTTGTAGGTCATCAGCGCCGCCAGGGCTTCCACCTCATTCTGGTCCACCTGCAGGGCAAAGCGGATGCCCCCCTTGGTGGGCAGGCGGTGGTCGCTGTGCACCGCACGCCAGCCGGTGAACATCTCAGGGCGGCCGTCAATCTCCACCGGAAAGGACACCTGCAGCACCGAGGCGCAGGTTTTCAGGGCATCCCCCATGCCGTCTTCCAGATTCATCAGGGCAATGGCGCTGTCCACCATATGCTCCACACTCTGGCGGAAAGACAGGCCCGCTGCGGGTTGCTCGCTCATGGTTTTGCTCCCGGTGTTGTGGTTGTCGGTCAGGCGCTTGTCTTCAGACGTTAGCCTCTGCCCGACCGGACTGCAACCGCACGGCCAGTGTGCCGTCCGGGTCATTCGTTGACCTTCTGCGAGAATCCGGGGGCCCTGGGCCGGCGGGGCGCTAACACAGCACCGACCACCAGAACACGCGGCCAATCACCCGCCGGGAGTGGGACTCGTACTCATCCGGGTACTGGTCACTGGCAAACACCAGTCGCAACCCCTGGGCGCCCTGGCGGAAGAGATGGCAGACCCGCAGCTGGCCATTGTGGTCCAGCACGTAGAGCTCACCATCGCGCACCCGGGCACTGGCCCGGTCAAAGGCCACCACGGCGCCACTGGGCAGCACCGGGTGCATGCGCTGGTCGTGAATCAGGGTAAAGGAGGCGTTGGCGGCATCCACACGGGCCAGTCCCAGCAGGTGCTGGCTGAAACGCAGTGTGACGTGGCGGCTTTGGGGGTCCAGGCAGGGCAGGAAGACATCGTCATCGATGGCCGGTGTGCCGGAGACGCCTTCCTGCAGCTGCCAGTGCAATGCGGAGGGGGGCTCCGGGTCGTAGCTCACATCCTCGCCGGTCCAGAGCCAGGCCTGGGAGACATTCAGTGCCCGTGCCAGATGGCGGATATCGGAGGAGCGGGGCTCGCGTATGCCCCGCTCGTAGTTCGAGATCCGGCTCTGGCCGGACCAGCCACAGAGGCCTGCCAGTTCCGGCTGGGTAAGGCCCGCGCGACGTCTTGCGTGCCGGATCCGGCGACCAATCGTGTCCATACTGGCATCCATTCTCCTTTTTGGTGCTGCTGTGTTCTAACACTCTTTGTGTTGCTTGCCTAACGACAAAATGTGTAATAAGGTAAAATTTCAAACACGCTGCGTGATTCAAGGAGGAGTCATGACCGTGAATCAGGGAGATCACCCGCCCGAAAACCGACCTGGAAACATCCCGGATAAAGCAGCCGCAAAAACGCCCCGGAAAGCGCTGAAAGAAGAACCGCGACAAAGCCCGGAAAGGCGGCCGCGTCACCGACGACCCTCAACGGGGGGCGGGGCCTGGAGACGGCCCATTAGGGCGTTGGCGGCACGGCGTGGTTACCAGGGTCAGTGTGAGAGAGCCTGGGTGGCCCAGCGCTGGATCGAGGGGGACATTGCCCGTGGTGTTCTGCCGCCGGATGTGGGCAGCTTCAACGGCCTGCACGCCTATGTGGACGGCCACGACTACCTGTTCGACAAATACCTGGGGGAGAAAAAAATCGGCGCCCGTGAGCAGTGGCAGTCCTGGAGTCTGCAGGAGCTGATTGACCACATTGCCCCGGTGTGTGAAGCGGTGGATCACTGGCTGAAGCTGGGGCGCCGTGGCAATGTCATTGATTACCTCAGGCCGCGGGAGTGACAGGGGCGAGGTGCCACGGCAGCGGGTCAAACCCTGTTGTGGGGCAACCGGCTCAGGCCGCCGTCATCAATCTGACATAAAACCGCCATAAACTCGGTACTGAGCCCAATCACCTGACCGGGGCGCAGTGCCTGTCCCGGTCCCAATGCCATTAACGGGCCCGCGGGATACGGGGCCCACGAAACTGCGCGGAGAGTACCATGCTGCATAAATCCCTGGTTCCTGCCGGACTCAGCCTGCTGATGCTGATGGGCGCTGTCGGTTGTTCCACACAGAATGAGCAGGCGACGCCCGAGGCGGACGCACTAAGCACCACCAGCCAGTCCCAGTCCGAATCCGGACCCTTTGCCAAGCCCGGTTTCCGGGTGTCCCTGGAGGACAGCCGCCTCTGGGTACTGCGCGGTGATCAGGAAAAGTCCGAAAAGCACGCCACCCTGATCGGCGCCGGCCCACAGGGCATGACCGTCAAGGCGCCGGATCGCGAGACGGCACTGGCCTACCTCACACAGAAGCCGGGTTTTAAGGTGGAGATTGAGGATGGACGCCTTTGGGTTCTGCGTGACGGGCAGGAGAAAAGCGAGAAACACGCCACCCTGATCGGTGCCGGTCCCATGGGCATGACGGTGAAAGCACTGGATCGTGAAACCGCCCTGGCGTACCTGGCCGCCCGTGAGGGCTTCCGCACGGACATCGAGGACGGGCGCCTGTGGGTGCTGAAAGGCGATCAGGAAAAGAGCGAAAAGCACGCCACACTGATCGGCGCCGGCCCCCAGGACATGACCATCAAGGCACTGGACCGGGAGACGGTGCTGGAATATCTGGGCAGCAAACCCGGTTTCCGGGTCACACTGGAGGACAATCGTCTCTGGGTGCTCAGGCCCGGGCAGAAAATGAGCGAAAAGCACGTGACCCTGATCGGTGAAGGCCCACAGGGGGTCTCACTGAAAGCCCTGGATATGGACACCCTTCAGGCCTACCAGGGCACCACGGTTTACTGACCCGCCAACGGCTCTTGCCGGAAAGGACAGGGCGGCTCCCTCCCGGGGGGCCGCCATGTCTGCGTTACTGGCCGGTATGGGCTGGCACCTGCCGGATCCGCCCCTTCTCATCAATGGCCACAAAGACAAACAGGGCGTCCGTGACCTTGCGCGCCTTTTGCGCCGTGGGATCACGGGTCCAGACTTCCACATGGATCTTCATGGAGCTGCTGCCCACGTCTTCCAGTGAGGTATAAAAGCTCACCTCACTGCCCACCCGCACCGGAGAGAGAAACTCCATGCGGTCCATCGCCACGGTGGCGGTGCGCCCCTGGGCCAGGCGCCCGGCGGTGGCGCCGGCGGCCAGGTCCATCTGCTGGACCAGCCAGCCGGCGTACACGTCGCCATTGGCATTGGTGTCGCCGCTGAGGGGAATCAGCTGCAGGGCCAGCTGACCACGGGGCTGGGGTTGTTCGCCGGGTTTTTGCATAGAGGCGGTTCCTGAATGATGGGGGTAGTGCCTGAATGGCCGGGACCCTGGCATGCAGTCCGGAACCATCGCGGTGCAGTATAGCCCGACTTTGGCAGATTGCCGGCCTGTTGCAAAAACCGGCACTCTGTCACCCGCCATCCGGGGTCATTCAGGCCGGGTAAGGGGGCCATCCCAGGGGTTTACCGGCCAGTACGTGCAGGTGGATGTGGTGCACCGACTGGCCACCGTGCTCACCGCAGTTCATCACGGTGCGGTAGCCGTCTTCGGCAAAGCCCAGCTTGCGGGCCAGGTGGGCGGCGGTGAGGTACAGGTGGCCCACCAGCTCCCGGTCCGCCTCGGTGAGATCGTTGATGGTGGCGATGGGTTTCAGGGGGATCACCAGTAGGTGTTCCGGCGCCTGCGGGTGGATATCCCGGAAGGCCAGGCAGCGCTCGTCTTCATAGACAATATCGGCGGGAATGTCCCGGTTGATGATCTTGCTGAAAATGGTATCGGCCATGTCGTGTTTCCTTACTCTCGGCGGTGGATCAGTGTCCCGGGGTCAGCTGGCGGACTGGGCGTTCAGTGGCCACCGTCGCAACAGGGTTTTGACCGGTTGCGACAGGCGGCTGTCCAGCCCCATGGCGTAGCGGGCCACCTCATTGCGGGCCGGTGACAGGGCACCGGCCAGCCCCAGGCTCAGGTTGCGCAGCAGCCACAATGGCGGATGCGCGTTGCTGAATCCATGGTAGAACAAATCCATGGCGCTCATCATCAGTCGGTTCTCCGGGCGTCGCTCGGCCTCGTAGGCGGCCAGCAGCGCGCTCTCCCCCGGGTCCCCCTGGCGCCGCCGGGCCTGTCTCAGCAGCTCGCCCAGGCAGCGGGCATCCTGCAGCCCCAGGTTCAGGCCCTGGCCGGCCAGTGGGTTGATGGTGTGGGCGGCATCCCCCACCAGCACCACGCGGCCCCGGTGATACTGATGGGCGTGCTGGCGGGCGATGGGAAACCGTCCCCTGGCCGGCAGCGCCTCAATGGCTGGCAGTGCGGAGGGGAAGTGGCGGTTGATCTCAGCGATCAGGGCCTCTTCCGGCAGCCCCTGCAGTCGGTCCAGTGTGGCGGGCTGGTCATACCACACCAGTGAGCCCCAGCACTGGCCGTTGAGTGTGGGCAGAGGCAGGTAGGCCCTGGGCCCCTGTGGTGTGAACATCTGCCAGGTGATGTCCTGTGGTGGCCCGGCGTGGGCAACGGTCATGACCATGGCCTGCTGTGGGTACTGGTCACGGCTGGTGCCGATGCCTGCCAGCTGGCGTGTCAGTGAGGCGGCGCCGTCTGCGGCCACCACCAGAGAGGCGTTCAGCGTCCTGTCCTCAAGGTGTACCCGGACCCGGTCTTCCAGTGGCTCCAGCCCGCTGACACTGGCCGGTGCCAGCAGCGTGGTCCGCCCGTCCTGCTCCAGTGCCTGCCATAGTGCGCTCTGGGTCAGGGCGTTTTCCACCACATGGCCCAGCTGGGCCCGCCCCAGGTCCGCCGCATCAAAGGTGGTGCGGGCCTGTGAGGCCAGTCGTGACAGGGCGGGAATCTGTGACAGGGGTTGCGGTGTCTGCTCCCACACGGACATGCGGCGGAAGGGGGCGAAGCGCCTGGACTCGATGGACGGCCAGACGTCCAGCTCGCGCAGCCAGCGTTCACTGGCGGCACTCAGTGCCGAGACCCGCAGATCCGGCTGTGCGTTGTCGCTGAAAGGCGCCGCTGCGGACTGGTCAACCACCGCCACACGCCATCCGCTCCGGGTCAGGGACAGTGCCAGCGCAGCGCCGACAATGCCGGCCCCCACCAGGAGTATGTCGTAATCAGTGCTGTTCATAATGGCCCCGGAGTCCCGTGCTGAGACCCTAATGCTAATGCATCCGCCGCCGCCGGAACAGTGCCCGGCGGCGGCGGGGGGCTTAGCTGGCCTGGGCTTTGCGCTGGCGGGCGGACTTGCCGTTCAGCCAGGCGGGCTTTTTGCTGCCGGGGCGGATAAAGCCCTGGTTGATTTCCACCGGTCGCACCAGGCGCAGATAATCGCGCATGGCGATCTGCATGGCTTCCGTGTGGCTGCCCGCGGCAAAGGTGATCTGTGACTGCAGTGTCAATGTCTCGCTGCAGTAGACCTCCATGCCGAAGAGGTTGCCGAAGGGGGGCATGGCGCCCACCTCGCAGTGCGGGAAACGGTCCTTGAAGTCCTCCTCCTCGGCCAGCTCGATCAGGTCGCTGTTGAGGGTGTCGCTCAGGCGGTCCCAGCGGATGCGGAAGTTGGCCGGCATCACCAGCATGGCCATTTTGCCATCCAGCAGGATGATGATGGTCTTGGCCACCTGGTCGGCGGGCACCTGGCAGTGCTGGGCCAGTGACTGGGCGGTAAAGCCGGGTGGGTGGTTGATGCAGTGATAGGGAATGGATTCAGTATCGAGTACGTCTTTCAGCGTCTGAACGGGCATGGCTGAACCTCCAACCGGAATCGGGAAGTGTCCACCGCTGTCCGGTGAACACGCCTGATTTGAGCCTAGCCCAATGTGCCCGCAAACGGGTAGTCGGAATGGTTAAATAATGTGCAGCTGAGAACCGGTCAGCATAAACGCCCCGCCATGGCTCAGGGAGCGTTGACGGCCCCAACGATGTGTCGTTGCGGGAACGGCATGGTCAGTCCGGCCTCGTCAAAGGCCAGCTTGATTTTCTCCTGCATGGCCCAGTAGGCGGGCCAGAGGTCATCGCCGCTGGCCCAGAAACGCACCTTCAGCTCCACGGCGTTGTCGGTGAGATTGCCCACCACAATCATGGGGGCAGGGTCCCGGAGAATACGCTCATCGGCAGCCAGGGTGGCGTCGATCACCGCACGGGCCCGGTCAATGCTGTCCCCGTAACCCAGACGGATGGGCAGGTCCACGCGGCGGTTGGGGTGGACACTGTAGTTGGTCAGGCTGGCATTGGAAAGCTGGCCATTGGGGATGATCACCTGTTTCTTGTCGAAGGTATCCACCAGTGTGTAAAGAATCATGATGCGGTTGACCGAGCCGAGATAACCCTGGGCCTCGATCACATCCCCCACCTTGAAGGGCTTGAAAGCGAGGATCAGCACGCCGCCGGCGAAGTTCGACAGGCTGCCCTGCAGTGCCAGACCCACCGCCAGGCCGGCGGCACCGAGTACGGCGATAAAGGAGGTGGTGGCAATGCCCACCATGGAGGCCACGGAAATCAGCAGTATGACCTTCAGCAGCACCGAGGCGAGGCTGCTGACAAAGCGCCCCAGTGTGGGGTCCTGCTGGGACAGGCGCTTCTCCACAACGGCCACAAAACGCTTGATCAGCCACAGGCCGGCCACCAGTGTGACCACTGCCAGTACCAGCTGGGGCAGATAACCCATGGCCATGGTGGTGGCCTTGTTGATCAGTTCCGGTGAGATCTCCGGGAGAAAAGCGCTTGTGGTCATGGTGTGTGTCCCTGTGGTTATCCCTGAGGGTGAATGATGGATGATTTCGCGGCCCGGGTCAGGCGCTCTGTGTCAGTCCGGGAAGGGTCCCGGCGGCGGCCCTGCGGGCCAGTTCCGGCTTGTCGCCACGGGCCAGAACGGGACCGGCCTTGCGCGAGAGCTGGTAGTCGTACATGGGGTCGTAATACCGGGTCAGCAGCTGCTCGATCCACTGCCGGTGGCCGTCCAGGTCCCCGTGGCGCCACTGGGCCTCCAGGGCCTCGTTCATGATAGCCGCCAGTCGCTGGTAGCGCTCGCCGCCAAGGCGTTTTTTCACCCGCTCCAGGCTGGCGGTGAGAAAGGCGCGGAAGGCCACAAAGCCCGGCTCACGGCCGTCCCGCTGCATAAAGGCGCGGCTCATGTCGATGACATAATCCTCCAGGATGATCTCCACCCGGGTGGCCAGTGGCTCCTCCAGCACCATCAGCGGTGCCGCCTTCATGCGGGCGGTCAGTGCCTGTGGCAGTGCGCAGCGGCCGATCAGGTGCCCTTCGTCTTCCAGGTACAGGGGGCCCTGGTTCTGTGAGGCTTTCATCAGGGCGACATACAGGCGGTTTTCAAAATCGATCTGGCTGGGCTGGGGGGTCAGTGTGCGGCCAAAGCTGGAACCGCGGTGCTCGGCCATGCCCTCCAGGTCCACGGTGTTGGGCAGCATGGGCAGCAGGCGGGTCTTGCCCGAGCCGGTGCGTCCGCTGACCAGTACCAGGTTCAGCCGGTCCACCCGGCTGGCGAAATCGTCCAGCAGAAAGCGCCGCAGTGCCTTGTAGCCGCCCCTGACCAGTGGGTAGTGCACACCGGCCTCGGCCAGCCACTGCTGGGTGGTGCGTGAGCGCAGACCGCCACGGAAGCAATACAGGTAGCCCTGTGGGTGGGCGCTGGCGAAAGCCAGCCACTGCTCCATGCGGGCAGAGCGGGTCTCGCCGCTGACCAGCTGGTGGCCCAGTTCAATGGCGGCGTCCTGCCCCCGCTCCTGGTAGCGGATTCCGATGCGGTGACGCTCGGTGTCGTTCATCAGCGGCAGGTTGCGGGCACCGGGAAAGGCGCCCTGGGCGAACTCCACCGGCGCGCGCACATCCATCAGGGGGTGCTCCCCGAGAAAGATCTGGCGATAGTCGCTGGTATCCTGGCGCAATGCTGGCACGATCGGGCTCCCCAAAAACTGGGATTGTACCTGAATTGAACAGCACCGCGCAGTCCCCACGAAGGTAACCCGACCCTGGCTGAAGGCGGTTGGTGTATACTCTGGCATTTACCCGGAGGGTCCCGAGATGGCCACCATCAATCCGGCCGGCGTGCCCCGGCCGCTGGAACAGCAACTGAGGCGCACTCTGCCACGGGGCCGCCTCCGTGTTGCCCGCCCCGGGGGCTGCCGTGATATCGCACTGTACCTGTTCGACCCCTCGGTCATGGAGGGGCCACTGAGTCACGAGGAAGCCCAGGCGGTGGTGGCCACCCCCGCCTACTGGTCCTTCTGCTGGGCCAGTGGCCAGGTGCTGGCCCAGTGGCTGCTGGACCATCCCCAGTGGGTGGCGGGGCGGCGTGTGCTGGATTTTGGCGCCGGCTCCGGCGTGGTGGCCATTGCCGCCGCACTGGCCGGTGCCTGCAGCGTAATGGCCTGCGACCTGGACCCGGCGGCGCGTCTTGCCACCGAGGCCAATGCCGCGCTGAACGGTGTCCGCCTGGAGGTGATTGAGGACTGGCGCGACGGGGGGGAGGTGGACCTGCTGCTGGCCGCAGATGTGCTCTACGACCCGGAAAACCGCCCTCTTCTGGGGCAGTTCCGCGCACGGGCGCGTGAGGTGCTGCTGGCGGATTCCAGGCTGTCCACTCTGGGGGACGACCACTACCGGTCATTGACCCGTATTGAGGCCAGAACCTGGCCGGATCTGCAGGAATTCGAGGCGTTCAATCAGGTACGCCTGTATCACGCGGGGGGGGGTGACAGTGGAGGCATAAAAAAAGGTGGCTTAAGATAGCCACCTTTCCTGTACATCGTTTATGGCGGCTTCCCTGCTGCATGGAGGGCGTCCATGTCCGCCGCTTTCCCTGTTTCTTCCCTGATTCCGCCAGCGTCCGAGCCGGCCTCACAGATTGAATCCCTCAAGCATTACATCCGTTTATTCCCTGCTTCCCCTCAGCTCCTCTGAGGAAACCGTCCCTGTATAGTCCTTTCCCTGTCGTCCGTTGACAGGATTACCTTAACAAGAGCCCGGGGGATTGAGTGGAAAAAGAAAAGAAAATCTCTCCGGGAAATCATGAACACAAAGATGCATA
This sequence comes from Oleiphilaceae bacterium, assembly GCA_033721915.1. Taxonomy (GTDB): domain Bacteria; phylum Pseudomonadota; class Gammaproteobacteria; order Pseudomonadales; family Oleiphilaceae; genus REBR01. The sequence continues at coordinate 28,157 of JAWWAC010000017.1, forward strand.
ATAATAAAAAACAATAAGATAGAAATGAATTTCTTACAAAGTGTGATCCGTGCACGGATAAAAACCGCTAATGCTTACAGGCCGCGTGCGATATATCGCACGCAATACAGAGTTAGGATCCTACAGTCCCCCGGTATGGCGATGGTGTCTCCCATGGCCACTGGCGCGGTAGCAACGGCACCGGATCCAGAGGAGGCGGTTGTGGCCTGACCGACTATAGTAAAGCAGTACTGAACGGGGTTTTACACAAGGGCATTCCGACATGGCGCCAATAAAGGTATTGGTGGTGGATGACGCCAGTTTTGTGCGGGATCTGGTCAAGCGCACACTGCGCAACCACTTTCCCGGGATCGAGATGCAGGAAGCGTCCAATGGCCGCAAGGCACAGGCGTTGCTGCACCGGCAGATGTTTGACCTGATCCTGTGCGACTGGGAAATGCCGGAAATGTCCGGTCTGGAGCTGCTGAGGTGGGTTCGCCAGCAGGACGCCTACCGCAAAAAGCCCTTTATCATGATCACCAGCCGTGGCGACCGGGACCATGTGGTGGAGGCGGTCAGGGAGGGGGTGACGGATTACCTGGGCAAGCCTTTCAGCGCGGAGGGACTGGTGAACAAGGTGATCAAGGTGATGGGGGATAAGCTCGGCCGTCAGGCGGCGGTGCCGTCGGCCAGTCGCAGCTCGGCGGACTTGCTGACCGGTGGAGCGGCTCCCCGGAAGGCGCCCGATACGCAGAAAACTTCTGACGGGCTGAGGGCTCCTGACCCGCTGAGGGCTGCTAACCCGCTGAAGGCTGCTGACCCGCAGAAAGCTCCCGATCCTCTGAAGGCTTCTTCTGCCGAAAAATCGGCCGGCAAAGTCCCCGTTCCTCAGTCGCAGCTGCGTTTCTCGGGCGGGACACTGCAGTGCGTGATCCGCTCCATTACCCTCACGGAAGTGCAGCTGCGTGTGCGTTACCAGGATCCCATGCCGGGGATACTGGCTCAGGCGGTGGTGGATGTGCCCCTGGGGGAAGACCGTATGGCCCGCCTCAATGGCTATGTGTCACAACTGCAGGCGGTGGATCAGCGCCAGGATTCGGATTTTATCCAGCTGGTGGTGCGCTGGGTGGATGAAGACCCCCAGAAACTGGCGGACCTGACCCACTACATTGCCCGTTTCCGCCGCGCCTGATTCAGGCCAGCCACAGATCCAGCACCAGGCCGACAAACACCGCAAGCCCGGCCCAGTTGTTATTGAGAAAGGCCCGGAAGCAGGCCAGGCGCTCCCGCTCCCGGATCAGCCACTGCTGGTAGGCAAAGCAGCCGGCCATCACCGCCAGACCCAGGTGAAAGAAACCACCCAGCTGCGCCTGCTGGCCCGCCAGCCACAGTGTCACTACCACCAGTCCCTGGAGAATGGCGATCATGGGCCGGTCCGCCTCACCCAGCAGCACGGCGGTGGACTTGATGCCGATGCGCACATCGTCATCCCTGTCCACCATGGCGTACAGGGTGTCGTAGGCCACGGTCCAGATCAGGTTGGCGGCAAACAGCAGCCAGGCCAGCCGGGTGATCTCGTTGGCCTCGGCCGCCCAGGCCATGGGGATGGCCCAGGAGAACGCCGCCCCCAGAAACAGCTGTGGCAGATGGGTGTAGCGCTTCATGAAGGGGTAGATAAAGGCCAGCAGCACACCGCCAAAGGCCAGGTACAGGGTCAGTGTGTTGGTGAACAGCAGCACCAGCAGAAAAGCCAGTGTGATCAGCGCGACAAAAAGGCCCAGTGCCTCGTTGGGCTGGATCACCCCGGTGGCCAGAGGTCGCTCACGGGTGCGCTTGACGAAGCCGTCCAGATCCCGGTCGGCGTAATCGTTGATGACACAGCCCGCCGCCCGCATGATGAAGACCCCCAGCACAAACACCACCAGTGTGCCGAAGTGCGGCACGCCACCGGCGGCCAGCCAGAGGGCCCAGAGGGTGGGCCAGAGCAGCAGCAGGGTGCCGATGGGCCGGTCCAGTCGCATCAGCCGGAGAAAATCCGGCAGTCGTTCCCGTAATTGGTCAATATCCGGCATGGTTCCCTTCATAGGTCCAGCTCCGTGAATCGTGTCGGATTATAGAGGGCGGCGCGCATCCGCGCGAACCCGGTGGAAATGCCAGTCCCTTTTGGACAGGGCCTGCCAGAAGGCGGGCTGGAAGTACTCCGTCACCAGCAACTGACGGCCTCGGCGGCAGAAGCGCGAGCGGCGCCCCCACAGCGGCTCCCGGCCCCCTGCCGGCGTCTCTCCGGTGACAAAGCGGGCCCGCTGCCAGGGGTCCCGGCGGAACAGCGCCGAGCCCAGGGGCCGCCGCCCCAGCTGCCGCAGTGAGCGCTCCGGCCCCCGCAGCGTGGCCAGGGGCACCAGGGTGCGGGCCCGCACCCAGCCCTGTCCGTCCCCTTCCAGCTGTACCTCCCGCACCCAGACCCTCTGGCGCGGCGTCAGGCCGAGAAACAGTGCCTCATCCGGCTGCGGCCTTGCCATGCCCTGTTGCAGCACGCGCACCCGGAAACCCTCGCGGCTGAGCTGCTTCAGCAGCCGTGTCAGCGAGCCCTGGTGGCGGATGATGGCCCTCTGGGGGCGTGGCAGTCGGAAGGCAGGCCGTGGCCGGAACAAACCCGTCATGGCACTAGTGCCCCTTGACCGCAAAGATGCCGGGGGCGTTGCGCCAGTAGCCACGGTAATCCATGCCATAGCCGAACAGGAAACGGTCCGGCGCCTTCAGCCCGGTGATATCCGCCTCCAGCCCGGGGCTGACCTTGCGGTCGTGGGTCTTGTCCACCAGCACGGCCGTGAGCACCTCTCGGGCGCCCTGTTCCCGGCAGTATTCGGCAATGGCCACCAGGGTGGCGCCCTGGTCAAGAATGTCGTCCACAATCAATACGCTGCGTCCTTTCAGTGGCAGCCCGGGGCTGACCTGCCAGTTCAGATCGCCACCCTGTGTCTGGTCCCGGTAACGGCCTGCATGGAGGTAGTCCTGTTGCAGCGGGAAATGCAGCCGGGTCAGCAACTGGCCCGAAATGATCAGTCCGCCATTCATCACTGTCAGGATAATGGGCTCCGAGTGCTCCAGACGCTGTGTAATGGTCTGGGCCATCCGCTCCAGAGCCGCCTCAACCTCGGTCTGTGTAAAGAGACAGTCGGCGTCGGCCAGTATCTGCCGGGGGTCGGTTGTATCGGCCATGGTCGCGGATCCTGTGTTACGGGTTCAGTAATGGGCAACGGGGGAAAACGCCCAGTATAACGTTGCTGGAAGGGAACGGATACGCAGACAGGCTCCGCCAGGCCGGGTTATTCTGCATGAATTGTCAGACAATATTCCCTGTCACCGGGCTCCCCTGATACGGTAGAATGCCCGGGCATCGGGTCCCGGCCGCCACTCTGATGCATTCCCGCGGCGGCTGCGTATGGAATAGGACCCAAAGGGCCATGGCCCCCCACAACGAACCAACGATTTGGAGAGACTCCGTGAAAAAGTGGCAGTGTGTAGTGTGCGGTTTTATCTACGACGAGGCGGAAGGCTGGCCTGAAGACGGCATCGAGCCGGGCACGGCCTGGGAAGATGTGCCGGAGGACTGGATGTGTCCCGATTGTGGCGTCGGCAAGGAAGACTTTGAAATGATTGAGATTGGTTGAAAACAATGAGTGAAAGTGCGCAGCCCCCTGTAGTGATTGTCGGCACCGGCCTGTCAGGTTATTCACTGGCCCGTGAATTCCGCAAACTGGACAAGGAAACCCCCCTGCTGCTGGTGACGGCGGACGATGGGGCCAGCTATTCCAAGCCCATGCTCTCCACCGGCTTCACCAAGGAGAAAACCGCGGATGAGCTGGCCATGGCCAGTGCGGACAAAATGGCCGAGCAGCTCAACCTGCAGGTGCGCACTTTCACCCGGATCACCGCCATTGAGCCGGACGACCACTGCATCCGCGTGGGCAACGAAGTGATTGCCTACCACAAGCTGGTGCTGGCCTGGGGGGCGGATGTGATCCGTCTCAACCTGGAGGGGGACGGCACGGATCGTGTGTATTCCATCAACGACCTGATGGATTACCGCCGCTTCCGCCAGGCCCTGGAGGGGCACCGACATGTGGCCATACTGGGCGCTGGCCTGATCGGCTGCGAATTCGCCAACGACCTGCGCAATGGCGGCTTTGAGGTGGATGTCATCGCCCCCAGCGAAGGGGTGCTGCCGGGGCTGCTGCCGGACCCGGCGGCGGCGGCACTGCGCCGTGGCCTGAGTGAGGCGGGGGTGCGCTTTCACCTTGAGCGTGCCGCCACCCGGGTGGACAAGTCCGGTGAGGGAGTCAGGCTGACCCTGGACGATGGCAGCGAACTGAGTGCCGACATTGCCATCTCCGCCGTGGGCCTGCGCCCGCGGACGGAGCTGGCCAGGCAGGCCGGCCTCAGTGTGAATCGCGGCATCTGTGCGGACCGCCTGCTGCAGACCAGCGCGGCGGATATCTATGCCCTGGGGGACTGCGCCGAGGTGGAAGGCCATGTGCTGCCTTATGTGCTGCCGCTGATGGCCTGCGCCCGTGCACTGGCCAAAACCCTCAGTGGCGAGCCCACCCCGGTGAGTTACGGCAGCATGCCGGTGATGGTGAAGACCCCCAGCTGCCCCACCTCCGTGTGCCCACCCGCCGCCGACGCCCGGGGTGAGTGGCAGGTGGAAGAGGAGGGCAACAGCGTCCGCGCCCTGTTCAAGGGGCCGGACGATCAGTTGCTGGGCTTTGCCGTGACCGGGGATTTTGTCCAGGAAAAGCAGTCACTGGCGAAAGAAGCCCCGGCGATTCTGCCATGAGCGACTCGCCACTGGTGCAAATGGACCGTCCGGCGACGGGCATTGTGCGCCTGATACTGGACGACCCGGCCACCCGCAATGCCATTTCCTCGACGGCCATGATCGACGCCCTGACCGGGGCTCTGCTGGCGGCGGACAACGAAGACGGACACCGGGTGACGATCCTCACCGGAAGCGGCGATGTGTTCTGCTCCGGCGGCGATATCAAGCAGATGGCCGCCCGTGCAGGGATGTTCGCCGGCAGTCCGGAGCAGATCAGCGAGGCCTACCGACAGGGCATACAGCGCATCCCCCGGACCCTGGCCCGTCTGCGCAAGCCCCTGCTGGCGGCGGTGAACGGCCCGGCCTATGGCGCCGGCTGTGATCTTGCCATGATGTGTGATTTGCGTGTGGCCAGCGACAACGCCCGCTTCGCGGAGAATTTTGTCCGTCTCGGACTGGTTCCCGGCGATGGCGGCGCCTGGTTTCTGCCCCGTGTGGTGGGCCAGGCCAGGGCGGCGGAAATGGCCCTCACCGGCGAGCCCGTTGCGGCGTCCACCGCCCTGGAGTGGGGCATGGTGTCCCGCTGTGTGCCACCGGATCGGCTGCAGGAGACCGCACTGGAGCTGGCGCAACGGATCAGCCGCAACCCCCCGGGGGCGGTGGTCATGACACGGCAGCTGCTGCGTGAGTCACCGGTGACGGACTTGGAAACCCTGCTGGAGCGCAGCGCCACATTGCAGGGCCTGGCCCACCAGTCGCCGGATCATCACGAGGCGGTGGCGGCCTTGCTGGAAAAGCGCCCGCCCCGTTTCGGCAACCCGTGAAGCCCGGATACCCAAAAGGCGCACTAGAATTCGTATCGCACACCCAGGTCCAAGGTCAGTGGCGTCTGCAGCGGGCCGGGTAACAGTTCCTGTGCCGCCAGGTTGTGGTTGCTGGAGAGATTCTGGTTCACGGACTGATTGGCCAGTGCCACAGCGGTGCGCTCTTCCTGGCTGTCCAGTGCCTCCGAGGTGGGGCCGATGCTCAGTCCGGTCCACTGCAACCCCTCAGCCGGTGGTTTGAATGCCAGCCATTCCGGCGGCGTGTACTCAAACGGATCCAGTCGTTCATCCCCTGGCAGGCGGTATTCCCGAGGCAACAGGGGGGCATCCACGCCAGGCTGGTAATGCCAGTCCAACGCAGCGGCGGGCTGGATGAAGAGACAGAGCAGAACCTGTGCGGTGATGAAAGCCATTGTTGGTGCTTGCAAACTCATGAGCGCGCTAATGGCTCCGCGGTCTTGGTGATTGGGGCCTAATGTACGATACTCTTGTCCGTTTGGACACGCGTCCAGTGAGATTCAGACAGGCGCCGCCACGATAATTCCCCGCCGTGGAGCCGGCTGCCGACTACAGGAGAGACCATGGAAACTGTCACAAAAAACCTGATCGCCCTTCTGGATGTGGCCCCACTGGGGGACGACCATTTCAAGGGCGACAGTGAAGACCTGGGTTTCCCCAATGTCTTTGGCGGCCAGGTGCTGGGCCAGGCACTGATGGCCGGCAGCCGCACCGTGGAGGGGCGCCTGGCCCACTCCATGCACGCCTATTTTCTACGCCCCGGCGACCCGTCACAGGCCATTGACTACGAAGTGCAACGGGTGCGGGACGGGGGCAGCTTCTCCACAAGGCGCATCATTGCCCGCCAGCAGGAGCGGGAAATCCTCACCGCCATGGTGTCCTTCCAGGTGGAGGAGGAGGGCTTCGAGCACCAGCTGGACATGCCGGATGCGCCGGATCCGGAGTCCCTCACCTCCGAGCACGAGCAGCGCAAGCGTCTTGAGAAGCTGATGCCGGAAGACCGTCGCGAGCGCCTGTTAAAGCGCCGTGCCATTGATATGCGCCCCGTGGAGCCGCTGGACCCGCTCAATCCGGAGAAGCGCCCGCCCCACAAACAGACCTGGTTCCGGGCCGAAGGCACCCTGCCGGATGACCCGGTGCTGCACCGGGCCATGCTGGCCTATGCCTCGGACTTCAGCTTCCTGGCCACCTCGGTACAGCCCCACGGGGTCACCTTCTTTGACCCGAGGATGCAGGTGGCCAGCCTGGACCACGCCCTGTGGTTTCACCGGCCGCTGCGCATGGACCAGTGGCTGCTGTACGACAAGGACAGCCCCAGCGCCTCGGGGGGCCGCGGCTTCAACCGTGGCAACCTGTTCAGCCGAGACGGCACACTGGTTGCCTCCATGTGCCAGGAGGCGCTGATCCGCAAGCGCGGCTGACAGGCCGGTCCCGGCGCTGTGCTTCAGGGCCGCTGACGGAGCCGTTCGGCCCAGTCCAGAGCCCAGGGCAACGCCTCACTGTGCGGATCCGTCGTCTGCCCGGCATCAATGCGCAATGTGGGCTTGAGGGGCGCCATCGCCAGCCGATCAAACAGTGCTTCCACCAGATCGGCGGCGCCACAGTAGCTGTCCCGGTAAGCGCTGTCCCCCAGTGCGACCAGCCCGTAGGGGCGCCCCGGGGTCATGGGCAGAGTATCCTGCAGTTGATGATACAGCGGCCGCAGATCCTCCGGCAGCTCCCCCTCCCCGGTGGTGGCGGTGACCACCAGAACGGGGCTGCTGCTCTCCTCCCCGTCACCGGCAGCGGTGAAATCCGCCAGTCGCGGTTCACTGAAAAAAAGCACCTCCAGACCCTGGTCTTCAAGGGCTTCCTGGATATCCAGTGCCAGCTCCCTGGCGCTACCAAAGACGGACCCGCAAAACAGGCGAATCGCCGACATGCCGCTGCTCCTGTCGCAAAAAGGGTTGTCACAATGCCTGCAGGCCCTGTCTCTGTGGCCATTGGCTGGTGAACTATAACGACCGTTGGGTTTGACCACAAATAACGCCCCTGGCTGGTGACGTTGTCAGGCACTCTCTATAATGTGACGGATTGTCACAGCACAGCCGCACCAGTCTCAATCCGCTCATGACCGGCATGGCCGTTAACGCAATGGAGTTTTGAACCATGGATCGTATTCGCCGCTGCCTGTGTTGCCTTGTGGCGGGGCTGCTCAGTGCCGCTTTGGCCGTTGCCGACAATGAACCTGAGACGGTGGTGGTGGGCGGCTATGAGTTCCCTCCCTATGTGATGGCCACAGACCCGCCTTCCGGGGCCACGCTGGATCTGATCGCGGCCCTGAACCGGATACAGCCGGACTACCGCTTCCGCTTCCGGGAAATCACCGCCAACCGCCGCCACCAGGATTTCAGTGACGGGCGCATCGACCTGTTGCTGTTTGAGCAGCCCGCCTGGAGCTGGCAGGGCCGGAGTTACCACGCCACCCCCGTGCTGGCCGAGGATGAGGAGCTGTACATTGCCCACCGGCGCCAGGAACGTGACCAGGGGTTTTTCGACCAGCTCCGGGAGCGGCGGATTATCGGTTACCTGGGCTATCATTACGGCTTTGCCGGCATGGAGAGCGATGAGCGCAAGCTGCGCGAGAACTTCAATATCACCCTGTCGCGCAACCATGAGCGCAACCTGCAGCTGATTCTGCTGGACCGCCCGGACGTGGCGGAGGTGGCCATTGTGACGCGCTCCTTTCTGGAGAGGGAAATGGCCAATGCGCCGGAGTACCGGCAGCGGTTGCTGGTGTCCGAGCGGGTGGACCAGCGCTCACGGCTGAGGGGTCTGTTGCGCCCTGGCAGCCCCCTCAGTCCGCAGCGGCTGGATGAGCTGATGGCGGAGCTGGAGGAGGAGGGCATTCTGCCCCGGTTGCGCGAGCGCTACAGGTTGCAGAGTCCGGACTGAACCGGATGTTCTCCGCTGCGCAGCCGGGGCACCACGCAGTTGCGCCCCAGGGATTTGGCCTGGTAGAGGAGGTGGTCCGCCTGGCGCAGCAGGGCATCGGTATCCTCCACCTGGGTGATGCAGCAGACGCCGCTGCTGACGGTGAGCCGTATGCTTTGATCCTCATAGGCAAACACGTGTTGCTGTACCGTCAGGCGCAGCCGCTCCGCCAGTGCCAGCGCCTGCATCAGTGAGGTGTCCGGCAGCAGCACCAGAAACTCCTCGCCCCCCCAGCGGGCATTCATGTCACTGTTGCGTGAGAGCTGGCGCAGCAGCACCGCAAACTGGCTCAGTACCGCATCACCGGCGTCGTGCCCCAGGGTGTCGTTGATTTCCTTGAAGTGGTCCAGGTCCAGCAGCAGCACCGAGAAGTGGTTGTCACTGCGTTTGTAGCGGGCGAATTCCCGGTTCATTTCATTCTGTATGGCGCGCCGGTTGGGCAGTCCGGTGAGGGAGTCGGTCTTGGCGGCCCGCTCGTACAGCGCCGCCACATCGATCACCTCGCGGCGTGCCTCACGGCGGCTGTAATCCAGCACGAAGCAGAAGAGGGATTCAAACAGGATGGTGGCCAGAAAGCGCACCTGGAAATCGGAGCCGTATTCGGTCTGTACAAAGGGCAGCTGCGGGAACAGGAACACCAGAAGGGCAAAGCCGATGCACAGGGCAATCAGAAGCGAGCCGATTCTCAGGCTGGTCAGGTAGAAGGCCAGTGGCGGGAACACATAGAACCACAGCGGGCCGGTGTTGTTGTCCCCCCCGGAGCTGACCAGATAGCCAAACAGCACGATCACCAGTGCCACCAGCCCCGCCCGGTGGCCCACCATGCTGCGGCTGCGCTGGAACACCCACTGGTTGATCAGCATGAACAGGGCAAAGCCCATGAGAATCTTGCTGTGCAGAAGGTTCTGGTTGCTCCAGGAAATGGCCGCAATCACCAGCAGGAAGATGACCCCCACCAGTGAGAGCCAGGTCAGGAGCTGGCTGATGCGACGCTCCTCTTCAGCCTGCAGCGAGAGGGTACTGCTTTTGAGTGGGCTGGGCTGCATAGGCTGAATTGGGCCGGAAGATGTTTCAGAGGTTGAAGACCCTTAATGTAGCAGGTTTTCACCAAGATGCATTATGACGGGTTGAAGAGCGCAATGTTTCAATTATGTGACAAACTGCTTATCATGGCGCCTGAAATCCGGTCGCCGCCCTGCCAGAGCCATGGCCCTGGGCCGTCACCGCTCCAGTAGTGCAAAGCCAATCGCGGGAGTTCTGCCTGTCATGCCCCCCAGCGCCTCTTCTTCAGCTTCATCCATGCTCGATCTCAGCTCCAACACCCGTCTGGCCCAGATAATCCGTCTGGGCTGTGCCGCCCTGTTCCTGTTCCTGATCTGGGCCTTTATGCACCTGGGGGGCATCCACGTCCCGGGCTCCCCATTGCTGTTGCTGGCGGCGATGATCGGCGGCTACATGGCCATCAACATCGGCGCCAACGATGTGGCCAACAATGTGGGGCCGGCGGTGGGCTCCGGGGCACTGACCCTCACCGCCGCGGTGATTATTGCCGCCATTTTCGAAGCCGCTGGCGCACTGATTGCCGGTGGTGAAGTGGTGGGCACCATCAAGGGTGGCATCATCAACCCGGAAATGGTGACGGACACACAGACCTTTATCTGGCTGATGACCGCCGCATTGCTGGCCGGCGCCCTGTGGCTGAACCTGGCCACGGTGCTGGGAGCCCCCGTCTCCACCACCCACTCCATTGTGGGGGGCGTGCTGGGGGCGGGCATTGCCGCCGGTGGCCTGGGCATAGCCAACTGGGATGTGATGGCGCGCATCGTCAGCAGCTGGGTGATCTCACCGGTTCTGGGGGGTGTTGTGGCGGCCGGCTTCCTGTACGCCATCAAGGTAACGGTGCTCTACCGCCAGGACCGGGTGACGGCGGCCCGCCGGGTGGTGCCCTGGGTCATTGCCATCATGGCCTGGTCCTTCAGTACCTACCTGGTGATCAAGGGCATCAAGCAGATCTGGTCAGCGAGTTTCCTGGAGGCCAGTGCCGTTGGGCTGGTGGTTGCGGCCATTGTGTTCGCCATAGTGCGGCGCCAGATTGTCAGCCAGGCGGCCACCATGGCCAACTCCACAGAGGGGGTGAACGGGCTCTTCACCATTCCGCTGATTTTTGCCGCGGCGCTGCTGAGCTTCGCCCATGGCGCCAACGACGTGGCCAACGCCATTGGACCCGTGGCGGCCATCAATGAAGCGGTGCAATCCGGTGGCGTGGCCGGAAAAGCCGTGATTCCCCTCTGGGTGATGCTGGTTGGCGCACTGGGCCTGGCCGTGGGTCTGGCCCTGTACGGCCCGAAGCTGATCCGCACCGTGGGCAGCGAGATCACCGAGCTGGACAAGACCCGGGCCTTTTGTATCGCCCTGTCAGCGGCCATTACCGTGATTATTGCCTCACAGCTGGGTCTGCCGGTCAGCTCCACCCACATCGCACTGGGCGCGGTATTCGGTGTGGGCTTTCTGCGGGAATACCTCAAGAACAGCTACGCCTCGCGGCTGCACCACATCCTGGAGCGCCACAGGGGCGACGACCGGGAAGAGCTGCTGGCCTTCCTGGAAGACTTCCGTGAAGCCTCGGTGGAAGAAATGGAGGCCATGATCAAGAAGGCGAAGCGCAAGGAAACCGAGGTGGTGCTCAAGAAGAAAGAGCGCAAGCGCCTGAAGGCCATCTACAAGGAAGAAATGGTCAAGCGCAGGCTGCTGCTGAAGATTGCCGCCGCCTGGATCATCACGGTGCCGGCCTCCGGCCTGCTGGCGGCCATGCTGTTCTATACACTGCGTGGAATGATGCTTTAGCTTTAGTGCCTGTCCCCCACGGATGCTATATTGATGCCTGACCCCCATACAGAGGAACCGCTATGAGCAGTGTTGAAGCAAGCCGTCAGGGGCGGGTCATCAATGAGCTGAGAACCTTTATCAAGAAGGTGCTGAGTGACCCCACCGTGGCCGCCAAGTGCATGGAAATCGCCCGTCAGTACAAGGACGACCCGAAGGCGCAGGAGAAGATCGCCTCCGAGATCAGCGCAAAAACCATCGTGCGCATCCCCGAGCAGCACAGCGAGGCGGACCGGATCTTCCTGGATATCATTGATGAAGTGCTGGATGATGAGGCGGCCCTGTACTGAGTCAGCCTGGCAATGACCCCCTCGCAGCGCGCAATCCGAGCCCGATTGAACTGAGAGCCCCCCCGCGCTGGCTCCCGCTGGCCCGGGCGCTCAGCCCTTACCGGCGACCCCGTAGGTATTGCTGACCGCAGCGATGCGCCTCTCCAGCGCCTCCATTTCACCGGCAATGGCCTCCTCACCGGCAATGGATTCCTGCTCGGCAAGAATGTCCCGCAATATGGTCTCGGTGGTCAGGGGGTTGGCCAGTACGGCCCGGAAGACCACGCAGGGGTAGCCGTCATAGCGCAACGGCTCCAGCCGGGTCCGTGAGACAAAGGAGCGGCCCCGCTCACGCTGGGTTTTCTGGATAAACTTGGTGATGCGGTTGAGGCTGGCATTGATCCGCTCAGCCTGTCGCTCATCTGCGTTGGCCAGCGCTTTCAGTGCCTGTGGCGGGCAATAGCGGTAGGTGAGGATATTCAGCTCCGGGCGGGAGATCAGCTCGAAGTTGGGGTTTTTCTCGATCATTTCCGCGAAGCTGCGGGCTTTTTCAATCCCCTGGTCAATCAGTATCTCATAGCCTTCCCGGGCGATGATCTTCAGCCCCGAGTGAATCAGCATGGCCATACCCGGCCGAGACCCCTCCAGAGTGGTGCTGCCCAGATCCTTGGAGCCTTTGCGGATCACGTACTGGGCATGGAGCTCAATGGCGTTCACCGTGGCCGGGTTGCGGAACACCACCAGACCGGCCCCCATGGGCACATAGAGCTGTTTGTGGGCGTCGATGGTGACCGAGTCGGCCCGATCGATGCCCTTGAGCAGATCCCGGTGGCGCCGTGAGAACAGGGTGGGCCCGCCCCAGGCGGCATCCACATGGTAATGGGCGCCAAACTCACGGGCGATGTCCGCCAGGGTGTCCAGCGGATCCACATGGCCGGTCTCGGTGGTGCCGGCGATGCCGACAATGGCCATGACCTTGATCTTCTGCCGCTGCAGCTCCAGGCACTTGTCCCGCAAGGCATCCGGGATCACCCGGTTGTCGTCATCGGTGTCCACTGCCACCAGGAAATCCCGCCCCAGCCCCAGCACATCAGCGGCCTTGCGCAGTGAATAGTGGCCGCGGCGTGAGACCAGAATGGCGGCCCCCTCATAGCCGTAGAAACGCAGGGCCCGGAACAGCCCCTCCCGGTGAATGCCCTTGAAGCTGCCCTCCGCCGGAAACGCCTGGTTGCGGGCCGCCCACAGTGCGGTGAGGTTGGCCACGGTGCCACCGGAGCACATCACCCCCAGTGCGTGGTGGGGGTCGTGCATCCAGCGCCGGTACCAGGCGTTGTCCTGGCTGTAGACCAGCTTGTGCAGCATGCCCAGCACATTGCGCTCCAGAGGGGTGAAGGCTTTGGAGGTCTCTGTCTTCACCAGATTCTGGTTCAGGGCAATCATGATCTTGGACAGCGGCAGCATGAAGTAGGGCAATGCCGATGTCATATGGCCGATAAAGCTCGGCGAGGCAGTGTGCACCGACTGGGCCACCAGCTTGTCCAGCAGGAAACGGGACTGCTCGGAGACAAAGACTGGCTTTTCCGGCACCTGGGGGTCGAGGAAGTCTTTCTCCATCTCCGAGAGGTCCCGCTCCACGGCCACGATATGGTCCTGCAGAAAGCCGGCCAGGTTGCGGGATATGTCCTGATCAATCCGGCTCAGCGTGGAGTCCGGCGCCTCGGGCACAGTGAAGACACGGTACATGGCTTCGATACTGGCCTTTGCGGTTTTATTGCTGCCGCTCATACATCTGCACTGTTGAGTTGGGAAAAGATCACCGTTCTCTGTGACTCCGGACAGGTGTTCAGAACGGCGTAGTATAGGGGCTGCGCCCGGGGCAGACCAGCATGGCACTGTAACCCGCTGTCACCCGCGCATTGTAGCCTTTCGTTGATAAAATGTAATGCGGTCTCTGTTGGGTCATGCAAGCGTTGTTTTACACCGTTTTCTGCCAGCTTTACCCGGGGTCTGGACAGTGGCCACACAGAGCAGGCCAGTCAGCCGTGATCTTCTGGATCGGATGGCTCAGGGTCGCCACGGTTCCGGCACCATCCAGTCAGACCCGGTTGACCGGAGGCAAGTTCGCCTGCACGGGGCGGTCAGGAGCGCACACTCTTAAAAGGGTCATTTTGCAGGAAAAATGGCCCCTTTAACGCCAGAAAAATCTCGGATTATGGCTATATCTCCTTCTAAAACAGTCATATGGTCTGGTCCGACCCGGTCAGGTCATTTCGAAGTGGGTGTCGAGGATGGGGGCGTCTATGCGCTCGAGGATTTCCTTTTCCACCGCCTGCAGGCGTTGTTGCAGTCGGGCGGGGGCGTGGCCGGTGGTGACGACGGTCCACACGGCACGGTCCAGGTCGTCCTGGGCGTCGATTTCCGCCACCGCCAGGTCCGGCTGCTTGCCCCAGACGGAGCGCATGGCGCTGAAGGCGCCGCGCTTGTCCTTGAGGCTGTCGCAGCCGTAGACCTGGAAGGTGAGTGTCATGATGGCCACATAGGGTGTCATGGCGGTTATTGCTCCATTTTCGGGCAGGCCCGCTCAATGATGGCGGCGCAGTCCACGCTGGTGGGCAGGTTGCCGTAGTTGAAGTGGATGCCCCCATCCAGTCGCCCGGCGCAGAAGGCATCCGCCATCAGGGGGCTGTCGCCACGCAGCAGCAGTGCCCCCTGCAGTGCCAGTGCCATGCGGTCGGTCATGTTGCGGGCCCGGTACTGGATGTCCTGCTGGTTGGCGAAATCGCCCTGCAGGCTGTCCACGAAGCGGTCGAAGCGCGGGTCCATGCCCCTGGCGGCTTCCAGCTCCTCGAAGAAGGCGTCCAGCACACCGGGCTCCTTGTGCATGGCCCGCAGTACATCCAGGCACTGCACATTGCCGCTGCCTTCCCAGATGGCGTTCACCGGGGATTCACGGAACAGGCGGGGCATGATGCAGTCTTCCATCACACCGCTGCCGCCGATGCACTCCATGGCCTCGTAGGCGTGCTGGGGCGCGCGCTTGCAGATCCAGTACTTGCCCACCGCCGTGGCGATGCGCAGCAGCTTCTTCTCGTGCTCCTGGTCCTGGTTGTCCAGGGCGCGGGCCATGCGCAGGGTCATGGCCACTGACGCCTCGCTCTCCAGGGCCAGGTCCGCCAGCACGTTCTGCATCAGCGGCTGGTCCGCCAGTCGGGCGCCGAAGGCTTCCCGGTGCACACAGTGGTGCAGTGCCTGCGCGCTGGCCTGGCGGATATTGGCGGAGGAGCCGATCATGCAATCAAAGCGGGTCATGGCCACCATTTCGATGATGGTGGGCACGCCCCGGCCTTCCTCGCCGATCATCCAGGCGGTGGCGCCGCGCAGTTCGGTCTCGCTGGAGGCATTGGCCACGTTGCCCATCTTGTTCTTCAGGCGCTGGATCTGCAGCGGGTTCTTGCTGCCATCGGGGCGCCAGCGGGGCAACAGGAAGCAGCTCAGTCCACCGGGGGCCTGTGCCAGCACCAGGAAGGCGTCGCACATGGGGGCGGAGACAAACCACTTGTGACCCACCAGCTGGTAGGGCTGGCCGGGGCCGCCCTCGCCCTGTGGGTAGGCCTTGGTGGAGTTGGCCCGCACGTCGGAGCCGCCCTGCTTTTCCGTCATGGCCATGCCGATGGTCACGGCCTGCTTCTCGCCATCACGGACGTTGCGCGGGTCATAGGCCCGGGTAAGGATCTTTGGCAGCCAGGTTTCCGCCAGCTCAGGCTGCTTGCGGATGGAGGGCACGGCGGCGAAGGTCATGGTGATGGGGCAGCAGTGGGCCGCCTCCACCTGGGTGTGCAGGTAGTACTGGGCGGCACGGGCCACGTGGGCGCCGGGTTTGGGGTCGGTCCAGGGCGTGCTGTGCAGTCCCGCCTCAAGGCCCAGTTTCATCAGCTCGTGGTAGGCCGGGTGAAAGCGCACCTCGTCGATGCGGTGGCCGAAACGGTCGTGGGTGTGCAGGTCCGGCTTGTTGGCATTGGCGGCAAAGCCCAGCTCGATGATATCGGCCCGGCCCGTGAGCCGGCCGTATTCGGTCAGTGTCTGCTCGGCCCAGCCGGCGCCTTCACGGCGCACCGCTTCCATCAGGGCCCGGTCCTGGGTGTAGGTATTATAGTTCTGCAGCGCCGGTGGCTGGTTCACCACCTCGTGGGTGCTGGCGAGAAAGGGGGTGTTCTGGTCGATGCTGGCGTTCATGGGGCTGGCCCTCCAGAGGCTGTAAGGCGTGCAGACAGAACTGCACAATGTCTTCAATCAGTTGTCGGGCGGCCTGGTCATCCGGGTCCGTGGCGGCCGGTGACAGGGGCCCCACCAGGGATTCGGCAATGGCACCAACCAGTGCGGCACTGGCCAGACGGGCATTCTGGGGGGCGAAATCCCCCTGGTCGATGCCGGCCTGGAGGCTTTGCTGAAAATGCCGGGCGTAGGCTTCCCGGTAGCGCAGGCGCTCCTCATCCACCAGCGGATCCACCGGCTCGGCGATCAGGGCCCAGGCCATGGTGGGGGCACGCAGTGCCCGTCGGGCAAAGACCCGCAGAGCCTGCTCCAGTGCCTCACGTTGGCTGCTGGCCTGTTGCAGTGCCAGCGCCACACGGGCCACCTCCACTTCAGTGGCGTTGCGGAAGACTTCGGCAAACAGGGCGCTTTTGCTGTCAAAATGGCGGTACACGGAGCCGATGGCCACACCGGATTCCGCCGCGATACGGGCAATGGAGGCGTTACGAAAGCCCCCCCGGGCCACCAGCGCCTGTGTCACCGAGACAATGCGCTCCCGGTTGGCGGCTTTACGGGCCCGCATGCGGGGTGTTTCTCGATAGGCCATGGTGGTTAACTTCTTACTCTGGCGAATAAATGCGACGCGAATGAGTCATTTCCCATGGATTGAATCATTATTCATTCTTTTAGTCAAACCGCCTGACGGGGCTCCGTGGCCAGGCCCCAGGCCCGGGTCTGCCGGCCATCACTGCAAGTGGGCCCGGAGGCTGCCATAATGGGTGTCTGAACGGTGTTTTATGCCGGATTATGGCAGTATGTCTGCCGGTCAATGGTGACAGGAGTGATTGCATGAGGACCCCATCCGGACGCGCTTTTCCGGCGACCCGTCTGCGGCGCAACCGCCGTGACGACTTCTCCCGGCGGTTGACCCGGGAGCACAGTCTGAGCGTGGACGATCTGATTTACCCCCTGTTTGTTCTGGAAGGAGAGGGCCAGCGGGAGCCCGTGACCTCCATGCCCAGTATTGAGAGGCTGAGCATCGACCTTCTGGTGGAGGAGGCCCGTGAGCTGGCGGCCCTGGGTATCCCCGCCATTGCCCTGTTTCCCGTCACACCGGCCGCGGCCAAGTCACTGGACGCGGCCGAGGCCTGGAACCCCGGGGGACTGGCCCAGAGGGCAGTGGCGGCAGTGAAGTCGGCGGTGCCGGCACTGGGTGTGATTACCGATGTGGCACTGGATCCGTTCACGGTCCACGGCCAGGACGGCATCATCGATGAGCAGGGTTATGTGCTCAACGACGAGACACTGGCGGCACTGGAGCGTCAGGCCCTGTCCCACGCCCGTGCCGGTGCGGATGTGGTGGCCCCCTCGGACATGATGGACGGTCGCATCGGTCGCATTCGCCAGGCACTGGAGGAACAGGGCCATGTGAACACCCGCATCATGGCCTACTCCGCCAAGTACGCCTCCAGCTATTACGGCCCCTTCCGGGACGCGGTGGGCTCCGCCGCCAATCTGGGCAAGGCGGACAAGCGCACCTACCAGATGGACCCGGGCAACAGCGACGAGGCACTGCACGAGGTGGTCATGGACCTGTCGGAAGGGGCGGACATGGTGATGATCAAGCCCGGCATGCCCTATCTGGACCTGGTGCGCCGCGTGAAACAGGAGCTGCAGGTGCCCACCTTCGCCTACCAGGTCAGCGGCGAGTACGCCATGCACATGGCCGCGGCGGAAAACGGCTGGCTGGACGGGGACGCGGTCATGATGGAGAGCCTGCTGTGTTTCAAGCGCGCCGGTGCCGACGGCATCCTCAGCTATTTTGCCAAGCGGGCGGCACGCCTGCTGAAAGCCACCGCAGCGGGAGCGGACCATGAATAAGCCCGAAGCAGTCACCCCGGTGGAGCCCGTGGCGGAGGAGGTGCCGGAAAAGGACCTGCGCTCCAGCGAGTACTATTTCAACCGGGAAATCAGCCATCTGCATTTCAACTACCGGGTGCTGATGCAGGCCCGTGACGAGAGCCACCCGCTGCTCAACCGCATGCTGTTCTGCTGCATCTTCAGCAGCAATATGGACGAGTTTTTCGAGATCCGTGTGGCGGGTCTGCGCCAGCAGCTCAAGTACGGCCGTGAAACGCTGGGGCCGGATGGCAAGAGCCCTGAGCAGCTGCTCAATGAGATCAGCGAGATCGCCCACCGTTATGTGGAAGAGCAGTACCGCATCCTCAATGATGTGCTCTTCCCGGCACTCAAGCAGGAGCAGATCCACTTTGTCCGCCGTCGCGACTGGACACCGGCACAGGCCGCCTGGGTGGCCCAGTACTTCGAGGACGAGATCATGCCGGTGGTCAATCCCATCGGTCTGGACCCCTCCCACCCGCTGCCGCGTCTGGTGAACAAGAGCCTCAATTTCATTGTGGAGCTGGAGGGCAAGGACGCCTTCGGACGTGAGACCGGCATGGCCATTGTGCCGGCGCCACGCTCGCTGCCACGGCTGGTGCGCATGCCCGATGAGGTGTGCGAAGGGGGGGACAACCTGGTGTTCCTCTCCTCCATGATCCACGCCCACACCGATGAGCTGTTTCCGGGCATGGAGATCAAGGGCTGCTACCAGTTCCGACTGACCCGCAACGCCGACCTGGAGCTGGAGGACGATCTGGAGGATCTGGCCTCGGCGCTGCGGGGCGAGCTGCTCAGCCGCCGCTTCGGCGACGGCGTGCGCCTGGAGGTGGCGGACAACTGCCCCATGCCACTGGTGGAGTTTCTGCTGCGCCAGTTCGGCCTCACGGAACGGGAGCTGTTCTGGGCCCACGGGCCTGTGAACCTGGCCCGCCTGATGGCGCTGAGCAAGCTGATCAAGCGCCCGGACCTGGAGTACCCGACCATTTCACCGGCGGTGCCCAAGAGCCTGCGGGGCAAGGACAACCTGTTTGCCGCCATCCGCCAGAAGGATGTGCTGCTGCTGCACCCCTATGAGAGCTTCACACCGGTGATCGACCTGCTGCGACAGGCCGCCAAGGACCCCCATGTGCTGGCCATCCGCCAGACACTGTACCGTACCGGTGCGGACTCGGAGATGGTGGAGGCACTGGCGGACGCCGCCCGCCGTGGCAAGGAGGTGACGGCGGTGATCGAGCTGCGCGCCCGCTTCGATGAGGCGGAAAACCTGGAGCTGGCCAGCCGGCTGCAGGAGGCCGGTGTGATCGTGGTGTACGGGGCGGTGGGCCACAAGACCCACGCCAAGATGATCATGATCGTGCGCCGTGAGGAAGGCCGCCTGAAGCGCTATGTGCACCTGGGTACCGGCAATTACCACGCCGGCAATGCCCGCCTGTACACCGACTACAGCTTCATGACCTGCGACGATGCCCTGGGAGACGACGTCAACAAGATCTTCCAGCAGCTCACGGGCATGGGCAAGGCACTGAAGATCAAGAAACTGCTGCACGCCCCCTTTACACTGCACCGTCGCATTATCGAGATGATCGACCGGGAAAGAACCCACGCCGAGGCCGGGCGCAGCGGGCAGATTGTGGTGAAGATCAACTCCCTGACCGAGCCTGAGGTGATCCGCGCCCTGTACCGGGCCTCACAGGCGGGGGTGAAAATCGACCTGATCGTGCGCGGTATCTGCTGCCTGCGGCCCGGTGTGCCGGGGCTGTCCGAGAACATCCGGGTGCGCTCCATCATCGGCCGCTTCCTGGAACACAGCCGTGTGTATTACTTTGCCAATGACGGCGATGACGAGATTTACTGCGCCAGCGCCGACTGGATGGAGCGCAACCTGATTCACCGCATCGAGACCGCCTTTCCGGTGCAGGACACCCGCCTCAAGCGCCGTCTGCGCCGTGACCTGGAGCTGTATCTCAAGGACAACGCCCAGGCCTGGGAGCTGCACGCCGATGGCCATTACGTGGCCTGTGAGCCGGCTCCCGGTGAGGAGCGGATGGCCTCCCAGACGGCGCTGCTGCAGCGCCTGACCGGGAGCGGCTGAGTGTGATCCTGTGGCGCAGAATCCTGCTGGCCAGCGCGCTGATGCTGCTGTTACTGGCCGCCGTGGCCCCCTGGCTGAGCGGGCGACTGGGGGAGTCTGTCTACTGGCAGACCCTCTCGGAGCTGAAGGCCGGTTTTGGCGACCGGCTCAGTGTCTCCGGTGACTACCGGCGGGGCTATGCCAGCGCCGGGGCCCGCACCCGGGTGACCTGGCGGCCGGCACAGGAGCAGAGCTCCGTCACAGTGACACTGGAGACGGATGTCCGCCACGGCCTGACCGGGCTGCGCAGTGTGACCCGTGCCAGTGGAGCCCTTCTGGCGGACAGTGACACAGCCCCTGAGCTGCAACTGGACGTGGATCTGTGGCGGGGCCTTGACGGCACCTTCAGCCTGCCGGCACTGAGCTGGCCGGCTTCGGCACCGCCGCAATGGTCCCTGGAAGGACTGGAGGGCCGGGTGCAATGGCAGAGGGGCCGCTCACTGGCGTTCACAGCCAGTGCCGGTCAGTTCCATGGCCCCGGTGAGGAGCAAAACTTGTCCATTCACTCACTGCGCCTGTCCCTTAGCGCAGAGCGCCGGGGCGAGTGGTTTGACGGCAAGCTTCTGTGGCAGGCTGGTGATCTGCGCCGTGGGGCTGTGTCCCTGGGGCCCCAGCAGTGGCAGTTGCGACTGGAACAGTTCCATGATTCCAGCCTGGAGGAAGTGGCCATGGCACTGGATGCCCTTTACGTCCAGCCGGAGGCGGACTCGCCTGTGGAGGAGGCCGGATTGCGCCGTGATGCCTTCAACCGCCTCTCCGAGGGTCTGCAGCGTCTGTCGGTGCACGGAGGGCAACTGCATCTGGCAATGGATGGAGGGGAAGAGGGGCTGGTGGCCCGGCTCGGATTGGGCTATCCCCGGTTACCGGACCCGGCTGAACAACTGCCCACCAGTCTGCTCCAGCATCTGCGGGGCGAGGCCTCGGTCAGGGTGGCGTCGGATTATCAGCGCCGTCTGCCGCCACAGTGGCAGTCACTGCTGTGGCACTGGCAGGAGAAGGGCTGGCTGCAGCCCGGTCCCGGCGGGCTGCAGCTGGAGGCGCAGCTGCGCCAGCAGACGCTGATCCTCAACCAGGACCAGCCCATGGAGCTGCCGCCTCTGTTGTAAGTCCCCCGTGAGAAGGCTATTCCGAGGGCTGCGGGCCATCGGTCTCCAGTGTCTCCAGCATCTCAAGGCGCAGTTTGCTCTGGGCCCGCACCTCTTCCAGCTGCTCCGAGTACAGCTCCAGCCAGTCCCGAGAGCCGGGAATCATCCGTGAGAGATCGCCGATGCCCTCCTTGATCACCGTGATCAGCTCCTGGGTGCTGCGCTCCTGTTGCTTGAGCTGCTTGAGCAGCGCCGGTGACAGTGACTCCCCCGCCGGTGTTGTCTGCACCTCGACCAGCGCCTTGTTGAGCTCCGAGAGGCGGTCCTCGTAGGCACTCATGCGCTGCTCCAGGGTTTCCACCTGGACCCGGAGTTCGCTGGCCACCTCCGGGTTGTCCTTCTGGGAGGAAGGTGAGGACAACAGGAAGGTGATGGCCACGGACAGCAGTATCAGCGCCAGCAGCAGTCCTCCAAACAACAGCCACTGGCCCTTTGTCAGCAGGGCTTTTTTGCCGGCGTTGTCGGCGGTGTTTTCGTCATCCTGGGCGGGTTTCTCGGCCATGGTTACCTCGGCGGGGGGAGTCGTGGTTCACTACCCATAAAGATAGCAGCTGGCGCGGCTTCTGTCCCCGTGGCGGAATGCCCTGCGATGCCGCCACTGCCGGTTACTGCACTGGACGGGCACTGTCCCTGCCGGGAAAAGACAGGTGTATCAAGGGGGCGTCAGCGCCCCCCGCCCCGCTGCTGAGGGGTCTCGCCTGCGCGCGCAGCGCCGCGGCCCCGGGGGTCGCTGGCGGCCTCACTGCGGCCATCCGGGTGGATGCGGATCAGCTGCATGTTGCCGTATTCACGGCCCACATCCTCCAGATGGTGGCCTTTTTCAACCAGTGCGGCGGCCACATCGGCGCTGAAGGCCCCCGGCTCATGCTGGATCTGGTCCGGACGGTACTGGTGGTGGAAGCGCGGCTGCGCCACCACCGTCTCCGGGTCGGCCCCCTCCAGTGCCGCCAGCAGGGCCAGGAAGTTCATGGTAATGATGCGGCTGCCACCCGGTGTGCCCAGCACCCAATGGGCGTCGGGGGTGATCAGTATGCTGGGGCTCATGCTCGACAGCGGGCGCTTGCCCGCCTGCACCTGATTGGCCTGGCCCCCCACCAGTCCGTAGACATTGGGCTCGCCGGGCTTGATGCTGAAATCGTCCATCTCGTTGTTCAGCAGCACACCGGTGGCGGGGGAGGTGACAGCGGCACCGAAGGGGTAGTTGATGCTCAGTGTGGCGGACACCATGTTGCCACTGGCGTCCACCACGGACAGGTGGGTAGTGTCACGGCCACCGGGCTCAAGGCCCGTCAGGCTGTCACTGGGGGTGGCCCTGTCCGGGTTGATGCTGTCCGCCCTTTGCCGCAGGTACTCCCGTGACAGCAGGGCCTCTGTGGGAATGTCCGTGTAGTCCGGGTCCCCCAGGTGGAAGGCCCGGTCGTGGTAGGCACGGCGCATGATCTCCGCCAGATGGTGTACGCGCCCGGCGGTGGACTCCGGTGCCGGGCGTATCTCCAGCATGGTGAACATCTGCGACAGTGCGATGCCGCCGGCGGAGGGGGCCGGTGCGGTGAGTATCTCCGCATCGCCATGGCGGATACGCACAGGCTCACGCTCGATCAGTGCATAGTCCCGCAGGTCCTCAACCCGCCAGATGCCACCGGCCTGGCGCACATCCGCCACCAGCCGCTGCGCCAGCTCCCCCTCATAGAAGCCGCTGCGGCCCTCACTGGCCAGTGTCTGCAGTGTCTGCGCCAGTGCCGGCTGGCGGATCCGTGTGCCCTTTTCCGGTGCCTGCTCCCCGCCCGCCAGAAAGATCTCCCGGGTGGTCTCGTCACGGGCCATCACCTCGGCCCGCCATTGGGCCAGACGCTGGTAGCGCTCGTCCACGGCAAAGCCCTCACCGGCCATCCGTATGGCCTCGGCCAGTGACACCGCCAGTGGCAGCTGCCCGTGGGTCTCGCTGATATGGGCCAGTGCCGCAGGCTGGCCGGGGATACCCGCCGCCAGAGGACCATTGAGTGAGGGATTGCCCGCCAGAACGTCACCGTCCTCGTCCAGGTACAGCCCCGGATGGGCCTCCCCGGGGGCGGTTTCACGGGCATCGATCACCCGTGCCTGTCCGTCACGGTCCCGCAGCAGCCAGAAGCCGCCACCCCCCAGTCCGGCGCTGTAGGGCTCCACCACCCCCAGTACCGCGGCGGCGGCCACGGCGGCATCGTAGGCATTGCCACCGGCGGCCATGACCGCCATGGCCGCGTCCGTGGCCAGTGGGTGGGCGGTGGCTGCCGCCGGTTGCACGACCTGTGCCGGGGCCGGACGCTCCGGCTCGCCGTTGGTGGACAGGGAGGCACAACCGGTGAGCAGTGCCACCAGCAGAACAGGGCGTATGAGCATCAGGCGGACCTTATTCGGCATTTTTGGCAAGCTGGACACGCAGGCTTTCCGCCACCATGGGATGGACAAAGTCCTCGACCTTGCCATTCAGTGAGGCGATCTCGCGGATCAGCGTGGAGGAGATGTAGGAGAGGTGGTTGGCCGGTGTGAGAAACAGGCTCTCCACTTTCGGCGCCAGGTGACGGTTCATGTCCGCCAGCTGGAACTCGTACTCAAAGTCCGAGGCGGCCCTCAGCCCCCGCAGTATGATGTTGCCCCCCTGCTG
>JAWWAC010000018.1:0-49393 GCA_033721915.1 Oleiphilaceae bacterium
CTCGTCCTCGGCCCTGGCGGTGTCGTGGTCCCGGTGCACATGGAGCCGGTTGCGGCCGGCGGTCTTGGCGCTCTGGCACAGGTCCGCCGCCAGTGCCAGCGTGGCGCTGGCCTGCTGCTCCCGTTCGTCACTCAGTGGGACCAGACCGACACTGACGGTGGTGCGCAGCAGCTCGCCGTGCCATTCAAAGACAAAGTCGCCCACCGCCTGGCGGATGTTCTCACACACGGTGCGGGCCCTCTGGGGGTCGCAGTTGTCCAGCACCAGTGCGAACTTGTCACCGGCCACACGGGCCACCGCATCCCGCTGCCGCAGACGGCTCATCAGCAGCCCCCCCAGCTCCCTCAGGTAACGGTCGCAGGCGCTGGCGCCGGCCCGGCTGTTGAGGGCCTCGAAGTGGTCCAGGTCCAGGTAGGCCAGTGCCTGGGGGGTGCCGGCGCTGCGGCTGACGTGCAGCGCCCTGCGCAGTCGCTCCAGCAGTTCACGGCGGTTGAGCAGCCCGGTCATGGGGTCGTGGGTGTTGATGTGCTCACGGTGATCCTTTTCCACCCCCCGGGTGGCCATCAGCCGGCCCACATGGGCCGCACCGAGCAGCTCCCCGTCCGCGGTGAAAATACGCTGGAAGTGGATTTCGTACAGCGGCAGCTTGCCGTCCTGGCGGGCCAGTGGCATTTCCACGCAGAAGCTGTCCCGCTCCATGGCCCTCTCCCAGAGGCGCTGGTAGAGGCGCCGCTCGTGAGGGTGCTGGGCCAGCAGGCCGGGCAGGAAGTCCCCCACTTCGGGCATCACCTGGAAGGCGCGGTGGAACTGCTCACGGAAAGACCGGTTCCGGGCCAGGATGTTCAGCTCCGTGTCCAGCACCAGCATCAGGTCGTCGGAGGCGGCCAGAAGGGCGTTGGCGATATGCTGCCACTGGCTGGTCAGGCGCTGCTGTTCCCTCAGATCGGTGATGTCCACCAGGGTGCCAGTGACCGCATGCACCCGGTCCTGGTCCCTGAGGCAATGGCCCACCAGTCGCATCCAGCGCTTCTCCTGCCGGGCCGTGAGCACCGGCACCTCCATGGCAAACGAGGTGCCCTGGTCGCGGCATTCCCGTAGCGCATCCCGCACCTGCTGCTGGTATTCCTGGAAGAAGTACAGGGCGTGCTCCGGGTCGATGGGCTGACCCGGGTCCAGCCCCATCAGCCGGAACAGGCCGTCGGACCAGAACATGCGGTTGTACTGGGCATCCAGCTCCCACACGCCCAGCCCGGCGCTGCCTTCCGCCGCTCTCAGTACCCGGCCATCCAGAGGCATGTCGCCACGGGAGAGAATGTAGGCCTTGGGGGTTTCCGGCTCTTCGCTGGTGCCGGGACAGCGGGTCATGGCGGTGAAGAAATAGCCGCCGGCATGGCGGAAGGTCAGGCGGCAGCTGTCGCCACGGGCCAGTTGATCGCTCAATGGGGACATCAGTGGGCTCTCCTCGCGGCTGGCGAGCAGGCCCTCCAGGCTCAACCCCTGCATTTTCAGGACACCGTAGCCGAACAGCTGTTCGGCGCCGGCATCGGCCCAGCGGATAATGCCGTCACTGTCCACCCGCAGCCGCGCCTGTGGGGGCTTGCTGGTGTCGGTGTGCTTGTTGCTGATGCGCCAGAGCTGATATTCGTTCAAAACCGGGTCCCTGCAGGTCGGGTGTGGGCTTATCATAGCCCCCAATTGCCGGGGGAATCACCCCGGGTCGCGCCCGGTGTGGCGGCAAAGGTCCTGTTGGCCCTGAATCGGCCGCCACAGCGGTGGTGAGTACCCCTGCCGGGGCGTTATACTGCGCGTTTTCCAGCGAAAAGAGGCGGCGTTATGCCCAGGCCCACTGTACTGCACTGGCTGGTGATCCTGTTGTTGCTCGGCGGTTGTGGCCAGAAGGGGCCCCTTTACCGTGAGACGCCGCCTGCTGAACAGGGCGCGGCTCAGGGCACTGACGGCGAACCGCCGCAGCAGACTCCATCAGCGCAGGGCCAGGGCGACTGAGCCACTGGCATCCGACACAGGACAGACTATGGATTATTTCAGTTATCGCGACCAGCAACTGTGGGCCGAAGACGTGGCGGTGGCGTCGATTGTCGGTGACCATGGCACACCCTGCTACATCTACTCAAGGGCCACGCTGGAGCGCCATTACCGGGCCTATGACGAGGCCCTGCAGGGCATGCCCCACCTGATCTGCTACGCGGTCAAGGCCAACAGCAACCTGGCGGTGCTGGGCTGCCTGGCCCGTCTCGGCGCCGGTTTTGACATTGTCTCGGTGGGTGAGCTGGAGCGGGTTCTGCGTGCCGGTGGCGACCCCTCACGGGTGGTGTTCTCCGGTGTTGGCAAGCAGCGCCATGAGATGCTGCGTGCCCTGGAGGTGGGCGTGCGCTGCTTCAACATGGAGTCCGAGGCGGAGCTGGCCCTGCTCAACGAGGTGGCCGGTGCCCTGGGCAAAGTGGCGCCGGTGTCATTGCGGGTCAATCCGGATGTGGATGCCGGCACCCACCCCTACATTTCCACCGGCCTGAAAGAGAACAAATTCGGCATCGAGATCGGCTCCGCCCTGCGGGTCTATCAGATGGCCGCCGAGCTGCCGCACCTGTCCGTGGTGGGGGTGGACTGCCACATCGGCTCACAGCTGACCACACAGGCGCCCTTCCTGGACGCTCTGGACCGGGTGCTGGCGCTGGTGGACAGCCTGGCGGAAGAGGGCATCGTGCTCAGCCATATCGACATGGGAGGCGGCCTTGGGGTGCCTTACCGGGATGAACACCCCCCCAGCCCCCAGGATTACGCCGCATCACTACGGCAACGTCTGGCGGGACGTGACCTGGAGCTGGTACTGGAGCCCGGCCGCTCCATTGCCGCCAATGCCGGCATACTGGTGACCCGCGTGGAGCTGCTCAAGTGCACCCCCCACCGCAACTTCGCCGTGGTGGATGCGGCCATGAACGACCTGCTCCGCCCCGCACTGTACGGTGCCTGGCAGGAGATCATCCCGGTCAGGCAGGGCAGTGACCAGCCCCGGCGTGATTACGACATTGTCGGTCCGGTGTGCGAGACCGGGGATTTTCTCGGCAAGGACCGCCCACTGTCCCTCGCCGCCGGTGACCTGCTGGCGGTGCGCTCGGCGGGGGCCTATGGTTTTGTCATGAGCTCCAACTACAACACCCGCAACCGTCCGCCGGAAATCCTGGTGGACGGAAGCCATGTGCACCTGGCCCGCCGCAGGGAAACACTCGACGATCAACTGGGGCCAGAAGCGCCCCTGCCGACGTGACCGATATGGGCAACGAATCCCGACGCAGACAGCCCCGGGGACTGCGCTTTACCAAAATGCACGGCCTGGGCAACGACTTTATGGTGGTGGACGGCATCGGTCAGTCGGTGCGGCTGCTGCCGCAGCAGATACGGGCTCTGGCCCGGCGCAACACCGGCATCGGCTTTGACCAGCTGTTGCTGGTGGAGCCGCCGGGGCGTCCCGACGTGGATTTCCGCTACCGCATCTTCAATGCCGATGGCGGCGAGGTGGAGCAGTGTGGCAATGGCGCACGCTGCTTTGCCCGCTTTGTCCGGGACCAGGGGCTGACCCAGAAGGACAGCATCCGGGTGGAGACCGCCACCGGCGTGATGACACTGGACCTGCTCGCCAATGGCCAGGTGCGAGTCAACATGGGCCTTCCGGAACTGGCGCCGGCGGCCATTCCCTTCGCCGCCGACAGTCAGTCGGTGGTCTATGACGTGCGTGTGGGTGATGAGACCTGGCAGCTCTCCGCGGTGTCCATGGGCAACCCCCATGGCGTGCTTTGTGTGGAGGATGTGGATCGGGCGCCGGTGCAGACACTGGGCCCGAGGCTCGAGAGCCATGCCCGATTCCCCGCCCGGGCCAATATCGGCTTTATGCAGGTACAGGGCCGCGACCGGATACGGCTGCGTGTGTTCGAACGGGGCGTGGGTGAGACACTGGCCTGCGGCACCGGGGCCTGTGCCGCCGTGGTGGCCGGACGCATGCGGGGGCTTCTTGATGAGCGGGTGGTGGTGGCACTGCCCGAGGGGGAGCTGGTGATCACATGGCAGGGTGAAGGGTCCCCTGTTATGATGGAAGGGCCGGTCACGCGGGTGTTTGAGGGGGAAATCCCCGTGCCCGGTGAAGCCCGCCGCGGCAAGCCCAGAGGGCGCCGTGACGGCCGTGCAGGGAGGGGTCGCCGCCACGGTGCCCCGTCGAGAAACGCCCCGGCAAAAAGCGCTTCGGCCAACAGCGGTTCTGCAGGCAGTGCCGCCACAAAGAGTCAGCCAGAGAACCAACAATAACAGGCCGTGCCGTCATACGGGCCAACGGCTGGAGGTAAGTCATGACAGAGCAGAGCGCCAAGACAGGGGCTTCTCTCCCCACCCAGTCCCAGGTGGCCGCCTATCTGGAGCAGAATCCGGATTTTTTCGTGGAACACGAGTACCTGCTGCAGGGGCTGACACTGCCCCACGACAGCGGCCGTGCCATCTCGCTGGTGGAGCGCCAGGTGCACCTGTTCCGGGAGCAGCGGGACACACTGCGTCAGGAGCTCAGTGGCCTGATCGGTATTGCCCGCCAGAATGACCGCCTCTTTACCAAGAGCAAGCGGCTGCTGATGCAGTTGCTGGATGCGGAATCCCTCTCCGAGGTGGCCGCCGTGCTGGACGAGAGCGTGCGTCAGGACTTCGGCCTTCATGGCGCCAGTCTCCTTCTGATCACCGGTGAGCCCTCCACATCGCCGCAGGGCAGTCTGCGCTTCATGGCGCCGGCCAGGGCCGGTGCCACCTTTGGCGATCTGCTGGACCGGGATCGTCCCCTGTTCGGGCGTATCCCCGAGGGGCACCGTGAGGCGCTGTTCCAGAACCCTCAACAGGTGGCTTCCGCCGCCGTCATCCCGTTGCGCCGGCAGAAGTGCCTGGGGCTTCTGGCCATCAGCAGCGACCAGGAGCATTACTTCGACAGCAGCATGGGCAGCCTTTTCCTGTCCTATATCAGTGACACGCTGAGCCGTCTGTTGCCGCCACTGCTGGCGCAGAACGGCGCCATCGGCGTGGTGGATACCAGGGCCTGTGAAAACGACGCCTGAACCCGATAACCGGGGCGGCCCGGCGCCATCTGACAGCGCTGCAGCCGACCCGCGGTTGCGGGCGCCGCTGGAGTCGTTTCTGCATTACCTGCGCACGGAAAAGCGCCAGTCCCCCCATACCCTCTCCGGCTATCGCCGGGATCTCTGCCGTCTTGTCCTGTGGATGAGTAAACAGGGCCACTCTCACTGGCAGCAACTGACCCACCACCGCCTGCGCTACTATGTGGCCAGCCTGGCCCATGCCGGACTGCAGGGTCGCAGCATTGCCCGCCACCTCTCGGCCATACGCCGCTTCCTGGGTTTTCTGATCCGTGAGGGCACCCTGAAGGACAATCCGGCACTGGATGTGCGCCCGCCGCGGGGGGGCAAGGGCCTGCCCAAGGTGATGGACGTGGACAGCCTCAGCCGCACACTCAACCAGGTTCCGGAGGACGTACTGGAAATCCGCGACCTGGCCATGCTGGAGCTGCTGTATTCCTCGGGCCTGCGTCTGGCAGAGCTGGTTTCACTGGACCTCAACGGCGGGCTGAATCTGGCCGGCCGTGAAGTGAAGGTGCTGGGTAAGGGCAACAAGGAACGCCTGGTGCCCGTTGGACGACTGGCCCTGGAGGCGCTGGAGCTCTGGCTGGCGGTGCGCGACCAGCTGGCGCCCCCGGGCGAGGTGGCGCTTTTTGTCAGCCAGCGTGGCCGTCGAATCCACCACCGCACCGTGCAGCAGCGCCTTCGTCGCTGGGGTGTGCAGCACGGTGCCGAGCAGGGATTGCACCCCCATCTCATGCGCCACTCCTTTGCCAGCCACATGCTGGAATCCAGTGGTGACCTCAGAGCCGTACAGGAGTTACTGGGACATGCGGATATCAGCACCACCCAGGTGTATACCCACCTGGATTTCCAGCATCTTTCCCGGGTGTATGACAAGGCCCACCCCAGGGCCCAAAGGCGCCGGCGCCCCGGTGCTTCACCGTATGACTCTGAAAAAGGGACTGGCCCGTGAATTTGGAAGGTTGGAAGCAGAAATACCTCAAGCAGCTGGATGATAGCGAGCACATGCTCAGGGAATGGGAGCGCGAGCGCTACAGTCTGCAACGGCTGCTGGTGCGCACCAGCCTGGTAGCGGAAGGCCAGGACCCGGCACTGGACCGGCAGCTGGGGGAGCTGAGGGATCTGGCCCGCCAGGAGACACCGGACCTGGACCAGCTGCAACAGCTGCAAAAACAGCTGGACCAGCAGGTGAAGAGCTTTGAAGACAGCCACCGTGAAACCATCGCCGGCATCGCACAGGCACTGGAGTTGTTTACCGGGCTGTTCCGTGAACAGGCCCAAGGTGCGCAGAAAAAGGCACTGAAGCAGTTCCAGCAGACTCTGCCGCAGCGGGTCGGGCAGTTCAGTGAATTGCCGGCACTGCTGTCAGAGCTGGCGGACCTGCAGCAACAGATTTTTCACCAGGGCCAGGGGGATGAGCGCCGCCCCTTTCTGAAGCGTCTTCTGGGCCGCCAGAGCGCGCAGGAGCCAGTGGCACCGGAGCCCGTGGCGCAGCCGGCGGACTCCGCCACCCCGGGGCCGGACTCCCTGGATCTGGAGGCAGGCAGTGACCTGTCCGGAGCGGTGGCGGACCTCGGTGTCTCCGGGAAACATCCCGGTGACGCGGGTGTGGCGGCCCTGGCCGATCGTCTGACCAGGCTGCTGGAGCAGCTTCTGTCACAGCCGGGGTTCAATCCGGCCACCCGTGAGCGCATGGAGGCACTGGACCGTCGTGCCCGTTCAGCCCGTGACTGGCAGGCAATCAGCCTGATTCTGGATGAGCTCAGCCAGCTGATCCTGCAGGCCATCGGCCAGGGCCAGCAGGAGTTTGCCGGGTTCCTGGCCACCCTTGAAGAGCGGCTGGCGCTGATCCAGAGCCAGTTTCAGGGGCAGGCACTGGATCCGCAGCACTGGCGCGACGAGGCCGAGCAGTTTGACAGGGCACTCCACAGCGGGCTGGATACACTGGGGGCCGATGTGGCGGCGGCCACGGAACTGGCCTCACTGCAGCGCACCACCAGGGCCCATCTGGAGCGCCTCAACACGACGCTGAGCGAGTACCGTGAGTCGCAATCCCGGAGGGAAACGGAACTCTCCAGCCACGTGGCCACATTGCAGCAGCGGATCACGGCCATGGAAGAGGAATCCAGGGCCATGCATCAGGCCCTGAAAGACGAGCGGATACGGGCCACCACGGATCTGCTGACACAGCTGCCCAACCGGGACGCCCTTGAGGCCCGTATGGAGCAGGAGTTTTCCCGCTGGCAGCGTTACCGTCAGCGGACCAGCCTGGCGCTGGTGGACATTGACCTGTTCAAGCAGGTCAACGACGTCTACGGGCATCTGGCCGGAGACAAGGTGCTGCAGCTGGTGGCACGCTGCATCAGGGAGAGCCTCAGGGCGCCGGATTTTGTGGCCCGTTACGGCGGCGAGGAGTTTGTTGTCCTGTTGCCGGAGACCAGCGGTGCGGATGCCATGGCGGTGCTGGACAAGGTGCGCCAGAAGGTGGCGCAGCTGCCTTTCCACTTCCGCCAGGAAAAGGTGCAGGTCACCTTCTCCGGGGGAGTGGTGGCTTTTCAGCCTGTGGAGAACCTGTCAGAGTTGTTCGACATTGCGGACAGGGCCCTTTATCAGGCCAAGGACCAGGGCCGCAACCGCATTGTGCTGGCGAATGACAGCCACCGCCGCAGCAGCGGCCGGTCCGTGGCTCAGTGACGCAGCAAGGCGTCAAGCTCGTCAATGACCTCCGCCCAGTCCGAGTCCTCCTCCAGCCCCTGTGAGAGAAACTCAGACTGGGAGGCGTTCCATAAAGTGGCATCCTGCAGGCGGATTTCCTCAGGCAGTGGCCGGTGACTGGCGATAAAGCGCTCAATGTCGGCATTATCGGAAGACAGGCCCAGCTGATCGAACAGGGCGTTCAGGGTATGTTGCGAACGATCCATGGTGGCGACTCCGTTAGGGATGCGGTGTGTGTGAATAATAACAATGGTTCTGTATTCAATGGCAATCTAGCCCCTTTTTGCCATTACGTCATGGGGCTGATTCTGGTTCTTGCTGCGGCGATGCCCCTGTCGGTGCTGGCGCAGTCGGTCCCCTTCATGGACCTTGAGAGCCGCCCGGCCCTGAGCGAGGCCCACAAGGCCTGGCTGTGGAAGACGGACAGCCTGCGCCTGGGCATCCCGGTCGGCCGCGCGCCACTGGCCTATAAAAACGCCGTGGGCCGGATCATGGGCACCGAGTCCGGCTACGTGCGCCTTCTGGAGCGCAAGCTGGGTATCCCGGTGACCATGGTGCCAGGCACCCCCACGGAGCTGGAAGAGAAAATGGCCCGTGGCGAACTCCATGCCCTGTCCATGATGAGCCCCCAGACCTGGTCCAGCCGCCAGTACCGCTTCACTCGTCCTTACATGCGCCTGACCTATGCCGTCTTTGCCCGGCGGGACAATGCGGACATCGGCAATCTCTCCACCCTGGAAGGCCAGCGCATCGTCCTGCTGGACGGGGACCACCACCCCTATGAGCTGCTGGACCCGGTGACGTCCTTCACCCCGGTGGCCGCCCGTTCACTGCAGGAGGCCATGCTGCGGCTGGAGGAGGAGGCGGCGGATGCCTTTCTGGCGCCGTTACCCGTGGGGCAGCGGTTCATGCAGGAGCACCCCATGAGCTCGGTGCATCAGGCGGCGGTTCTGGACGAGCGGCCGCTGTCGCTGTCCTATGCCGTTCCCTATGACCAGGGGGTGGTGCGCGGGCTTCTGGATGCGGCCATTTCCGCCATTACCATCACGGAGCACCGCAATATCCGGGGTGCCTGGGTGGGTGTGGATGCTCCGGGAGAAGAGACGGTGGCGGACGCCTCACTGACCTTTGAGGAGCGCAGCTGGCTGATCCGCCACCCGGGGCTGAGGGTGGGGGTGCGCACGGACTGGGGCCCACTGGAATTCCGTGACGAAAGCGGTCTGTCCGGCCTGGTGCCGGATCTGCTGAAGCTGATTGAGGCCCACCTGGGCTATGGCTTCAAGTGGGTGCCCCTGGAGAGCGGGAGCGAGGCGGACGAGAAGCTGGCCAGTGGCGAGCTGGACCTGGTGGCGGCCATGCCACGCACACCACGGCGGCAGGACCGGTTCCTGTT
Source organism: Oleiphilaceae bacterium (assembly GCA_033721915.1). Classification (GTDB taxonomy): domain Bacteria; phylum Pseudomonadota; class Gammaproteobacteria; order Pseudomonadales; family Oleiphilaceae; genus REBR01. The sequence goes on from JAWWAC010000018.1 coordinate 9,250, forward strand.
TACCCGCAACTACCTCAGCCTGCCCATGGCACTGGTGATCCGTGACGATTTCCGCTTTGTGGGCGGGCTCTCGGAGTTGCGTGGGGAGCCGGTGGGGGCGACCCGTGGCATGGCCAGCCAGGAGTATCTGACCCTCAATCACCCGGAGCTCAACCTGACGCCCGTGGACAGCGACCGGGCCGGCCTGAAGGCCCTCTCCCGGGGGGACCTGGATGTGATGGTCACGCACATACCGGGGGTCAGCTATCTGTTGCGCCAGATGGGCCTGGACAACCTGCGGATTTCCAGCGTCACGCCCTATCAGTTTGACCTGCGCATGGGCATGAGCCCGGAGCGGGCCGAGCTGGCGAGCATTCTTAACAAGGCCCTGGCCAGTATCGACCGGGAGTCACAGGATGCCGTCTACAACCGCTGGATCCACATGGAGATCGACCCCCAGGTGGACTACACCATGGTGCAGCGTGTGGTGATGCTGGCGCTGCTGGTGGTGGCCGTTTTCCTGTACTGGAACCGCAAGCTCTCCCGGGAGGTGGATGAGCGGGTACGCTCGGAGCGGGCACTGCGCCAGAGCGAAGAGGCATTGCTCCAGGCCAAGCAGGGTGCCGAGGCCCTGGCCCGTGAGGCGGAGAGTGCCAGCCGGGCGAAAAGCGAATTCCTGGCCAACATGTCCCATGAAATCCGCACGCCCATGAATGCGGTTCTGGGTTACAGCGAATTGCTGGAGCGCTCCCTCACGGACCCGAAACAGCGGGGCTACCTGGCCTCCATCAAGGCCGGCAGCCGCAGCCTGCTGACACTGATCAACGACATACTGGACCTCTCCCGGGTCGAGGCGGGCAAGATGCCGCTGGAGTATGCCTCTGTCTCGCCGGCGCGGCTGCTGGAGGATGTGCAGCCTATCTTTGCCAACCGGGCCCGTGAAAAGGGCCTGTCGCTGCGTTTTGAGCGGCCGCGGGATCTGCCCCCGGCCCTGCGGCTGGACGAAAGCCGGCTGCGGCAGGTGCTGTTTAACCTGGTGGGCAATGCCATCAAGTTTACCGACCGGGGTGAGGTGGTGGTCACGGCCGGAATCGTTCACCGGGAGAATGACGGCGAGGACCTGGTGGATCTGGTGATCCGGGTGCGGGATACCGGCATCGGCATTCCACCGGAACAGCAGCAGCGTATCTTTGAGTCCTTCGAGCAGCAGCAGGGGCAGAGCAACCGTCAGTACGGGGGCACCGGTCTGGGGCTGGCCATCAGTCGCAAACTGGTGGATATGATGGGGGGCGAGCTGTCGGTGAACAGCCAGCCAGGGCAGGGCTCGGAATTTGTCCTCTGCCTGCACCGGGTCAGGCGGGTCAGCGAGAGCGCACCGGCACCGGAGCAGGGCAAGGCGTTACCCATGCATTTCCATGGCGGGCGCGTCCTGGTGGTGGATGACAATCCCACCAATCGCCATCTGGTGCGGGACATGCTGGAGCCGGAAGGGCTGACCGTGGACGAGGCGGACCAGGGGCGCAGCGCACTGCAGCGTCTCCGTGAGGCAACGCCGGATCTGGTGCTGATGGATATCCGCATGCCGGTGATGGATGGCTACCAGGCCCATGAGTGGATGCAATCCGATCCGATGCTGCGGGGCATCCCGGTGGTGGCGCTGACCGCATCGGTGATGGAGTCGGAATCCGCGCGGATCCGCAAGGCGGGGTTCGCCGGTTACCTGCGCAAGCCCATGAGCCGCCAGGCACTGCTCACGGAGCTGGCCCGCTTTCTGCCTCACGACAGCCAGCTGGATGGCCAGCCCCGTGACCCTCAACGCCGGACAACATTGCGTCAGCTGCAAAGCACGCTGGGTCCCCGGGCCCGGGCAATGCAGGACAGCGGTGATCCGGCCGCTGTCACGGCCTTTGCCCGTGAACTGTACCACCAGGGTGTTGAGCAGGACCTGAGCCAGCTGGTTGCACTGGGGCGGCGGCTGGAAGAGGCGGTGGACGCCTTTGATATGGACTTTGTCAGTACCGTGCTGGACCAGGTGTGCCAGTGGGCCTCGGGGCAGTCACAAGGACAGGGATAGTCACAGGCAGTCGTACTGGGAGCGCTCGTCGAAGGCAACGGCCACCTTGCTGTAGCCTTCCCGGGAGAGATCGCTGATCAGCTCACGGTTGCTGAGTACGGTGGTGCAGATGGCATGAATGCGTGACTGCAGCCGGTCCCGCTGGTTATCGTACAGATCGCCGTGGAGACGGAAGTCCAGTATCAGGTATTTCTCCCTCAATGAGCGCTCCGAGACGGTTACCGCCTCGTGACCGACAAAACCCGCCTGCACCGGCGACAGCTGCTGGTGCAGCCGCTGATCCAGATCCGCCCCCGTTGCGGTGTCCGCCATCAGCCCCATGGACGCCAGCCCCGTGCAAAGGGCCATGGCTGTCATCAGACGGCATGACAAGACCGCCCGGAAGCTGAAATCCGGAGAAGAGAAGGGACGAGACATCATGCTGCGCTCCATTGCCGTGTTCACCTGTTGCGGCCCTGTCGGGCTTTCCTTGTAACCGGGACGAGTATGACGATTCTGTGATGGATTACCGTTGATTTGGTCGCAATTTTGCAGGATATTTCGGAAATTGTGTACTTTTGGCCAAGGCGGAAGCCGCTGCTGCCTCCCCGGGTGGCCCGATTGCCGGGCTCCGTTGATCAGGTCTTTACCAGCGGATGATCCGACGGCAGCTGTCTGGCGCCCCAGCGGGCCAGATTGTGCTTCATGCTGGGCAGTGAGAGGTCGCTCTTCCGCTGTGGTGATCCCGTATTGGCGCTTACCAGCGGCGGAGAAACTCCGCGAACCAGTAGTCAATCTGTGCCAGGCAGGCCTGTAACCGGTGACCGTCATCCACCAGGTGCAGTTCCGCACGGCATTGCTGGGCGGCGCTGATCACCGGTTTCACGGGCACCACATCGTCCTGCCAGCCATGGACCATGGTGATCTGTGATGGCGCCAGTGGCAGTCGCACCCCCGGGGAGCCGGGAATCTCAAAAGCCGGCGCCAGCAGGAAGAGACCGTCCACCGAGAGGCTGTGGGAGGCTTCGGCTGCCACATAGGCCCCCATGCTGGAGCCGGCCAGAATCAGCGGCGCCCCCTCGGGCTGGCTTTCCACCAGACGGCGTGTGCGGGCCACCGGGTCACGCAGGTCGCTGTAGTCGATGCTGTCCACGGCAAAGCCGGCCCGGGTGGCGGTATCCGCCAGGGTCTGGATCTTGTTGCCCCAGGGGCCGCTTTCCAGTCCATGGGAGAAGATCACGGTGGGTTTTTTCATGGCAACTCCTTACGGGGTATTTGTCTGATAGGCTATGCTTAAAGGACAGAGCTGTCACCAGTGAGCGTGTTATGTACCAACTTGTATTTAACGGGGAATGCGTCCCCGGTGTGGATGAAGCCACCGCAAAAAACCAGGCCCGGTCCCTGTTCAAGGCCTCACAGGCCCAGGTGGACAAGATGTTCTCCGGCGGTCGTGTGGTGATCCGCAACAAGCTGGACCGCGCCACGGCGGAAAAATACCAGGCCGTTCTGCGCAAGAACGGCATTATCTGCCGCATAGAGCCCATGGATGCGGAAGGCGCCGACAATGCTTCCGCAACCCCGGGGCAGAAGGCGGGTGGAGGGCCCTCAGCCCCTCACAAGGAGCCCTCAGCCCCTCACAAAGAACCCCCGGCGGCTACTACTCATAAAGAGCCATCCGCTAATAAAGAGCCATCCGCTAACAAAAAGCCATCAGCCTCTTCCTCCGGTAAAGAGCCCTCAACACCCCCACGGAAACCTGCCAGAGCCTCCTACAGCCAGGGCGATTCAGACTCTGCGGGGGCCCGTGGCAGCGGTGGCCGTCTTTCACTGGCGGGAGAAAAAGCCGACAGCATCCTCTCCGGCAGCCAACTGAGCATGGGGGAGCCGGGAGAGCGCCTGACCCAGCCCCGTGAGGTGACGCCGCCGGTGTTCGAGCACCTGGACGACTGGTCCATTGCACCGCCGGGTGCTGAGCTGGTGGATAACCCGCAAAAGCCCCCCGTGGTCACGCCGGACACCTCCCACCTGTCACTGGCTGACGAACCATCGCCCAACAAGGAATAACCCCGCATGATACCCACTGACAAGGCCCTGTACAGGGCCGGCACTGTCCGCTTGCCTTACGCTCAGCAGGGAGCGGTCCATCCGGCACTGCTGGGCTTTATGGCGGCGGTGCTGCTGACCACCCTGACCGGCACACTGGTTCAGACCCAGTTCAACCTGGCGGCGGTACAGGCCCTGGGGGCCGGCATCGGCCCTGGCACCTGGCTGTGGGTGACACTGCAGGACCTGGCGGGCTTCAGCCCGGTGCTGTTTGTGATTACCCTGATGACCTTCCTGGTGGCCATTCCCGCCTCGGCCCTGTTCTGCCGCCTGACCGGACTGCCCCGTTACCTCGTTTACACGGTGGGCACCGCAACGGGACTTGTGGTGGCCATGCGCCTGGTGGATCACCAGGTGCCCATGCCCACACTGATTGCCGCCAGCCGCGGCCTTTTTGGCACCGTCGCGCTGATGGCCTGCGCCGCCGCCGGCGGCTGGATCTTTGCCGCCATGACTTCAGACACCCGCAGGAGAGCCCGATGAAACGCCATTCACTGCAAATCCGTCTTGCCGGGGCGCTGATCGCCCTGTTGCTGCCAACGGCGCCACTACATGCCCACGAAACCCGCATTGAGACGGTGGTGGAAGGCCTGGACCGCCCCTGGTCACTGGCCTTCCTGCCGGATGGGGACATGCTGGTGACGGAACGCTCCGGGCAGCTTCGCCGCATCGAAGCGGACGGGACTCTGGTCCGGGACCCAGTCAAGGGGCTTCCGGAGGATATTTACGTGGATGGCCAGGGCGGGCTGATGGATGTGGTGCTGGATCCGGCGTTTGAGGAGAACCGGCGAATTTTCATCAGCTACTCCTGCGGCACCCGCAAGGCCAACCACACCTGCCTGGGCCGCGCTGTGCTCGGTGAGAATGCACTGGAGGAATTCCGGGAAATTTTCCGCGCCCAGCCGGCCAAGCAGGGCAGTGCCCATTATGGCGGGCGCATCGCCTTTCTGCCGGACCGGACGCTGCTGCTGACCATTGGTGATGGCTTTGACTACCGGGAAAAAGCCCAGAACAAGAGCGACCACCTGGGCAGCATTGTCCGCCTGGACCGGGACGGCCAAGCCCCTGATGACAACCCCTTCCTGGGGGAGCCGGCCGCCCGCAAGGAACTCTACTCCATTGGCCACCGTAACCCGCAGGGGCTTCTCCACGACCCGGCATCGGGTCGGGTCTACAGCCATGAGCACGGCCCCAGGGGGGGCGATGAAATCAATGTGATCGAGGCGGGCAACAACTATGGCTGGCCGGTGATCACCTATGGCGTGGATTACAACGGTGCCCAGATCTCGCCACTGACCGAGAAGGAGGGCATGGAGCAGCCCATTGTGGTGTGGACCCCGTCTATCGCGCCGTCAGGCATGACCTTGTATGATGGCGACCTGTTTCCGGACTGGCAGGGAGACCTGTTCTCCGGCGCCCTGGCCAAACGCAAGGTCCAGCGGGTGATGCTCGAGGGGGGCGAGGTGCAGGGTGAAGAGGCCCTGTTTGAAGACCTGAACCGGCGCATACGGGACGTGCGCACCGGTCCGGACGGGGCGCTGTACCTGCTCACCGACCATGGCAATGGCGAATTGCTGCGGGTGGTTCCCAAAGACCACTGACACCGGAGCACCCGGCTACCGACACAACAGGACAGCTGCACACCAGACCATGCCCAGTCCCCACGACAACAGAGCCGGCACACCGGCTGAAAAGACGGAGCGGCTGCTGGAGCAGCCCGGTGGGAGCCTGCTGGTGCGCCCCGAGTACGCCGGCCAGGCGCATTGTGACTGGTTCCGTCCCCAGTGGTGGGGGGCGTCGGCCAGGCCGGTGGCCAGTGGTGGCCGTGGCAGTGCCTGGTTTATACAGCACGATGCCGGCAACTGGGTGCTGCGCCACTACAGCCGTGGTGGCATGGTCGCCCGGGTCAGCCAGCGCACCTACGGCTACACCGGGGCTGAGCGGGTGCGCTCCTTTGCCGAATTCCGCCTGCTGAACCGCATGGTTGAGCTGGGTCTGCCGGTGCCGGAACCGGTGGCCGCCTTTTACCAGAGACGCACGGCCATGGCCTACCAGGCGGCCATACTGGTGCGCACCATCCCCGATGCGGTCACCTTTGCGGACCAGCTCCCGGACCATCCACCGCGACTCTGGCGGGACCTCGGGCACCTGATCCGGCGTTTCCACGACCAGGGCATCGACCACCCGGATCTCAACTGCCACAACGTGCTGATCTCCCGTCAGAGCCTCTACCTGATCGACTTCGACAAGGGCCAGATGCGCCAGGGGGATGTGTCGTCCCCATGGGCCCGTAAAAACCTGGAGCGCTTCTGGCGCTCGGTCAGGAAGCAGGGGGTGGAGCCGTCACCGGAGCAGCGGGATGCCTTTGACCGGGGGTATTACCGGGTGTGTCTCTAGTAGTTCGTCGTGTGTCAGCCGGGTTTGAGAATGGCGTTGTCACTGAGAAAGCGGACCACCGACTGCACCGACTCCTCCACGCTCATGGCGCCGGTATCAATGGCGATCTCGGGCCGGTCCGGTGCCTCGTAAGGGGAGTCGATGCCGGTGAAATGGCGGATCTTACCGGCCCTGGCCTTGCGGTAGAGCCCCTTGGGGTCGCGCTCCTCGCAGATTTCCAGCGGTGTGCTCATGAAGACCTCGATGAACTCCCCCTCGGGAAACAGGTTGCGCACCAGCAGCCGGTCACTGGCGAAAGGGGAGATAAAGGCGCTGAGGACAATCAGGCCGGCGTCGGTGAAGAGCTTGCTCACCTCGCCGATGCGGCGGATATTCTCCACCCGGTCCTGCTCCGAAAAGCCCAGGTCCTGGTTCAGCCCGTGGCGCACATTGTCGCCGTCGAGCAGAAAGGTGTGGAAGCCCTGCTTGTGGAGTGCCACATCCACGGCGTTGGCCAGTGTGGATTTGCCGGAGCCACTCAGGCCCGTGAACCACAGCAGGCAGGGGTGCTGGTTTTTGCGGGTGGCCCTCTGATGGCGGGTGATGCGGTGGTTGTGCCAGGTCAGGTCGGTCACGTCGGCTCCAGTGATTCCATAATGTCAATTTCCGGTCCGCAGCCTTCCCGGTCCGACTGCCTCAGTACCGCCTTGAACTCCTCACCCTGGCGCCAGTCGGAGTGGTAGGGGGCTTTCACCGACTGCTCCCCCGGGAAAAACTCAAACCGTGCCTTGCCGTTGAGCTTTTCCACCAACTGGGCCACGCCACGGGTGGCCTGCCACTGGCAGTCAGGTTGGCGGCTTTCACCGGTGGTGGTGTCCTCCTCCGGCGTGGGCCCCTCCGGCTGTGTACCGGCCAGATCCAGCACACTGCAGCCGCTGATGAACAGGATCAGCACAAGGCCGGAGAGGGTGTTGCGGGCGTGTACGCTTGGCATTGGCGGAATCATCTGGCCTGTCTGGGAAAACAAGTGGCCTAATGCTCTCATAAACCGGTGGGATTGCAAGCGCGCCGGGTGAAGGCCACCCGTGTCATTCAGCCCTGACGGGCGATAAACTCCCGCAAAGTGGCGGTCACCGCCTGGGGTGCCGACACCGGCGCCCAGTGGTTGGCATTGATACTGACCCGCCGAAGCTGCTGGCACAGCGGGGCGGCGGCGGCACAGACGCCGGGCTGCAGAAAGACATCCCGGGTGAGTGTCACCAGCTGGCAGGGCACACGGATGCTGCCGGGCCCGGGTGTGGGTGGCGGTGTCAGCACATTTTCCTGGTAGAGGCGGTAGCTGTGGGCCGTCAGCCGGCGGACCTGTTCCGGACTGCGCCGCAGATGGGCGCTGTCGGAGGGCACACCACCCAGGCGCAGTGCGGTGCGCCACAGGGGGCGGCCGCCCAGTGCAAACACCGCCCTGGCGGCACCGGGGATATTGATGGCGAACACATACCAGGAATGGCGGATCTGGGCCAGTGCCGCACGGCGCTCAGTGCCCTCGCCATGACGCACGCCCTGCAGGGCCCACTGCACCGCAGCCCCCAGGTGAGGCCCCGACAGGCTGGTCCAGGAGAGTACGCGCCGGGCGTAGGCCGGGTCCGAGACAAAGCTCCAGCCGATCATGGAGCCCCAGTCATGGCCTGCCAGGTGCACCTGGCCACCGGTCCCCCGGGTGGCGGTGATCACCGCATCGATATCCCGCAGCAGTGCCGGCATGCGGTAAGCGGCCCTGCCTGTGGGTGCCGTGCTCTGTCCCGTGCCTCTCATATCAAAGCTGATGACATGGTAGTCACGGGAGAGATCCCGGATCTGGGCTTCCCACACATCATGGCAGTCCGGAAAGCCGTGCAGCAGCAGAACACCCGGTCGTGACGGGTCCCCCGCCTGCACCACATGCAGTTGGGTCTCGGGCAGTGGCAGTGTGAAAGCGTGCATGGTATCGGGCCTGTTTCAGGGAAAGACGACTGACTATGCCTCACCCATGGCCCGCCAGTCTTGTCCCGTCGGGCCAGACCCGGCTGCCACGGGCCAATCAGGGAAAGGAGGCCTTTGTGCCAGCGGCGCCCGGAGGTGTTTCTCTCGTCGCCGTGCTTTGCGGTAAGCTGTTTCTGTCACCGATTACAGGAAAGCGCCATGTCCACAGGTTCCGTCTGGTATGAACAATGGGTGTTCTCACCGTTACTGAGCCTGGCAGACCGGGCACTGGGCTCAGTGCGGCCGGAGCTGCTGACCCAGGCCCGTGGCCGGGTGCTGGAGCTGGGCATCGGCTCCGGACTGAGTCTTCCCTACTACGGCCCCGGGGTGACGGAACTGGTGGGTCTTGAGCCTTCAGCCACACTGCTGGGGCAGTGCCAGCAGCGTCTGGACCGGAGCCGGCAGTCTTCCGCCCACTCTGCCACAGTCCCCACCACACTGCTGCAGGGCCAGGCCGAAACCCTGCCGTGGCCGGACAACCACTTCGACACCGTGGTGGCCTTTCTGGTGTTCTGCACCATCGCCGACCCCCTGCGGGCGGTGTCGGAACTGCGGCGGGTACTCAGGCCCGGTGGGCAGCTGCTGTTCTTTGAGCATGTGGCCTCACCGGAGTCCGGCCTGGAGCGCTGGCAGCGGCGGATGAACCCCCTCTGGCGGCGTCTGGCCTGCGGCTGTCACCTGACCCGTGATACCCACCGTCTCTTCCGTGAGGCCGGCTTTGCCATGGACACCATACCGGTGCGGCGCCACCCGGACATTCCGTTGCCGCTTCTGGCGCCGACCATCAGCGGGGCCGTGACCCATGGCGGCTGATCTGTCCAGCCTGGCTCCCTGGCTGAAGCGGGTCGCCCCTCTGTTGTACCGTCGCTACAGTCTTGAGCCCTCAAGCCGTGAGCTGGGCCACTGGCTGTCCCGGCACCCGAAACTGGTGCTGGTGCTCAACCACGGCCCGGCACTGGGCCCCCTGCCAGCCCTGACCGCCCTGGGGCAGGCCCTGCTGGAGGCCGGAGGCGCAGGCAGGGTGCCGTTCAGCCTGGACGGTGGACGTTTCTCCGCGCTGCCACTGGCGGGGGAGAGCACCCGTGAGTCCGGCGAGCGGCGCCTTGAGGAGGCCCTGAAACGGTTGCGCCATGGGCCCTGGACGGACTGCTGGGTGATGCCGGAAGGAGAGCTGGCCAACCTGGGTAATGGCGTGGATGTGCAGCCATTCCGCTGCAGCGGTTTTGTCGAGCTGGCGGTACGCGCCGGGGTGCCACTGCTGCTGGTGGCCCATCAGGGCAGCGAGAAGCTGGGGCGTTGTGTGGAGGTGCCGGAGTCGCTACTGGGGCTGGGCCGCTGGCTGCCCCATCATCTGAGCCAGCCACTGAGCCGGCAGCGCCAGCTGAGTGTGCCCTGGCTGTTCAGCGGCCGTGTGAAGCAGCTGAGACTGTCCTGTGAGCTCTACCAGCCACAGTTGTCCCTGTCAGAACTGGAGGGCCCGGGCGGCCCCAGGGCGCTGGGGCTTGAGGCACAGCAGGTGAGAAGCCGCCTTCAGAGGCGGGTCAATCAGCTGGTGCTGGAGGCGGAAGGACATTAGAGTGCCGTTCGGGTCATTCGCTGACCTTCTGCGTGAATCCGGGGGCCTGGGGCGGCGCTGTCAGCCCGCACTAGGGTCCCCTATGGTTTGTTTCCTGGAGGCGCCGGTACTGGGCCGGTGACTCGCCGGTCCAGCGTTTGAAGGCGCGGCTGAAGGCGCTCAGTTCGGAAAACCCCAGCAGGAAGGCAATCTCACTGAGGGCGTAGCGCCCTTCCGCCACCAGCCGCAGACCACGCTGGCGCCGCACGGATTCCGCCAGTTGCTGGAAACCCTGCCCCTCTTTTTTCAGTTTCCGGTACAGCGTCTGGCGGCTCATGTTCATGGCCGCCGCGACCCGGTCCGCATCCGGCGTGCGGGGCAACTGACGGGCAATCACGCGCCGCACCCGCTGTGCCGTGGACTGCTGGGGACGCAGCTGCCTGAGCAGGCGATTGACATGGCTGAGCAGGGCGGAGTGCACATGGGGGTTGCGATGGGGCAGTGGCGAGTCCAGGTAACGGGCCGGGAAGGCCAGGCTCACCTCCCCCGCACCGAACACCATGGGGCAGCGGAAGATGCGCTGGTAGTGGGCCACATGGGCGGGCTGCTCATGGGCCAGCGTCAGCTGGCTGACGGCCAGGTCCGGATGGATGAAGTGACGGGCCCGGGTCAGTGCCGCCGAGAGCGTGCGCTCCATGTCCGGAATGCAGTAATGAGCCGGATCCGGCACCTGCCACACCAGCCGAACCTGGTCTCCCTCCCTGACCCGGACCAGCTGAATGGCCTCGTTCACCAGGCCTTGCAGACGCACATACTCATCCAGAGCATGGGCCACGGTGTCGCTGTTGAAGACGATGTGGCTCATCAGCCCCATACGGTCCGGGTCGACGACCTCACCAAGGCGCAAACCCAGGGCCGGATCCCCGGTCAGCTCCAGTGCCAGCTGCCAGAGGGCGTGATGGCGCCTGACCGGGACACGGCAATCCGGGTTCTGCAGCGATTCAGGCTTCATGCCCAGAAGCTTCTCAATCCGGGCGGGTTTGCAGAATCCTCTTGTCAGCAGGTAATCGCACAGTGCCAGTGTGCCTGAGGCGTTGACGGTGGGGCCTGTGTGGCGGGGTTGCTTCATGATGTTACGCGCAGTCAAGGGATTGTATGTAACGGTCAAGCGCCTGTCATGGGCCGGAGTTATCCTATCGCTACTGAATGAATTCAGACAATTTCTTCAACATCGGCCTCAGGCCGCAAGCACACATCGGAGCTCTGCATCATGGAACTGGATACTGAACTGAACAGCAACCTGGAAATCGGCATTCCCCACAACGAGCTGGAGCGTGAAAACCTCAATGCCCTGGCCGAATACCTGGGCGCTATCTACTTCGCCAACTGAGGCACCAGGGCCTGAGGGGCCCTTGTGTCACAGCAAGCCCGGCAGTCAGTGACCGAAAGGGCCCGCCTAAGCGGGCCCTTTTTTGTTGTGGCTCATTTTTTCCCGTAACCCTGTAACAGCTCCTCACCGGACTGGTGTCGGCTGGCCAGCTGTGCCATCCGGTCCAGAATACCCTCCATGCGACCCAGTCGGGCCTGGGTCTTCAGGGCCCGCATGCGGTGATTGGCCTGGAAGTCAAACAGGAGGCCGTAACGGTAGCCGTCCTGCTGGGGCTTCTGGTTGCGCACAATGGCCACCACTCCACGCTGCACGATTTCCCCGTGATCCAGCCTCAGCCTCAGCGTCAGCCGAAGGCGCTCCCCTTCTTTCAATGGACGGCGTGTAATCAGGCTCAGTCCGGTGCGGGTGAAATCCTCCGCCTCGGCTTTTTCTCCACGTCCCAATGCCAGGGGGGAGGTGTGGAAGCGCACCAGAAGCTCAGCGGCGGGAAAACGCTGCAACTGGCGTCGCTCATTATGGGAGGTGTTCGGAGACATCACAGCTTCCTGTAACCGGCAATAGCAAGTCCCTAAGCATAGTCCAGCCTGGCACTGCTGCGCCAGCCGCATTATGGTAGGGCTTTGCCACGCGGCAACGGGTCTTTCCCGGGAGATCAGGCCACTATGCCAGTCAAAAGCACGTCAGCCGAGACAGTGACACTGCACGCCAGCAGCGCCGGGGAAGGGCCGCCGGTGATTCTGCTGCACGGGCTTTTTGGTGCCGGTGACAACCTGGGTGGCATTCGCCGGCGGCTGCAGCACCGCTTCCGTCTGCACAGCCTGGATCTGCGCAATCATGGACAGTCCCCTCACGCCGGGAGCATGAGTTACCCGGAAATGGCCGCGGATGTGCGGGCCTGGATGGACGCCAACGGGCTGGCCAGTGCGGCCGTTCTGGGCCACTCCATGGGCGGCAAGGTGGCCATGGAGCTGGCACTGGGGGACCCCGGTCGGGTGGATCGTCTGATTGTGGCGGATATCGCACCGGTGGCCTATGAGCCCCACCACGACGGAATCCTGGAAGGTATGCAATCCCTCGACACCGGCGCCCTGAGCTCCCGGCGGGAGGCGGACAGGGCCCTGTCGTCCAGCATTGATGACAGCCGTGTCCGGCAGTTTCTGCTCACCAACCTGGTGCCGGCCGAGCAGGGGTTTCGCTGGCGCCTGAACTTGCCGGGGCTGGTGGACTGCTACCCGCAGATCATGGCAGCCCCCCAGGCACGGGGCCCCTACCAGGGGCCGGTGCTGTTTCTCAAGGGAGGGGAGTCGGACTACATCGACAAGGCCCATCAGCAGGCCACGGAGAAACGCTTTCCCCGGGCCCGGCTGCGGGTGGTGCCCGGTGCCGGGCACTGGCTGCACGGTGAAAAGCCGGACCTGGTGGCCCGGCTTTGTGAGCGGTTTCTCAGTGGTGCCATGGATCGGGACCGGGACAGCAACGGCTAGCGGGCCGCTGATGTCAGAGGCCAGTCGCCGTTCAGTGCCTGCGCCTGAGACCCAGTGCCATCAGTCCGAGACCCAGCAGGCCCAGTGTGGCCGGCTCGGGCACCGGTACGGAGTTTCTGGCGTACAGGCTCAGATGGGACAGGTCCGCTTCAGAGCTGCTGCCGCCGGCACTCCAGGGGATGCTGAAGGTGCCGTTCAGGTCGCCGCTGTGGCTCAGGTCGTCAAAGTAGTAGGCGGCCCAGCCCGGATTGTTGGCGGCCTTGGTCACCACAAAGAAGGAGTCCCACTGGCTGCTGTCGCCGGAGTAGACCCAGTCGCCGCTGCTGAGGCCACCGCCGCTGAAGTTCAGTGTGATCAGGTTGCCGGACTGACTGGCGCTGGTGCCGCTGACATCCAGTTTGGCCACTTCGCCCCAGCTCTCGCCGTTCCACAACAGGGAATCAAGGTTGTTGTTGCCGTCATAGGCGCCAAAACAGGTACTGGCATCGCTGCCTTCACTGGTGATGTCACTGGTGCTGATCAGGCGGGTATCGCTGCCCAGATCGCACTGGTTGTTGCTGGTCAGGCCAACGCTGCTGTCGTAATCGTAAGGGCCGGCCATGGCGTTCAGGCTGGTGCCCAGGGCGAGGGTCAGCGCTGTGGCGCCAAGGACACGGATAAGGGGGGTCCTGTGGATGGTAAAGGTGTTCATAGCTCACTCCATGCTGGATTTTCAGGCGCTCTCCGGTGGCCAGAAAGGCCCCGCGCCATGATTGATGAGTGAGCAAAGTGTTCGCCAGATCAGAAAGTCCCTTTTAAATACAGGGTTCTGTCTTTCATCACCACGGGTCCTGTGTCTGTCTGTGTAAAATTGCTGGACAGGGAAAAGGCCCCCTGCAAGACAGGGTTTGTGGGAGTGGAAGGGCTCACCCATAATGGTCCGTCAAAACAATCAGAAAAGTGAGGCGACAATGGCAAAGCGCATAGCGGGATTATTGGTGGGTGTGGTACTGGCTCTGGTGGTCTGGGTGTTGTGGCCCTCGCCACTGGACTCCGCGGCCTGGCAACCGCCGGAGCCCCCCACCATGGATGGGCCCCTTTCTCCCAATGAAGCCCTCAAGGAGGCGGAGCTTCTCGCTCTGGGCCAGGTCCGGGGGCCTGAGGACACCGCCGTGGACGAGCAGGGTGTCATCCATGCCGGCACCGCCGATGGCTGGATTGTCCGCATAGACCGGGCCGGTGAGGTGAGCCGCTGGGTGCAGACCGGTGGCCGTCCACTGGGCATGGAGTTTGACGAAGAGGGCAACCTGATCGTGGCGGATTCCTGGAAGGGGCTGCTGTCCATCAACCCGGCCGGTGAGATGGAGGTGCTCAGCACCGCCTCCGAAGGCATCCCCTTTGCTTTTACCGACGATCTGGACATTGCCAGCGATGGCCGCATCTACTTCTCTGATGCCAGCGACAAGTACACCCAGCCTGACTACATACTGGACATCATGGAGAGCCGCCCCCACGGGCGCCTGCTGCGTTACGACCCGGATACCGGCGAGACCCGGACCCTGATGGACGGCCTCTACTTTGCCAACGGCGTGGCCCTCTCCAGTGAGGAAGACTTTGTACTGGTGAACGAGACCGGCCGTTACCGCATACAGCGCTACTGGCTCAAGGGTGAGCGGGCCGGTGAGTCGGAGCTGTTCGCCAGTAACCTGCCGGGCTTTCCGGACAACCTGGCCCGTGACTCCCAGGGGGTCTTCTGGGTGGCGATTCCCACCAAGCGCAACGCCATGCTGGACAGTCTCCACCCCCACCCGGCCCGCAAGGATCTGCTGGCAAAGCTGCCCCGCTCGCTCCAGCCCGGCCCCGAGCCCTACGGGCTGGTGCTGGCCTACAATGGCCGTGGCGAGCTGCTCGGCAGCCTGCATGACAGCACCGGTGAGCACCTGGACATGATCACCTCCGTGAAGCCCCACCAGGGGCAGCTGTATTTCGGATCCCTCTACAACGACCGCATCGGCCGGCTGCCACTGGAGCAGGCCAGGGCGGCCCTGCAGGGACAGGAGCAGCGCTGATGGCACAGTGGCAATGGCATCGGCCGGCGCCTTTCACACTGGCGCTGACCGTTCGTGAAGAGGATACGGACCGGCTGGGCCACGCCAACAATGTGGTCTATGTGCAGTGGATGGAGTCCATCAGCTGGCAGCACATTGAGTCCCTGGGCATGACCTGGAAGCTGCAGTCCCGCCATGGCAAGGCCATGGCCATTGTGCGCACCGAGATCGACTACCTGGCCCCGGCCTTTGCCGGGGACGAACTGCTGCTGGGCACCTGGCTGACGGAGTTTGACGGCCGCCTGCGCTCCGCCAGGGCATTTGAGCTGGTGCGCCCCTCCGATGGGCGTACACTGTTGAAAGCACAGTGTCGCCACGTGTGCATCGACCTCAGCAACCAGAAGCCAGGGCGGGTGCCACCGCCCATTGCCGAGCGGCTCAGGGCGGGTCTGGCACCGCCGGTGCCGGACCGGGGCAGTGATCAGCAAGCGGATACACAGCAGTGACAGGGGGAGAGAACCATGCGCAAAGTCCTACTGCAGGCGTTCGGTGATGCCGATCAGCTGAGTCTCGACGACACCGCTGAAGCGCCCAGGCCCGGCCCCGGGCAGGTGCTCATGTCGGTGCACAGCGCCGGCATCAACCCCATTGACTGGAAAACCCGTGAGGGCCTGGGTTTTGTGGCCCAGGCCATCCGCCATCGCCTGCCCTGGACACCGGGCTTCGATGCGGCCGGAATCGTCGAGGCGGTGGGGCCGGATGTGACGCAATGGCAGCCGGGTGACGCCGTGGTGGGCATGATCGGCTTTCCCGCCGATGGTGGCGCCTACGCCGAGAAAGCGCTGGCCCGTGAAGAGGCCCTGTGCCGGGCCCCGGAAGGGCTGGCGCTGACAGAGCTGGGGGCCGTGCCACTGGCTGCGCTGACCGCCTGGCAGGGGCTGTTCAACCACCTGGGGCTGCACCCGGACCAGAAAATACTGATCCAGGCCGGCGCCGGCGGCGTTGGCCACTTCGCCGTACAGTTCGCCCGGCTTCACGGGGCCCATGTCATTGCCACCGCCTCCGGTGAGAACGGGGATTTTCTCAAGGAGCTGGGGGCCGACGAGGTGATCAACTACCACAGCGAAGACGTGCACGATGTCTGCTATGGGCTGGATGCGGTGCTGGACCTGGTGGGGGGCGAGGCCGGTGAGGCTGCGCTCAACTGCCTGGGTGAACATGGGCGCATGGCCACGGTACCCACCGTGACCGCCGCCGCCATCGAGCAGGCGGCACGGCGCAGGAACCGCGTGGCCACGGGTTATGTGGTCCGCCCCGACACGGAGCAGCTGGACGAGATACTGGCCCTGATGGCCCGTGGCGAGGTGCAGTGCCATATCGCCGCGGCTTACCCCCTGAAGGATGCCGCCGCCGCTCAGCGCCGGCAGGCGCTGGGGCATGTGCGGGGCAAGCTGGTTCTGCAGCCCTGAGGGCTTATCCCCTCATTGCGGGGCATAGCGCCTGATTACCGAGACGACGCCACCGTGGTAAGCGGCGCCGAACAGGTTCAGGTGGTTGAGCCGGTGATAGAGATTGTACAGATCGGCCCGCTCCTCCCAGTCCGGGGCCACGGCGCCATGGGCCAGATAGGCGTCGTAGAATGCCGCCGGAAAGCCACCGAACAGGGTGGTCATGGCCAGCTCCGCCTCGGCCCAGCCGTAATGGGTGGCCGGGTCGATCAGCACCGGCTCACCGGCCGGGCCACAGTGGGCATTGCCCGCCCACAGGTCGCCGTGGATCAGGCTGGCGGGCTGTGGCGGTATCCACCGCTCCAGCCGCCCCGCCAGCCACTCCAGACGGCGCACCGGCCCGGAATCCAGCCGGCCCCTGTCCCTGGCCAGACGGCACTGGTGGAGCAGTCGGGCCTCGGCAAAGAAGGCAAAGCCGTCGTCCATGGCCGGGTTGGGCTGTGGTGTCAGTCCGCAGTAGTTGTCCCGGCTGAAGCCGAATTGCCGGCGACTGTGGCCGTGCAGTGCGGCCAGCTGCTCCCCCATCCGCTGCCAGTGCCGACCCCCGGGGCGCCCGTCCAGCCACTCCAGCACCAGCCCCTGTTGCGATACCGCCAGCACCCGGGGCACCCTTATGGCGTTCGCCTCCGCCAGCGTCTCAAGGCCCGCCGCCTCGGCTGTAAAGAAATCCGACGGAGGGTTGGGGTGGGTTTTGGCAAACAGCACCCGGCCCCCTTTCAGGGTCAGCCGCCAGGCCCGGTTGATGCTTCCCCCGGCGAGAGGCTCGCGGCGCTCAATGGTGCCCAGTTCCCGGGTCAGTGTGTTCAGTTCGGCGGCCATGGACCCGCTCCGGCTCATTGCGTGACAGAATCAGGGCAACAGCAGGCCTGAAATGGAAAGGCATGTTCTGCCGTTACGGTAACCCTGTCATGATCAGGCAGTGGCGCCGTTATCTGCAACTGATGAGGCACGGTGACCGTGCCGGGTGCCCCCCGGACATCAGTCCGTGATGGAAAACCGCATCTGCCCGATCTGCTGTCCGCCCTCGGTTAATACCCGCACCTGCCACCGTCCCTCGGGATTGGGGGGGAACGTCAGCTTATGGGTCCAGGCCCGGTAGCCCTCCTCACGCCCACCCTGTATGTCCAGGGCAATCCGGTCCCTCTCATGGCCATTATGGCGCCACTGGTGGTATATACGTTCATTCAGCCCCCTCGGCGCGCGGATGGCGGTGTAGGCAAAAAGACCGTTGGCGTCCAGCGCTTCGGCACTCAGACGAACACGGCCCTTTCCGGCACTTCGCTGTGACGCATCCACGGTCTGTGTGATTACCCCTTCTGTCAGCCTGAGTGTGGCGGGGGGCACCCCCAGACGACCAAACCAGGTGACAGCGGTCAGTGCCAGCACCACGCCGGTCAGGCTCAGTGCCCCACGCCAGCCGCCCATGGGCATGGCCTGTACCAGGCTGGGCAGGGCAAAGATCATGGCCAGGAACGTGGCCAGGGCATAGCTCTGGGGAGTGCTCAAATGGAAGATGATGGGCAGCGCTGTCAGCAGCAGCACAAACAGGGCCAGCGCGTGGTAGGCGAGAAACAGCCAGCGGCGCTTGGCCAGCCAGCCGTAATACAGGGGGTCGGTGATGGAGATCAGGGCGGCGATCATCAGCAGTCCGGAAAACAGGGCCTGGGCACTGCTCCAGGTGGTGGTGACCAGGAAAAACGGCAGCACAAAGAAGTAACTCTCCTGGTGCACCAGCTGGGTGGTGAAGCGGACCAGCGAGGGTGGCAGGTCCAGTCCAAACAGGTGGTGGAGGGCGCGCCTGATGGGTGTCTCCAGAACCAGCCAGAGCCAGCTCAGGAGCATGAACAGGGCAATGAACCCGGCCATGTCCTCCTGTCGCTCCACCAGGACAAAACTGGCTATGCCGGAGGTAAAGCCCACCAGTGCGAACAGGTAAGGGTGGCGGCGCACACGCACGGCCAGGCGCAGAACCGGCCATTTCAGCCGGGTCTTCAAGGGCGGCTCAGCCGTTCCAGTACCCGGCCGGCGGCGACAAAACCGAAGGTGCCCGTGACAAAGCTGGCGGCGCCAAAGCCGGTGGCGCAGTCGAGCCGGGTGGGGCCTTCACCGGGTTTGCTGTGGCTGATGCCGCCATCGGCAACGGGGTAGCGCAGCTGCTCCGTGGAGTAGACCGCCGGTATGGAGAAACGGCGTTTTGGGTTGCGTGAGAATCCGTACTCACGGCGCAGCAGGTTGCGCACCTTGGCCAGCAGCGGGTCCTGTGTGGTGCGGGCCAGGTCCGCCACCCGGATCTGGGTGGGGTCGGTCTGTCCACCGGCGCCACCGGCACAGATGACCCAGAGCTTGCGCCGCTGACAGTGGGCCAGAAGGGCGGCCTTGTGCTTGACGCTGTCGATGGCGTCCACCACCGCATCCAGTTTATCGTGAATCAGAGTGGCCACATTGGCGGCGGTGGTAAACTGCATGACCGGGGTCACACGGCAGTGGGGGTTGATGGCCTGAATGCGCTCCGCCATCACCTCCACCTTGGGGCGCCCGTACTGCCCCGCCAGTGCGTGCACCTGGCGGTTGCTGTTGCTGATGCACACCTCGTCCAGGTCAATCAGTGTCAGCGCCCCCACGCCGGACCGGGCCAGTGCCTCCGCCGCCCAGGTGCCCACACCACCAATGCCCACCACGGCCACATGGCTGCGGCTGAAGTTGTGGGCCGCAGTGCGTCCGTAAAGCCGTTCGATACCGCCGAAACGATCGGCAAATGCGTCAGACACCATGCTTGCGTCCTGGTCCGTGGGAAAGACGGAATTGTACCAGAACCGGGCGTTCTGGCGGCCATTAAGGCCCCGGCGGGGGATGTCCGTCAGGTAATGGGCCTGCCATTGCCTTAATCCGTCCGGCCTGCCGGGGCGGATGGACTGTCCGTGGCCCACATTGCGCTTGCAGGGCCCTTTCATTACAATACGGACGGACTCGTCAGTCCGTTTTCAGTTCCCTGCCAAAGGTCCACCCCAATGGACAATGCCCCGACCGACAGCCGCCGCCACAAAAGTGTGCGCCGGCGTGAGGAGATACTGGCCGCCGCCGCTGTGGTCTTTGCCGATCAGGGCTACCGCTGTGCCGATGTGGAGCGCATCGCCGGGATGGCCGGTGTGGGCAAGGGCACGGTCTACCGGCATTTCACCACCAAGGAGGCCCTGTTTCTGGCCACGGTGGAGAAAGCCATGGACAATCTCACGGACCATGTGAACGACTCCCTGGAGACGGTGGCCGACCCGTTGCAACAGCTGAAACTGGCCATCCACCGTTACTTCCAGTTCTTTGACCGCAACCCTGGCACGGTGGAGCTGTTTATCCAGGAGCGGGCGGAATTCCGCCACAACAGCAAGCCCCTGTATTTTGTCTATCAGGCCTCGCGGCGGCAGGTCTGGCTGGAGCGCTTCCAGGCACTGGCCCGTGACGGGCGGTTGCGTGACATCGCGCCGGAGCTGGCCCTGGATATGATCGGTGAGTTGGTCTACGGCAGCGTCTTCTCCCACCGCCTGGCGGGTGACCCGTCGCGACTGAGCAGCCGCTCGGAGTCGGTGATGGATGTGATCTTTCACGGGATTCTCAGGCAGTAATGACAATGCCGGACCGCACTTTCAACCTTTTCAGTTTTCGGGAGTACGCAAGATGACAGGGCGCCATGCAAGCAGTGCCGTTTCCCACCAGGCCCGGGGCCGACAGCCCCGGACTGTCCTACTGCTGTTGCCGGTGCTGCTGCTCAGCGCCTGCGGTGACACACCTGAAGACAGCGGCGGAGGGGGCCAGGGTGAGAAGCCGGCACCGCCGGTCACCGTACAGACGGTGACCAAAACCCGGGTGGACATCAACGAACAGTACGCCGGACGGGTGCGTGGTGCCCGTGAGGTGGCGGTCAGAAACCGGGTGGCCGGTGTGCTCAAGGAACGGCTCTACCAGGAAGGCCAGTGGGTGGAGAAGGGGGAGCCCCTGTTCCAGATCCACCGTGAGCCCTTCGAGGTGGCGCTGCAGGCGGCACAGGCCCAGAAACAGAGCGCCCAGGCGGATCTCAACCAGGCAGAGCGTGAATGGCGGCGTGTCTCAAGGCTGTACAAGCAGAAGGCCGTGAGTGAAAGGGACCGTGACATGGCCCTGTCGGCACTGGAGCTGGCCAGGGCGTCCATGGCGGTGGCCGAGTCCGGCATCAGCCGCGCCAGGCTGGAGCTGAGTTACACCCGGGTGGAGGCGCCCATATCCGGTGTGACCGGCCTGGAGACCCTCTCCGAGGGAGCCCTGCTGGAGAAAGGCACCAGTTTGACGCACATGACCCAGCTGGACCCGGTGCATGTGCGCTTTGCCATACCGCAGTCCGATGCCAGGCTGCAGGACCAGGCCCGCCGCGCCATGGGGGGTGAGGGCAGCGAGGAGGGAGCCCCCGAGGCCACACTGATCCTCTCCAGCGGCGAGGAGTACGAACACCGGGGTGTCATCGACTTGGCGGCCAGCACCCTTGACGCCCAGACCGGCACCGTGAGGGCCAGGGCGGTCTTTGACACCCCGGAGCGGCAGGTGGTGCCGGGGGAGTTTGTGCGGGTGCGCATGACACTGGAAACCCTGGAGGAGGCTGTCCTGCTGCCCACTCGGGCCCTTGGGGACTCTCCGCAAGGGAGGCGGGTTTTTGTGGTGGATGAGGAGGACCGTGCCAGGCAGCACATTGTGAAGACCGGCCCTGTGATTGGCGACAATACCCTGATTCTGGACGGCCTTGATGAGGGCGACTCCGTGGTGGTCAATGGTATTGCGGCGTTGCGGGGAGACGGCATGCAGGTGTCGGTTTCCTCAGGCGGTGAAGAGTCCCAGGAGACGAAGGAAGAGCCGCAGGACAGTGCCGGAGAGCCCGAAGAAGACAATGAAAACGGCCAGGGGGCACAGGAGTGATGCTGCGATTCTTTATCGACCGTCCCATTTTCGCCTCGGTCATCTCGCTGATCATCGTGCTGGCCGGTGGCGCGGCACTGAGCAACCTGGCGGTTGAGCAATATCCGGACGTGGTGCCGCCGGAGGTGGTGGTGGAAACCGCCTTCCCCGGCGCCAGCGCCGAGGTGCTGGCGGACACCGTGGCGGCCCCCATAGAACAGGCCATCAACGGCGTGGACGACATGATCTACATGGAGTCCAGCAGCACCGACGCCGGCTCGGTGCAGGTCACCGTCTCCTTTGCCATGGGCACGGACCCGGACCAGGCCACCATCAATGTCAACAACCGGGTCCAGAGTGCCCTGGCCCGGCTGCCCCAGCCGGTGAGGGACCAGGGGGTGACGGTGGAAGCCCGTTCCACCTCCATACTGCAGGTGGTGGCCCTGTCCGCCGAATCCGGCGCCATGGACGTGGTGGCAATCAGCAACTACGCACTGCTCAACATCATTGATGAACTGGTGCGCATTCCCGGTGTGGGCAATGCCTCACTGTTCGGTGCCCAGGACTACTCCATGCGCATCTGGCTGGAACCGGACAAGATGGCCGCCTATGACGTCTCCCCCTCGGATGTGGCCGCCGCACTGCGTGAGCAGAATGCCCAGTTCGCTGCCGGGCGTATCGGTGCGCAACCCTCACCGCAAGGCCAGGCCTTTACATACAGTGTCGCCACGCCGGAAAAGCTGGCGCAGCCTGAGGAGTTTGAGCAGGTGTTGCTGCGCACCAACGATCAGGGCGCCTCACTGCGTCTGGGTGATGTGGCCCGTGTGGAGCTGGGTGCCCAGAGCTACGATTTTACCGCCACCTACAATGGCGAGCCCACGGTGCCACTGGGGGTCTATCTGCAGCCCGGCGCCAATGCCCTGGAAACCGCCCAGGCGGTGCGTGATGCCATGGTGCGTCTTTCCGAGCGCTTCCCCGAACAGCTCGACTACGCCATCCCCTACGACACCACCGAATTTATCGAGATCTCCATCCGTGAAGTGCTGATCACCCTGCTGGCGGCACTGGTGCTGGTGTCACTGGTGACATTCGTGTTCCTGCAGCACCTGCGGGCCACACTGATCCCGCTGATTGCCATCCCGGTGGCACTGATCGGCACCTTTGCCGGCATGCAGCTGTTCGGTTTCTCCGTCAACCTGCTGACACTGTTTGGCCTGATACTGGCCATCGGTGTGGTGGTGGACAACGCCATTATCGTCATGGAAAACGCCGAGCGTCTGATGCAGGAGCAGGGCATGAAGGCCTACGAGGCCTCGGTCCAGACCATGCAGCAGGTGGCCGGTGCCGTGGTCTCCTCCACGCTGGTGCTGGTGGCGGTGTTTGCCCCGGTGGCCTTCTTCGGCGGCCTGACCGGCGAGCTGTACCGCCAGTTTGCCGTCACCATTGCCGTCTCCGTGGTGATCTCCGGCGTGGTGGCACTGACGCTCACGCCGGCCATGTGCGCCCGTCTGCTGGACGGCGAGCCCAGGGAGGTGAGCAAACCCTTCCAGTGGTTCAACCGCGCCTTTGCGGCCATCACCAACGGGTTCGTGGCGGGTGTGAACTTGCTGCTGCGTCATGCGGTGGTGGGGGTGCTGCTGTTCTTTGCCCTGATCGGCGGCTCGGTATGGCTTCTCAGTCAGTTGCCGGAAGGGCTGGTGCCACAGGAAGACCAGGGCTTTGTGCTGATGGCCCCCTTCCTGCCGCCGGCATCGGCTCAGCCCCGTACCGAGGCGGTCCGTGACGAGCTTAACGGCATGCTGATGGACATGGAGGAGGTGGAGGATGTGGTCAGCTTCGCCGGCTTCGACCTGCTGGCCGGGGCCCGCAGACCCAATGCGGGTATTGCCTTTGTCACCCTGAAGGACTGGGGCGAGCGTGAGGGCGAGGGCCAGGACGCACAGAGTATTGCCAAGCGGATCATGGGGATGGGCGCGCAGGTGGAAGAAGCCAATGTGCTGTCGTTCTCGCCGCCCCCCATTCGCGGCCTGTCGCTCACCGGCGGTGTGGAGGGCTTTCTCCAGTCACAGGGGGACATGAGTGTTGAGGAGCTCCACGAGCTGGCCCAGCGATTCGTGGCCGCCGCCAACGAGCGTCCCGAGCTGACCAATGCCCGCACCTCACTGGATGTGAGCATCCCCCGTTACCGGGCCGAGGTGGACCGGGTAAAGGCCCGCGCACTGGGGGTGCCCATTGACGAGGTGTTCAGCGCCATGCAGAGCACCTTCGGCTCGCTGTACATCAACGACTTCACCCTGCTGGGACGCAACTGGCAGGTGAACATGCAGGCGGAAGGGGAGTTCCGCAACCAGCCGGAGGATCTCGACCGCATTTTTGTGCGGGCCAACAATGGCACCATGCTCCCGGTGAGCTCACTGGTGACGCTGACCCGTGAGCAGGGGGCGGACATCATCAACCGTTTCAATGTCTATCCGGCGGCCAATATCACCGCCGATCCGGCACCGGGCTACACCAGTGGTGATGCACTGCGGGTGATGAAAGAGCTGGCCCGGGAGATACTGGGGCCCGAGAACCCCCTCGGCTGGGTGGGTGAGGCCTTCCAGCTGGAGGAGGCGGCCGACGCCGGTGGCATTGCCTTCGGCCTGGGCCTTCTGATGGTCTTTCTGATACTGGCAGCCCAGTACGAGCGGCTGACACTGCCACTGGCGGTGGCCACGGCCATCCCCTTCGGTGTCTTCGGCGCGGCACTGGCGTCACTGCTGCGGGGCTTCCCCAATGACATTTACTTCCAGGTGGGGCTGCTGGTGCTGATCGGCCTGGCGGCCAAGAACGCCATACTGATCGTGGAGTTCGCCGCACAGAACCGCCGCAACGGCATGAGCGCCACGGAGGCCGCCAGCGAAGCCGCACGGCAACGCTTCCGGGCCATCATGATGACGGCCATGACCTTTATCGTCGGCACACTGCCACTGGTGTTCGCCACCGGTGCCGGTGCCGCCAGTCGCCAGGAGATCGGCACCGTGGTGGTGGGTGGCATGATCGCCGCCAGCACGCTGGCGCTGTTCTTCGTGCCACTGTTCTACAGGCTGTTCGAGGACCTGGCCACCTGGCAGCAGGGTCGGCGCCGGGGTGCACAGGCCGGGTAACGGGTCACTGCCAGAGTCCGGCGGCCACCTCCGTGACAATGGCGTGGCGCCGGGCCAGTGCCCGCCGGTCCTGGTCGTAACCGCCACCGATCACCGTGGCGACGGGAATGCCCCGTTGCAGCAGTGTCTCCAGCACATGACGGTCGCGGCGGCGGATGCCGTCTTCTGTGATGCACAGCTGCCCCAGCGGGTCGCCGGTGAAGACATCCACGCCGGCGTCATAGAGCACGATGTCGGGCTTGACCTGCTGCAGCGTGGTGGCGAGGGTGTCCGCCACCACCGCCAGGTAGTCGTCGTCCGTCATGGCCACGGGCAGCGGCACGTCCAGGTCGCTGCGGGCCTTGGTGAAGGGGAAGTTCCTCTCGCAGTGCAGTGAGCAGGTAAAGGCCCCTGGCTCGTCCGCCAGTATCACGGCGGTGCCATCCCCCTGGTGCACATCGCAGTCGAAGATCAGCACCCGCCGAATGCCCGGCTGGCCCAGCAGAACCCGGGCCGTAATGGCCAGGTCGTTGAGTATGCAAAAGCCCGAGGCATGGTCCCGGTGGGCGTGGTGGGTACCACCGGCCTGATGGCAGGCTAAGCCATAGTGCAGTGCCAGCTGTGCCGCCAGCACGGTTCCGGAAGGGGCCAGCAGTGTGCGCCGTCGCAGACCCTCGCTCCAGGGCAGGTTCATGCGCCGCAGTTCCTCCGGGGTCTGGCGGTTTTCCACAAAGCGGGCCAGGTAGTGGGGGCAGTGGGCCGCCTGCAGCCATTGCTCCCGGCTGCGGCCCGGACGAAACAGATTGTCCTGCCCGAGCAGACCGCTCTCACGGAGGTACTCCGCCAGAAGGCCGAACTTGGCCATGGGGAATCGGTGCTTCTCAGGGAAGGGAAAGCTGTAGTCCGGATGGGTGACAATGGGCAGGCGCATCAGCAGGCAACTCCGGGGTACGGGGCATTGGGCTTACTGAAAGGATACTGCGTCAGAAGGGATTCGTATCACCGGTGGCCCTGTCCGCGGGACAGGGCACACAGGCTACCCCCGCGCCCGCAGGCGCGGGTGCGGATCAGGCGCTGCGGCTGGCGCCCTGAGGGCGGCGACCCTGTGCGGGGCGGCGCCTTCCGGCACCATTGTTGCCACTGCGTGCGCCGCCATTGCCGCCACGACCGGGGTTACCGCCACGGCCGCCATGGCCACGGGGGGCGGTGCGGGGGCCGTTGCTGGGCAGGTGGACGGGCTCGTAGCCGTCCAGTGACTTGCGTGGAATCTGCTTGCGGATCAGCTTCTCAATACCCGCCAGCATGCCACCCTCATCCGGGCTCACCAGTGACAGGGCATGGCCGCTCTCACCGGCACGGCCGGTGCGGCCGATACGGTGCACATAGTCTTCCGGCACATTGGGCAGCTCGAAGTTCACCACCTGGGGAAGCTGCTTGATATCCAGCCCCCGGGCGGCGATGTCCGTGGCCACCAGCACCCGCACTTCGCCACTCTTGAAGTTGCTCAGCGCCCGGGTGCGGGCACCCTGTGACTTGTTGCCATGGATGGCTGCGGCGGTGATGCCGTCCTTTTCCAGCTTCTGGGTGAGGCGGTTGGCGCCGTGCTTGGTGCGGGTAAACACCAGCACCTGCTGCCAGTTGCCGGTACCCACCAGCTCGCTGAGCAGGGCGGACTTGCGGCTCTGCTCCACCGGGTAGACGGACTGCTCCACGTTGTCCGCGGTGGCGTTGGCCGGGGCCACCTCCACCTGCACCGGATTGTTGAGGATGCCCTGTGCCAGCTTGCGGATATCACCGGAGAAGGTGGCAGAGAACATCAGGTTCTGACGCTTGGCGGGCAGCAGTGCCAGGATCTTGCGGATATCCCGGATAAAGCCCATGTCCAGCATGCGGTCCGCTTCGTCCAGTACCAGTGTCTCCACGGCATTGAAGTGCACCGCGCCCTGCTGATGGAGGTCCATCAGCCGGCCTGGAGTGGCCACCAGCACATCCACGCCACGGCGCAGCTGGGCGATCTGAGGGTTGATCTTGACGCCGCCGAACACCACGGCGGAGGAGGTGGCCATATAACGGCCGTAGAGCTCCACGCTGGCATGGACCTGTGCGGCCAGCTCACGGGTGGGCGTGAGTATCAGGGCACGGATGCCCTTGCCCTGGCGGGGCGTGTCACTGAGACGCTGCAGCAGTGGCAGTGTAAAGCCGGCGGTCTTGCCGGTTCCGGTCTGGGCGGCGGCCATGACATCCTGTCCGGCCAGTACCGGGGGGATGGCCTGGGCCTGAATGGGTGAAGGCGTGGTGTAGCCCTGATCTGCGGTCGCACGGACCAGTTTCTCGGAAAGACCGAGTGAGGCGAAATCCATAATGGTTTTATCTCGTAGCATCCTCCGTACCGGGCTCAATGAAAGGGCCGGTGGAGGCCATGATCGGGTCATGGAAATTAAGAACGACTACGGCGTCGCCGGAATAACGGGCGCACCGTCCTCTGAAAGGTCGTATCGGATGGGTCCGCCGGGTGCCGTCTGGCACAGAATGGCGGGATCCTTCGAGGCAGGATGAATGCACTCTAACAGAGTTGCTGCAGGATAACGAGGCTTTCCTTCTGTCATGGCCCAACCCGACTCCCTCAACCCCACTCACGGGACAGTGAGTCCGGGCTGTGGCTGCGTCAGGCACAGTGATTAAACCGTTCCGGGTCACGGGACTGTGCATTATGAGTCATACTGTCTCACTGAACTGCATCCGGCCCTGAGGAATCACCATGCCATCCTTCACACTCCATCCCCAGCTGCAGGCGGACTGCCATGTACTGGGTTGGCTTCTGGATTGCCAGCTGCTGCTGCACAGAAACCCTTTGCTGCCCTGGTACATTCTGGTGCCACAGACCGATGCCGGTGAGCTGCATCAGCTCGACGCCACACAGCGCAGGGAAGTGGACCGGGCCATGGACGCCCTGGCGCGCTTTGTACTGGCCCATCATCTTTGTGAGCGCACCAATGTGGCCGCCATTGGCAACCGGGTGCCACAGCTGCACATCCATGTGGTGGGGCGCTGGTCCGGCGACCCCTGCTGGCCGGATGTGGTGTGGGGCAACCTGCCTGACGCCGGCGAGCGCAGGCCGGGGGATCTTGAAATGTTGTGGCAGGCCCTGACAGGTCTTCCGGGATTCGTTCCGGTATCCGTGGGTACGGTGTAGTCCTGACCCTGTCGTCGTTCGTATTTTCCTGAATGGAGTTCAGTCCTGGCCTGTCAAGATATCAGACGATTCCGATTGTGAAAGCAATGACTGTACGAAGACCATGTTCAGCATTAAAACACCGAATGGGTTGGTAATAGAACGGGTTGCCTTAAACCGGTTTACAGCAGGGAACAGCCACCTTGTGACAGCGAAAGAGCCACGGCAGTGGCGGTCTTCCGCTGCGTTTAAAAGCATTTAAGCGGGGTGTTGTTGAACTTTCTCTCCATCTTTCCGACCAACTTATTAGAGTCCCTGTTTTCAGTGAGTGGCTGTTTATCCGGGGTAAGGGCTGAAGCGCAGACGTCCAGTCGGCACCTGTCCCGGGAGTCTGGCGCAAGTCACGGCGTGGTCGCCCTTTTCCGGCAGGGAAGTTTGTGACATGGGAATGATGCTGAAGAAAGGACGGCTGGCAGATCGGCTCAGGCCATTGTTCGGGTCATTCCGCCCTTACCGTGCCCTGTTCGAAGCGCACCCGGATGCCCTGTTCCGGCTCAGCACCAGCGGCCGCCTTGAGGAGATCAACCCGAGGGCGGCCGAGCTGACCGGAATGACACAGTCCCGGATCAAGGGCAGAAGCTGGTATGAATGGGTTGCGCCAGAGGATCGCTCACTGGCGGCGGAGCACCTGAAAACCGCCCTGAAAGGGGACTCCTGCTGCTATCACTGCCTGCTCCTCACGGGAGCTGGAAAAAGTCCGGTGCTGGTGCGGGTGACCCATGTCCCCATGGGCAGCAAGGGCGCGGTGAAAGGCGTGTTCTGCATCGTCCGCACCGTGGGTGAGGGACTGGCCATAGAGCGGAGTCTGCACCAGTCCCGTGAAGAGCTGCGCCGCCTGAATCGCGAGCAGGGACGGGTGCGTGAAAGCGAGCGGCGCCGTATCGCCCGTGATCTGCACGACCAGCTGGGGCAGACGCTGACGGCACTGAAGCTGGATCTGGCGGTGTTGATCGAGGACCTGCCCCCATTGCCGGAACCCTTGTCACGGCGGCTGGCATCACTGCTGGAGTTTTCCGACGAGGCGATCGAGCAGGTGCGTGGCATCGCCGCCAATCTGCACCCGCCCATGCTGGATGACCTGGGCTTTGAGGCCACGGCGGAATGGTTTCTGCAGAACTGGGCGCGCCGGAGTCATCTGGATGTGCGCTGGTTGTGCGATTCGGAGGAGACGGGGCGCAGCAAGGGGGCCGTTGCCACCACACTGTTCCGTATCCTTCAGGAATGTATGACCAATGTTGGTAGGCATGCAAGGGCCTCAAAGGTGAGTGTGCACTACAGGGAAGGGCCTGAGAACGCGGTCCTGTCAGTGGAAGACAACGGTGTCGGTTTCGATGCCGGCAACCCGCTCAGCCCGGGCATCGGGCTGGTGGGTATGCAAGAGCGGGTTGCCATGCTGGATGGTGATCTGTCCATTGACTCAAGACTCGGCAGGGGCACCAGGGTGACGGTGACCCTGCCACTGGAAGCAGGCGCCAATGATTAAGGTTTATATTGCGGATGACCATGGAATTGTTCGCGAGGGAATGCGTTCATTGATTGCTTCGGCACCGGATATGGAGGTGGTGGGCGAGGCGCCTGACGGGGATCTGGCCCTGTCCGAGCTGCCTGGCCTGCAGCCGACGGTGTTTCTGATGGACATGTCCATGCCGGGCTGTAGCGGTCTGCAGCTGATCGAGTTGGTGCGCCGCCAGATGCCACAGGTGCGGATTCTGGTGCTGAGCATGCACCGTGAGGAGCATTACGCCACCCGTACCATCCGCGCCGGTGCCAATGGCTTTATCACCAAGACAAGGCCGCCCTCTGAGTTGCTGGATGCATTGCGCCAGGTGGCCCGTGGCGAGCTGTACATCACCGCGGAACTGGCTCACAGGCTGGCCCGCGAGGCCCTGACCGGTGATATGGAGCAGCAGCCCCACACCCACCTGACCAAACGGGAATACGAGGTGTTCCTGTCACTGGCACAGGGACAGACCGTGGGGGAAATTGCCTCCAGGCTCTGTCTCAGTTCCAAGACCGTCAGTACCCACAAGGCCCGTCTGATGGACAAGCTCGGTGTCGGCAGCCTGTCCGCGCTGGTGCGTTATGCCATGGCCCATGACCTGATCTGAGACGCCTGTCAGGTCTTGCCGCTAAGGCCGGGCCATGGCGCAGAGCGGAGCCTGTCAGACCAGTGAGGCCTCCAGTGTGATCTGGGCGTTCATCAGCCTGGATACCGGGCAACCTTCCTTGGCTTGGTTGGCGGCCTGGATAAACGCGTCTTCGCTGGCACCGGGGATGCGGGCCTTCACCCTGAGATGAATGGCGGTGATGGCAAAGCCCCCTCCCACCTGATCCAGCTGAACGCTGGCGTTGGTGTCAATGCTCTCGGGTGTGAGGCCGGACTCCCCCAGTATCATGGACAGTGCCATGGAGTAGCAGCCCGCGTGAGCCGCTCCGATCAGCTCTTCCGGGTTGGTGCCCTTGCCGTTTTCAAAACGGGTGCCGAAGGAATATTGCTGGCTTTCCAGGACACCGCTCTCGGTGGACACGGTGCCTTTGCCGCTCTTGAGATCACCGGCCCAGTGGGCACTGGCATTGCGCTTCATGGTGTAAACCTCCTTATGGGTTCCGTCGTGGCCGCCCCAGTGGGCGGACTGCCTGGCGGCGCCGTGGCACCCTGCAGACAGTGTGATATTGTTCAGTTTAAAGCGGTTTCAGGGATCCTGTGAAGGCGTCCCATACCACTCCCTGGCCGCGGCTTCCGGACAGGGCAGGGCCCAGTCGTCACGACAGGGCAGTGCCTTGACAAGGCGCTGCCAGAAGGGCGCCAGGGCCTCGGGTCCGGGTGGCCGCCAGCCGGACAGATCCAGTTGCGCCAGATCTTCAGGGTAGCCGTGGGCCTCTTCGTGCCAGAAAAACACCGGCAGTTGCACCCGTTCCGGCTGCAGTGGCGGCAGCGTGTTGTAGAAGGCCCCCGGCGGAGCGTCACGACCCGGCAGCCGACGGCGCTCTCCAAGCCAGCCCTGGAAGCTGTAGAAGGCATCATCCTGCTGCAGGAACTGAAGCTGATAGTCCACCGGGTGCTGTCCGTGGGTGATGTCGTGGCCGGCAAAAAAGGGCGCATCCTCGCCGCTGATCAGGTAGCGGGCCCGCTCCGGGCGCAGGAAACGCACCGCCCGGTGCCGGTGACGGCCGGGCCGGTGGGGGAACAGGGCGTGTGAGGCCTGTGCCACATCCACGGCAACGCGCCCTTGACCATCCAGAGCCATCTGCCCGGGGTGGCTGTCCTGACCTTCCGGTACCAGCAGGTAGCTGCGCATGTAATTGTGTTGCTGCATCACCGCCGCCAGGGGTATCAGGTCCCGGGGACCGGCATTGTCCAGTGACACCCCCTTGGCCGGCACCATGACCAGCACCACCGCTGCGTAGTGATCCAGTGCATGCCAGTTGTCCGCATCCCCCACCAGATTCAGCAGCGCCCTCTGCCAGGCGGGAATGCCGGTGGCAATGCCGGAGTGGGGGAACACCAGGTGGTAGCTGAGAAACGCCGCCTCCAGGGGTTCTTCCAGGCCGGGCAGTGACAGCGTGTCCCGGCTGACCCTGGCCGGCACACGGGCCGTGCCTGGTTGCCGTGGTGCCTTTCCATTGTGATCCAACACCGCGCCGGGGTCGTTGCGGTGGCGGTTCAGCAGGTCTCGGTCCACGTCATCGGCGATCAGCCGCCCCTGTCCATCGTAAAGGCGCCCCGCCGAGACATAATCGTCGTAAAAGGCAATGGGGCCGTCATCTCCCCCGGAGCGGTAAAACTGCGGCCGAAAAGCCTCCAGCCAGCTCCGTTCACGGGCGTCGGGCGGCGCCTTGTCCAGTGGGTGGGCGGCCAGGTACTGGGCAAAGCCCGGATACTGGGAGAAATTTTCCTCATCCAGTGCGCAGCCGGTCAGCCCGAAAGCCGCCGTCAGGCCAGCAAGAAGGAAGCGAACTGTGGGCAGTGATTCCGCCAAGGGCCACTCCTGGTGGGGGAAAAAGGACAGGCAGCAACGGGGCATTATTCGTTGTTACGGGCCAGGGTGTCCATGGGTTGCAGTCCAGAGGACGGCCGGCTCGCCATGGCCTTGAACCGTTCTCTGTGGCACTGTGGAATGGAGAGCGTTTTTCCCGGAGGGAGCGTCTGAATGGAGACCCTGTCTGAAATCCTGTCGGTGATGCTGGACGCCGCCCCCTGGCTGATGCTGGGCTTTCTGCTGGCCGGGGTGGTCAAGGGGCTGGTCTCGGAGTCTCTGCTGCAGCGGCTGATGGGCGGTGACGGCCTGAAGGCGACGGCCAGGGCGGCGATGATCGGCATGCCGCTGCCACTGTGCTCCTGCGGCGCCATTCCCACGGCCTTCTCACTGCGCCGCAGTGGCGCCGGCAAGGGGCCCACCACGGCCTTTCTGGTGGGCACTCCCGGGGTGGGCGTGGACTCCGTGGTACTGACCTATGCCCTTCTGGGGCCGGTGATGATGCTGGGCCGTGTGCTGGGCACACTGGTGACGGCCATCGTCACCGGGCTGTTGGTGGGGCGCAGCCCGGAGTCCGTGGCGGCAACGCCCCAGTCAGACCACTGCGGTGGCTGCTGCGGTGAGACGGAGACCCCGATGGAGCCAGAGACCCTGTCTGGGCGCCTGGCCGGAGGCATCCGCTATGCCTTTACCGATCTGCTGGATGACATGAGTGCCTGGCTGGTGGCCGGTCTGCTGCTGGCCGGTGTGCTGGTGACGCTGTTTCCGCCGGGTGCACTGGCCAATCTGGGGGCCGGCTTTGCACCCATGCTGCTGATGGCGCTGATCGGCATTCCACTGTACCTGTGCGCCACCGCCGCCACCCCCATCGCCGCCGCCATGCTGCTCACCGGCGTGGCGCCGGGGACGGTGCTGGTGCTGCTGATTGCCGGTCCGGTCACCAGCATGGCGACACTGGGCGTGTTCCGCCGTGAAATGGGCAGTGCCGCACTGGGTCTGTATCTGCTGGGCATTGTCGTTGTCAGCCTGATGATGGGCGGCCTGATGAACCTGGCGGTGGAGGCCATGGGGCTGAATATCGTCGCCCAGGCCAGCGCCGCCGGTGAGCTGCTGCCATCCTGGCTGAAGTGGCTGTCACTGGGGCTGCTGGCCATACTGGTGCTCAAGCCATTGCGGCACCGTCTCTGGCTGTGGGGAGGGCGCCTCTCCGGCGCCTGATGGGCCCTTCCCGGGGGTCGCGGCCATGGCCGCTCCTGCAGGGGGGTAAAAAGCCCCAGTCGGATCAACAGGCCTCAGCGGGGCTCTTCATCCAACGCTTCCTGGGGCTGATGCAGCACCACCTGGTTGCGGCCGTTTCTCTTGGCCTGGTAGAGGGCACCGTCAGCCTCGGCAAACAGGGTGCTGGCCTCATCCGCATGCTCCGGAGTGCGCACACTGACGCCGATGCTGACGGTCAGTGGCACGGCGGTTCCGGCCACAGTAAAAGGGCGTTGCTCGAGGCTGGAGCGGATCCGCTCCGCCACCTTCAGGGCACCGTTACTGGGCGTATCCGCCAGGACCACCACAAACTCCTCGCCGCCATAACGGGCGGGCAGGTCACCGGGGCGGGTGACATTCTGGTGGATAATACCGGCCACCATTTTCAGGCACTCATCCCCCACCAGGTGGCCGTAGTTGTCGTTGAAGGATTTGAAGTGGTCGATGTCCAGAATCAATACCCCCAGCGGCTGCCTCAGCCGGTAGGCATTGACGGTCAGTGTCTGGAACTGCTCATCAAAGGCGCGGCGGTTTTTCAGCCCGGTCAGCTCGTCATGGGCGCTCAGGGCCTTGAGCTGCTTGTTGGCCCGCTCCAGCTCCTCGGTGCGTTCACGGACGCGGATTTCCAGCTGGCTGTTGGCCTCCTGCTCCACCCTCAGGGTTTCCTCCTGGGCCTGGCGTGCCCGCCGCTCCTGTTCCAGCAACTGTTGCTGGGCATGGAAGGCGGCCTTTTTCTCCCGGTTCAGCCGGTCCGCCAGTGCCAGTGACAGCAGAATAATGCCCACGGCAGAGCCCAGCTGGGTGGCGTTCTCGGTAAAGAAGTTGCGCGGCAGGACGGTAAACTTGCTCATGGCCAGCAGAATGCCCCCCGTCAGCATCAGTGCGAAGGCGGTGGTGAAATAACGGGCGGCGGCATTGCCCTGGTAGATACGCACGCCACCCACCCAGAGCTGGAAGCTGCAGGCAACCACCGCCAGTGCGATGGTGGAGACCACCACCTTGTCGTAAGAGATAAACAGCGTCGACAGGGCCTGCAGTGCGGCGGCGACAATCACCACCACCATGATGCGGTGAATCCAGGGGTGGCTGCGGTTGCTGATGGCGAGAAAATCCCGGGTAAACAGCAACCCGAAGAAGATGACTCCGTTGAGGGCAAACATGATGGCCTGGTCGTTCCACCAGGTGGAGTAGGGCCAGAGGTACTGGAAAGCCAGCCCGCTGAGGGTGGACAGAAACAGCGGCATGGCCGTGATAAAGCCGGCGTAGAAGAGATACATGCGCTCGCGCAGTGCGCGAAAGACAAACAGGTGGTAGATGATCATGACCAGGGCAATGCCGTAGTACAGGCCCTGGAACAGCTTCTGGCTCTGCTCCCGGTCGTAAAAAAGCACCGGATCCCAGAGGGTGACTGGTAACTGCAGTGCCGATTTGGTCTGGACACGGAAGTACAGGCGGTGATCGTCCCCCGGAGTCAGTGTCAGCGGGATCACAAAGTTGCGGTGGTTGACGGGCCTCTCCGAGAAAAACTGCTTGTTGCCCACCCGGCTGTGGTGGATTTCCTGGCTATTGCGTACATGGTAGAAGTCCACCCGGTCCAGTACCGGATAGCCGATTTCCAGGAACGGCTCCAGTGTCTCGCCGGAGGGGTTTTCCAGCTTCATGCGGAACCAGTATGTCTTCTCGTTATACCCCAGACTCACGGAACCGGGGCCGGTGCTTTGCCAGTCCGATTCCGGCAGTGCCATGACGGACCTGAGACTCGCGGCGCCGCCTTTTTCCACCCAGTAGTCCATGCCGGAGTCCACAGGCAGGCGCTCGGAGTCCTGGCTCCAGCGCAGTGGCTCGGCCTGGGTGGCAGCGGCGCCTGCCGCCAGCGACAGCACCAGAAGCAGCCCTGTGCACACTCTCACCATCAGTCCCTTACCCCATTTCGTCGCTTCACTCAAACATAGTTCAGTTGGTCAGCAATTGCCCGGTTATGGGGCGAAAAAAGTAAGGCGAAGCTGACTGTGGTTCTCACTGTTACCAGGGGTAACGTTTTTGTCGGCGTTCTGCTACACTGCAGCACGCTTTTTCACAGCACCCGGTCTGTTTGCTCAAGCGCATGGCGCGCAAAATCCGAAACGCCACACCGATGCCGGTCGCACGGCCCCCGCCGTTCTGCCCCCTTTGCTTTGCTATAGCGCCAGCTGCGCGTTTCCGCCAAGTGGTTTCTGTGTGGTTGAGCTCTGCCCGACGGGGCGGTTGCTGGCCATTCTTGCACCTCCTGATGGGATACAGTCATGCTTCAATCGCTCAAGAATCACTGGTTTTTCAATGTGCGCGGTGATCTGCTCGCCGGTCTCGTGGTGGCACTGGCACTGATTCCCGAGGCCATTGCCTTCTCCATTATCGCGGGGGTGGACCCCAAGGTGGGGCTCTATGCCTCTTTCTGTATAGCCGTGGTCATCGCCTTTACCGGTGGCCGCCCCGGCATGATCTCCGCCGCCACCGGCGCCATGGCCCTGCTGATGGTGGTGCTGGTGCGGGAGCATGGTCTGGAATACCTGCTGGCGGCGACGCTGCTGACCGGTGTCCTGCAGATTCTGGCCGGTTACCTGCGCCTGGCGAACCTGATGCGCTTTGTGTCCCGCTCCGTTGTGACTGGCTTTGTCAACGCACTGGCCATACTGATTTTCATGGCCCAGTGGCCGGAACTCACGGATGTGACCTGGCATGTGTACGCCATGACTGCGGCAGGTCTGGGCATTATCTACCTGTTTCCCTTTGTCCCGGTGGTGGGGCGGGTGTTGCCTTCGCCGCTGGTGTGTATCGTGGCGCTGACGGCGTTCGCCATGTTCACCGGCCTGGACATCCGCAATGTGGGTGACATGGGGCAGCTGCCGGATACGCTGCCCATCTTCCTGTGGCCGGATGTGCCACTGACTCTGGAAACACTGATGATCATCCTGCCCTACGCCGTGGCGCTGACCGTGGTGGGCCTGCTGGAGTCCATGATGACAGCCACCATCGTGGACGACCTGACCGACTCGGACAGTGACCGCCACAGAGAGTGCAAGGGCCAGGGCATCGCCAACATCGGCTCGGGACTGCTCGGCGGCATGGCCGGCTGCGCCATGATTGGCCAGTCCATTATCAACATCAAATCCGGTGGCCGTGGTCGCCTGTCCACCCTTTCGGCGGGGGTTTATCTGCTGCTGATGGTGCTGGTGCTGGACAGCCTGCTGGTGCAGATTCCCATGGCGGCACTGGTGGCGGTGATGATCATGGTGTCCATCGGCACCTTCAGCTGGGACTCCATACGCAACCTCCGGTCACACCCCCTGTCCACCAATGTGGTCATGGTGGTGACGGTGGTGGTGGTGGTGGCCACCCACAACCTGGCCTTCGGTGTTCTGGCCGGTGTGCTGCTGGCGGCCCTGTTCTTCGCCAACAAGATCGGCCAGTTCATGCTGGTGACTTCCGATCTGGATGAATCGACCGGCACCCGCACCTACCTGGTGGTGGGGCAGGTCTTTTTCAGCTCTTCCGAGAAGTTCGTGGCCTCCTTTGATTTCCGCGAGGCACTGGACAAGGTGGTGATTGACCTCAGCCGCGCCCACTTCTGGGACATTACCGCCGTGGGGGCACTGGACAAGGTGGTGATCAAGTTCCGCCGTGATGGCGCGGATGTGGAGCTGATCGGCCTGAACGAGGCCAGCGCCACGGTGGTGGACCGCTTTGCGGTGCATGACAAGCCGGAGGCCGTTGACCAATTGATGGGGCACTGATATGAGTACAGCAAATAAAACAATCGAGGCGCCCATGACTCACGTGGTTGGTTGT
Source organism: Oleiphilaceae bacterium (assembly GCA_033721915.1). Classification (GTDB taxonomy): domain Bacteria; phylum Pseudomonadota; class Gammaproteobacteria; order Pseudomonadales; family Oleiphilaceae; genus REBR01. The sequence continues at coordinate 46,074 of JAWWAC010000018.1, forward strand.
ATCGATGCTTCAGCGGCGGCTCCTGCCGTGTGTGATTACGCAGTCTGGGCCAGCCAACGCATGCAGGCCCCCCTGATGTTCTTCCATGTGATCGACGATGGCCGCTTCCAGGCGGAGTCCGACATGTCGGGCAATATCGGCCTGGGCAGCCGCGAGTCACTGCTGGAGGAGCTGGCGGAACTGGATGCCAGACGGGGCCGGATCGCCAAGGAGCATGGGCGCCACCTGCTGGATGCCGCCGTGGAGCGGGCACAGGCCCAGGGGGTGGTGGAAGTGCGGCAGCGTCAGCGCCACGGTGAGCTGGCCCAGTGTCTGCTGGATATTGAGCCGGAGATTCAGCTTCTGGTCATGGGTCTCCATGGTGAAAGCAGCTCCCCCACGGAGCACCCGGTGGGCAGCCAGCTGGAAACGGTGATCCGCAGCATGCACCGGGCCATCATGCTGGTGCCGGATGGGTTCAGCGAGCCCCGCAGTGCCATGCTGGCCTTTGATGGCAGCAGCACCGCTTTCCGGGGTGTGAAACTGCTGGCCAGCAGCCCGGTGTTCCGGGATTTCCCGCTGCACCTTGTGATGGTGGGGCCGGACACCAGCGACAGGTGGGAGCAGCTGAGACAGGCGGAAAAACAGCTGAAGGAAGCCGGCTGTGAGGTGCACCTGGCGATCCGTGCCGGTGATGTGGAGCAGACCCTCCACGCCTATCAGGCGGAGCACGGCATTGATCTGCTGGTCATGGGCGCTTACGGCCACTCACGCATCCGCCAGTTCTTTGTGGGCAGCACCACCACCAACCTGCTGAAGGCGGCCCGGTCGCCCATGGTGGTGCTGCGCTAAACAGGCGCCGTGGCGGTCAGTCTTTTCCCAGCTGGCGGCTCAGCAGCCGGCCCACTCCGGCGACACTGCGGTAACACAGTGTGGAGATGCCATGGTGCAGCACCCGCACCGGCTCACTGTAGGGTCTGGTGGTGGGGATGCGGGCCAGAATGTCGAAGGTCTCGTCGGCAATGGACAGGTGCATCCGCTCCACCCCCAGGGCGCCCTGGGTCAGTGACTGGCTGCCCAGGTCCGTCAGGCCCAGCCACCACTGAATGCGGCTGTCCTTCTCCATTGGCGGGTCAATGGCGCTGGACTCCGCCAGTACAACGACCTCTTTTCCCTGCATGGGCTTCGATCCGCTGGAATTCATGCTGTTCTGTGACGTCATAGCAGCCATTCCTTCAATTGTTGGTACACCCGGGGATGGTGGGTCAGCCGGATATGGTCAATGCCGCCAAAGCTGGCGGTGTCCGTCAGCGCCCAGCCGGCTTGTCCGGCACCGTGGGCACTGTCTTCATGCACCAGTGCGTCGCCAAAGAGCCGGTTGAGGGGGTTCTCCGGCTGCCTGGCCAGTAGCCCGGCGATGGCGTAGTGACGGGCCCCTGGATACAGTGGTGACAGCTCTTCGGCCTCACGCAGTATCTCACCCCGGGTCAGGTCACGGATACCCTCGCTGCGCAGGTCCAGAAAGTCCCCCACCACCCGCAGGTAATCCCTGGGCATTTTACCCAGTAAGTTGGCGGAGTGTTGAGCGGCTTTGGCCAGCCAGGAGCCGTCATGGGGGGCACCGAGATAGACACAGTCGCTCAGGCAGCCGGTCCAGCTCTGGTGCAGCAGCCTGGCATGGTGGCAGGCGCTGCGGATCAGCAGCCCACCCATGCTGTGGCCGATGAGTATCAGGCGTGTCACCGGTACCGGCCAGTTATCCACCAGGGACTCCAGTGCCCATGACAGCGCTTCCCCGTTGCGGTAAATGGGCCGTCCCGTGTTGTAGCGCAACAGCAGGGGCGTGGCCTTCAGCAGGGGGGCCAGCTCAGTGCCGTAGTGCACGCCGGGCTGTCCTGGATATTCCCAGATGGTCTCCATCTCCGTCAGCCCGTGGATCAACACCACCAGGGTGTCCCTGGGATTCTCAACCCGTGGGTTGGCACTGTCCAGCGGCTGGCGCTGGTGCAGCAGCTGCATGGACACGGCCAGTGGGTTGTCACGCTGCTCCAGCCAGTCCCCCAGGAAGCCGCTGGCAATGGCTGAGATCTGCCTCTGCCAGTGGGCAATGGGTTTGTTCGGTTCGCTCATGATCAGTACCTGTGCAATTTATGAACAGTGTACGCGAACCCTGCCCATTGCCAATGACCCAAGTGGCCGGCTGTCTGTGCGTTTGCAGCCACCACCCCGGACTTGTCTGTTGTCCCGGCCCTGTCGTTCAGCGATGTTTGTACTGGCTGGGGCAGTAACCGCGGTTGATGGCGGGATTGCGCAAGGCGCGGTGTTTGCTGGTGCGCCCTTTCATGCGCCGCCGCCAGAGACGGAATGAGCCCGGCCTGAGTTCACGGCGCATGAATGCCACCAGCTGCTTTTCATTAAGGCCATAGAGGGTCTCAATGGCCTCAAAGGGGGTACGGTCTTCCCAGGCCATCTCGATCAGCCGTGAATGGTCGCCGGGACTCAGTGAGGGGATCATAAAGGTACCTTGTCAGGCAATGAATCATCCAGGACAACTCATGTTACGCCTGGCTGACGGCACTGGATGGTATGGCGGGCAGCCTGAATGACAGATCGGCCTTCACTCGGTGACATTCCGTGACACTTTATAAAAGGTGTCTTGCGTTAGTCGTTACTATACTCGCTGAAACGATTCTCAAGGTGTGAAATATGAATCAGGCGGTAAAGAATGGCGGCAGGGATGACGAGGCCAATCCGGCACTGAATGAAAGCGAACGCCGTCTCTTTACCCTGATGCGCCACTTTCCCGGAATGGCCTACCAGTGCCTCAACGATGCCCGCTGGACCATGCTCTTTGTCAGCGAGGGGGCCGAGGGGCTGACCGGTTACCCGGCAGAGCAGCTGACAGGGGAGGGCGAGCCCTTTTATGTGGACCTGATCCACCCGGAGGATCAGTCCCGTGTGGATGAGCAGGTACAGGCCAGTATTGCCCGTCGCGAACCCTTCCAGATCAGTTACCGCCTGCGTCACGCCAGCGGGCGTATACGCTGGGTGTGGGAGCAGGGGCAGGCGATTTTTGACGACCAGGGGCAGGTGCTCAGGCTGGAAGGCTTTGTCAGCGACACCACGGATCACCAGCAGGCCCAGGAGCGAATCCGCCACCTGGCTTACCGGGACCAGCTCACAGGGCTGCCCAACCGTACCGACTGCATGGAGCGGCTGGGCCACTATCAGCACCGTACCACGGTCAAGGGGCTGACCCCGTTCAGCCTGGGGCTGCTTTTTCTCAACCTGCGCCGGTTCAAGGAAATCAACAATACCCGGGGCCACCTGATGGCGGACCA
>JAWWAC010000019.1:0-48948 GCA_033721915.1 Oleiphilaceae bacterium
CCTCGTCACAGCACTCCAGCTGCTTGTCCATGTTCTCCTTGATCAGCTGCATGGGCACGTGGCCCGGGCCCTCGATCATGCACTGCACATCGTGCTTCCAGGCGATCTTGGTGAGCTCACCCAGTGTCTCCAGCTCCGCGAACTGGGCCTCGTCGTTGGCATCGGCAATGGAGCCGGGGCGCAGACCGTCACCCAGTGAGAAGGCCACGTCGTACCGCTTCATGATCTCGCAGATGTCCTCGAAGTGGGTGTACAGGAAGCTCTCCTCATGGCGGGCCAGACACCACTTGGCCATGATGGAGCCGCCCCGTGAGACGATGCCTGTGGTGCGTTTGGCGGTCATGGGCACGTGATGGAGTCGCACGCCGGCATGGATGGTGAAGTAGTCCACTCCCTGCTCCGCCTGCTCGATCAGTGGGTCACGGAAGATCTCCCAGGTGAGGGCTTCCGCCTCGCCGTTGACCTTCTCCAGGGCCTGGTAGATGGGCACGGTGCCCACGGGCACCGGTGAGTTGCGGATCAGCCACTCACGGGTCTCGTGAATGTCCTTGCCGGTGGACAGGTCCATGATGGTGTCGGAGCCCCAGCGGATGCCCCAGGTGAGCTTGGCCACTTCCTCCTCGATGGAGGAGGTGACCGCGGAGTTGCCGATATTGCCGTTGATCTTCACCAGGAAGTTACGGCCGATGATCATGGGCTCGGATTCCGGGTGGTTGATGTTGTTGGGGATAATGGCGCGGCCACGGGCCACCTCGTCCCGCACGAATTCCGGGGTGATGGTCTGGGGGATGGCGGCACCGAAGCTCTCCCCGGGATGCTGGTGGCGCAGTAACTCGGCCACGGCCTCACGGCGCAGGTTCTCCCGGATGGCGATGAATTCCATTTCCGGTGTCACGATGCCCTTGCGGGCGTAATGCATCTGGCTGACATTGCACCCGGCTTTGGCCACCCGGGGCTTGCGCAGGTGGCCGAAGCGCATGGCGTCCAGTCGCGGGTCGCGGCTGCGCCGCTTTGTGTATTCGGAGCTGAAGTCCTCCAGCTGCTCGGTGTCACCGCGCTCCTCGATCCAGGCCTGGCGCAGTGGCGCCAGACCGGCCCGCAGGTCAATGCTCGCCTCCGGGTCGGTGTAGGGGCCTGAGGTGTCGTACACCAGCACCGGGTCGTTTTTCTCGCCGCCCAGTTCCGTGGCGGTGTCACTGAGTGTGATCTCCCGCATGGGCACCCGGATATCCGGGCGGCTGCCGGTGACATAGACCTTGCGGGAGGCCGGTAACGGGTCTATGTGGGCCTGGTTGATGCGGGCGGTTTCGCTTAAAAAGTCGGTGGGTCTGGCACTCATGATTCGATCCCCATTGATGGTGGCGCGGAAACGGTGATGCACCGGCGTCTGACCGGACATTCCGCAAAAGGGGCGAACAGAAACGACAGTTTGAAACGGCAGGCCTGACGGGCCGGAAAGAGTGGGCGGCATCAGCGGGGGAACCCCGGTACTGTGCCGTCTTGATTCCTACGCCGGTATTAACCGGATCAGGTCTGCGGGTTCTGCTTCTGCAATCTCAGCACCGCCGGCAGCCGATCAGGCATTTTCTCCTGAAGGCCCCCACGGGCACCCCGTCAAGACAGTCGGGCCAAAGCCCGGTGTGTAACAGTGACGAGTCTAGAGATCGGCGTCGTTATTGTCCATAATGAGTCCGGTTTATCGGGGAGCGATTTCTCCCCCCTTACAAGCAGGCACTGATGAGCAGCGTCCTGCCCAGCCTTGGCTAAGGAATACCCATGAATAAAAAAGCACTTGCCGGCGTTTTTCTGGCACTGACATTCCCCCTCTCCACGGCCCAGGCCACCGGTCTTGTCACCGTCTATGAGCAGGCCCTGGCCTTTGATTCCGGTCTGGCGGCGGAGCGTTTCGCCTTCGAGGCGGAGTCCGAGGGTGTCGACCAGTCCAGAGCGGCCCTTCTGCCCCGCATCAACGCCTTTGCCGAGGCCAGCCGGGTGGACCGCACGGACCTGCTGGATGACTTCAGCCGCTACCGCTACGGGGTACGCCTCAACCAGCCCCTGTTCCGGGCCGACGCCTGGTACAACTTCCAGACCAGCAAGAACCTGAGCAAGCGGGCCCAGGCCGAGCTGTCCATGGCCCAGCAGGAGCTGATCCTTGAGGTGGCCACCCAGTACTTCGAGATCTTGCGGGCACAGGACACACTGGATACCGCCATTGCCACGGAAGCCGCTCTGCGTCGTCAGTGGGAGCAGGCCCGGGAGCGCTTTAACGTGGGACTGATCGCCACCACCGAGGTGGAGGAGGCCCGCGCCGGCTACGACGCCAGCCAGTCCCGGCGTATCGCCGCGGAAAGCAACCTGGACATTGCCCGTGAGGAGCTGGCCCGCTTCACCGGGCGCTACCACGAGGAGCTGAACCGGCTGCGCACGGACTTCCCGGTGACACAGCCCGAACCGGCGGACCCAGAGGCCTGGATCGAGACGGCCATGATGCAGAACTGGTCCATACAGGCGGCACGCTTTGCCGTGGATGCCAGCGAAACGCAAGTGAAAGCCAGCCGTGCCGGACACTACCCGACACTGGATTTCAGCGCCGAGCTGGCCCGTGACTACCAGGGCGCCACCAGCCAGGACTTCGGCGGTGGCGGCGGCCAGCAGAGCCAGGTCTTTTCCGGCTCCAACCGCCGCACCGATACCATTGTCGCCCTGTCACTGAACGTGCCACTGTATTCCGGCGGCGGCACCAGCTCCGGTGTGCGTCGTGCCTCCGCCGAGCGCAACCGCAGCGAGCAGCTGCTGGAAAGCGCCCGCCGCAACGCCCGGCTGGGCACCCGCACCTTCTACCGCCAGATCAACACCAGCATCGAGACCCTCGGCGCACAGCGTCAGACCATTGTGTCACGGCGCAGCGCACTGGACGCCACACGGGCCGGCTACGATGTGGGCACGCGCAATATCGTGGAGCTGCTGGATGCGGAACAGAATTACTACATCGCCCTGCGGGATTTCGCCGAGGCGCGCTACGACTACGTCATCAACACACTGCGCCTCAAACAGCAGGCCGGCCAGCTCAGCCCACAGGACCTGATTGACCTGGACCGCTGGCTGAGCGCATCGGCTCCGGGCATTGAGCAACTGGCCCGGGAAGTGACCCGTCAGGAGAAGCGCCGCCAGGAACAGAACGGTGAGGACGCCGGCGAGTAACGCCACCATGACCGGTTAACCGGTCATGGTCAGCGCCTGATCCAGTCCGGACTGCAGACGCTCCAGCGCACCTCGGTTGGCGGCCACCACCGCCATGGCCGACGCGCCAATGGCCCTGCGCCGGTCCGGGGTATCCATCAGCTCGATCAGTTGCTGCTGCAGCGTCCCGGCGTCCGTCACCGTCACGAGCCCGCCATTGTCACTGAGCCGCTGGCACACCGTGGCAAAGTTGAACACGTGGGGCCCGACAATCACCGGCAGCCCCCAGGCCGCCGGCTCCAGTGGATTGTGGCCGCCGCGGCGAATCAGTGAGCCCCCCACAAAGGCCAGGTCGGACGCACCGAACAGCATCAGCAGCTCCCCCATGGTATCCCCCAGATACCCGGCGCAGCGCTGGGGCGAGGTGCCCCTGGAGCGGCGGTTCAGTGACAGCCCGGCGGAGCGCACACGTCTGGCCACCGCATCAAACCGCTCCGGGTGTCGTGGCACCAGAATCAGCACCGCCTCCGGGTGGCGCTCCCGCAGGGCCTTGTGGGCCTCCAGCAGGATCTCCTCCTCCCCTTCATGGGTGCTGGCGGCAATCCACACTGGGCGCGACCCCAGTGATTCCCGCAGCGTGGCCGCCGCGGCCCGGGTTTTCTCCCCCACTGCCACGTCGTACTTGATGCTGCCGGTCACGGTGACCTTCTCAGGAGCCACGCCCAGTGCCCGGAAACGACGGGCATCCGCCTCGGACTGTGCGGCAATCCAGAGCAGTTTGCGGAATACCGGACGGGCCAGGAACGACACTTTCCGGTAGCCCCTGGCGGAGCCTTCGGAGAGACGGGCATTGGCCAGTATCACGGGGATGTCCCGCCGGTGACACTGGCTGACGATATTGGGCCACACCTCGGTTTCCATCACCACCAGCAGTGAGGGATTCACCCGCCGGAGAAAACGACGCACCAGATGGGGCAGGTCGAAGGGCACATAGGCATGATCCACGCTGCTACCCAGTGTGGCCTCGACCCGCTCCGATCCGGTGGGGGTCATGGTGGTCACCAGGATCCGCCGCTCCGGGTGCTGCCTCTGGATACCCCGAATCAGGGGGATGGCCGCCAGGGTTTCCCCCACCGAGACCGCATGCACCCAGATCACACCGTTGCCGTTCATCGCCGGCACATGGCCGAAACGCTCCTTCCAGCGACGGCCATAGGCCGGATCCCTCAGGGTGCGCCAGGCAAGCATTCCCAGTATGAAGGGGAAGGCGAGGTAGAGTAACAAGGAATAAATCAGGCGCCCCATGGCAGCGTTCCCTTTGCGGCTTTCTCTATGCGACAGTGGCACAGGACAGTACCATGTCAGCCTGGCTTTTCAATCACTAAAGGCTGTCACCCACTATGCCCCCGACCCCGGCGCCCCCTGTGATCTGGCTTCTGAGCGACTCACGCCCAGGGCACCAGAGCCAGTTGCGGGGTCTTGGGGAGCGTCTGGAGGCCCGTCTCTGGGCACGGATTCACACCATCGAGGCCGGCCATTACCCATTGTCCCTTTGGCAGACCCTCATCGGGCGGATGCCATTGCCAACGGCCCCTTTGCCATCACTGCTGCTGGCCGCCGGCCATGGCAGCCACCGTTTGCTGCTGGCTCTGCGGCGTCGGCTGAGGGTGCCGGGGGTGGTGCTGATGACCCCCTCATTCCCGCTGTCCTGGGTGGACGGGGCCATTATACCGGCCCATGACCGTCCCCGGCAGAGTGAAAGGGTGCTGACGGTGCAGGGCGTGCTCAACAAGGCCAGGCCGGTGACGCGTCTGAGCCCCCATCACAGGGGGCTGGTCCTGCTCGGGGGACCGAGCCGCCATTACCACTGGGACAACACGTCACTGGCCGGACAGATACGACAGCTGTGCCGGCTTTACCCTCATTGGCAATGGACACTGGCCAGTTCAAGACGCACTCCCCGGCCGCTGATGGCCGCCCTTGAGGACCAGCCCGCACTGACCCGGGTGGCGGCGGAAGACACCGACCCTGACTGGCTGTTACAGCAGCTGAGGGACAGCCGCGCCGTCTGGGTGACACCGGACTCCGTCTCCATGATCAGCGAAGCCCTCACCAGCGCACTGCCCACAGGGCTGCTGGCACTGGCACCGAAGGGGCGCAGCCGCGTGGCCCGTGGCGTTCAGGCCATGGCCGATCAGGGGCTGTTGCCTGTCTGGCCGGATCATCAGGCGGTCATGGCCGGCCAGGCACCCGGGCCGGCGCTCCAGGAGGCGGACCGTGCGGCCCTGTGGCTGGCACAGCGCTTTTTCCCCCAGCATCCGGTGCGGGACACTGACGGCCGCCCGGCTGAAAATCCGGACGCCTCATGAGGAGACAGCCATGAGAGTCCTGCAGGTGCTGCCGGCACTGAACAGCGGTGGTGTGGAGAGAGGCACACTGGAACTGGCCCGTGAACTGGTGAGGGCGGGCCACGAATCACTGGTGCTCTCCAGTGGCGGGCGCCTGGTGCAGCAACTGGAGGCGGAGGGTTCCAGGCACCTGTGCCTTCCCGTGGAGCGCAAGTCACTCAGTGCCTTTGCCCGTATCCGGCCTGTGCGCCGCTTGCTGCGGCAGTGGGCCCCGGACATTGTCCATGTGCGCTCACGGCTGCCAGCCTGGATCGTCTGGCTGGCCTGGCGGGGCATGAACCCGGCAAGGCGCCCGCGTCTGGTCAGCACCTTCCACGGGCTCTACTCCGTGAACCGCTACTCCGCCATCATGGCCCGTGGCGAGCGCATCATCGCCATTTCCGAAACGGTGCAGCGCTATATCGAGACCCACTACGCTCCGGAACCGGAGCGGCTGCACCGGATCGACCGGGGCCTGGACACCAGCGCCTTTTACCCGGCCAGCCCGGAGTCCGCCTGGCAGGCGGATTTCTACCGCACCTTCCCGGAGGCCCGGAGCAAGAAGCTGCTACTGATGCCGGGACGGCTGAGCCGCTGGAAGGGTCAGATGCACTTCCTGGACCTGATGGCCCGACTGGTCCCTGACCAGCCCCGTTTGCACGGGCTGATCGTGGGTGACGCGGAACCGGAAAAAGCCCACTACCGCCAGCAGCTGCAGGAACGGACACAGTCACTGGGCCTGTCCGGCCGGGTCAGCTTTGCCGGGCACCGCAGTGACATGCCAGAGCTGTACCGCCAGGCGGATCTGGTCTGCCACCTTTCCGACAAGCCCGAACCCTTTGGCCGCACCGTCACCGAGGCACTGGCCTGTGGCACACCGGTTCTGGCCTTTGACCGTGGCGGCGCCGGTGAATCACTGGCCGCCTGCTACCCGAAGGGGCTGGTGCCGCCGGAGGATCTGGACCTCTGTGCGGCCAGGGTGCCTGAGCTGATCGCCGAAGGAGGCCAGTCCATCCGCATCCCCGACCGGCTGACACTGGACCACCAGCTGGAGGCCACACTGGGGGTCTACCGGCAACTGCTGGCGGAGCGCCGCTGACCATGTCCAGCCCGTCACCAATGCCCCTGTCACTGATACAGCAGGCCCCCTTTGCCCGCGGCGGCAACCGTCTGTGCTTTGTCCATCCTTGGGACAGCGGACGCTGCATCAAGGTGAGGCGGCCGGACTACCCGTTGCAGGCACTGCGCCGTGACAAGGGTTTCCCGAGAAACCTCAAGCCCCTGTCCGCCTTTGACGACAACGCCGAGGAATACCGGGTGCTGCTGGGCTTTCAGCGCCGGCAGGGAGAGTCGGTGTTCCGCCATGTCAGCCGCTGTCACGGTTTTGTGGACACGGACCTGGGGCCCGGACTGGTCAATGAGCTGGTCCGTAACCCGGACGGGCACATTGCCCCCACCCTGAAATGGTACCTTTGGCAGCATGGAACGGGTGAGGACCTGGAACGGGCGGTCAGCGATCTGATCCGTTGCTGGCGTGACCTGAGAGTCCCTTCCAGGGAGCTGCTCTTGCACAACATCGTGGTGCAGAGCGACCCGGATGGACGGGTGCGCCGTCTGGTGGTGATCGACGGTCTGGGCAGCCCGCTGCTGCTGCCCTTTCACTGGCTGCCAACGGGGCGCCAGAGGGCACGGGTGGAGCGGGTCATCGCCCGCTTCCGTGAGCGCCTTGAGCAGCTGGCGCAACGGCGCCGTCAGGGGGGTGACTTCCCCGGACTGAGAGGCCATCTGCTGCATTCAGGAAAGGAGCCGCAACCATGACAGTCCGACTGGCCCAGGTACTGGCCGGTGGTGAGAAAGGCGGTGCCGAGAACTTCTTTGTGCGACTGGGCGGCGCCCTGGCGCCGGTGCCGGGGCTGGAGCAACGGGCCTTTCTGCGCCCCCACCCGGACCGGTTCAGGGCCCTGGAGGGGGCCGGCGTGCCCTGCAACGGCTTCCGCTTCGGCGGCCCGCTGCACTGGCTGGACCGGGCCCGATACCGCCATGCACTGAGAGGCTTCCGGCCCGATGTGGTCATGACCTGGATGAACCGGGCCACCGCCGCCACCCCCAGCGGGGATTACCAGCTGGTGGCGCGGCTGGGTAGTGACTACAACCTCAAGTACTACCGCCATTGCGACCACTGGATCGGTATCTCCAGGGGGCTCTGTGACTACCTGGTGGACGGTGGCATGCCCGCTGAACGGGTCCACCATGTGCCCAATTTCGCCAGCGAGACCCCCACGGTGCCGGTGTCACGCACCGCCTTTGACACCCCGGACGGGGCGCCACTGATACTGGCGGCCGGGCGGCTGCACGAGACCAAGGGCTTTGATGTGCTGATCCGGGCCATGGCGGGAATTCCGGACGCGGTGCTGTGGCTGGCCGGCGAGGGGCCGGAGGAGCCGGCCCTGAAATCACTGGCGGGGCAGCTGGGCGTGGGTGACCGGGTGCGTTTTCTGGGCTGGTGGCAGAATATCGCCAGTCTGCTGCAGACGGTGGACCTGTTTGTCTGTCCATCGCGCCATGAGGGCCTGGGGTCGGTGGTGCTGGAGGCCTGGGCCAATGGCTGTCCCATTGTGGCCACCCGCGCACAGGGGCCTGAGGAGCTGATTGAGCCGGGTGAGACCGGACTGCTGACCCCGGTGGACGAGGCGCCGGCACTGCAACAGGCGGTGCGGGCGCTGATCGGGGACCCGCCCTTGAGAAGCAGGCTGGCAGCCCATGCCAGGGCCCGTTACCAGGCCCATTACAGCCAGTCGGTGATCCTGGAGCGGTACCGGGAACTGCTGTCCCGGATCAGTGGCCGCCCTCTGTAGACCGGTCTAGGGGTTCACCCGGGTGAGCCATTCCATATTCTGCCCACGGCGCCCTTCCACGGCATCAAAGTACATCTGCTGGAACTGCGACGTCAGGGGTCCCCTGGCGCCGGTGCCGATCTGGCGACCGTCCAGCTCACGGATGGGCAGCACTTCCGCCGCCGTACCGGTAAAGAAGGCCTCATCCGCCAGGTAGACCTCGTCACGGGTGATGCGCTTTTCACGCAGCTCCACGCCCAGCTCTTTGGCAAAGGCGAAGATGGTGCGACGGGTGATGCCGTCCAGGCAGGAGGTCAGCTCCGGCGTGTAGAGCACGCCGTTGCGGTACAGGAAGATGTTCTCGCCGGAGCCCTCGGCCACATAGCCTTCGTTGTCCAGCAGCAGGGCTTCCTCGCAGCCGCTGCTGATGGCCTCGTTCAGTGCCAGCATGGAGTTGATGTAGTTGCCGTTGGCCTTGGCCTTGCACATGGTGATGTTGACATGGTGGCGCGTGTAGGAGGAGGTGCGCACCTTGATGCCCTTCTCCCGGGCCTCGGGAGCCATGTAGGAGGGCCAGCTCCAGGCGGCCACCATCAGGTGCACCTGGAGGTTGTCGGCACGCAGGCCCATGCCCTCGGAGCCGAGAAACGCCATGGGGCGGATATAGGCGGAGTCCAGCCCGTTCTCCGCCACCACCTTGCGCTGGGCCTCGTTGACCGTGGCCTTGTCGAAGGGCATCTTCATGGCCAGGATATGGGCCGACTGGAACAGCCGGTCGGTGTGGTCCTGCAGCCGGAAGATGGCCGCGCCCTGCTCGGTGCGGTAGGCACGGACCCCTTCAAAGACCCCCATGCCGTAATGCAGCGTATGGGTCAGCACATGCACCTTGGCATCGCGCCAGGGAACCATTTCCCCATCCATCCAGATGAGCCCGTCACGATCGGCCATCGACATGCCAGCCACTCCTATGAGTCGGTGATTGAAGAATCAGAGTAAAACAGTGGCGGCAATTCTAGCAGGAAAGCCAGGCCAAAACGAAGCGGACGGGGGCCCTTGTCCGGGTTAATTCCCCGGCGCTTCATTCAGGCCCCTGAGAGCATGATCCGGCGCCATGCCTGGCTCACAGTATCCCGCTCTTCACGGAACAGGCTCTCGTCCACTTCGCTGTTGCGGGTCTGCAGTGCCTGGCGGTGGATGGTGGAGCGCATGGCGATGTAGATATCCCGCAGCCGCTCCGCCTCCCGGGGGTCGAGGATGCCCTCCTCACCCAGTGTTTCCAGCTGGCGCACATTGTCGGAGTAGTCGGTGATGCGGGGATTGCCATGGGCATGGGCCAGAATCAGGTACTGCACCATGAATTCGATGTCGATAATGCCGCCGGCGTCCTGCTTGAGATGAAAGAACCCCTCCTTCGTGCCCTTGGCCGAGCGCATCTTTTCCCGCATGGCCGCCACCTCCTCGCGCAGCTTCCCGGGATCACGGGACTGGCACAGCAGATCCCGGCGCAGTGCCTCGAAGGCACGGCCGGTATCGCCACTGCCGGCCACCCAGCGGGTGCGTGCCAGCGCCTGGTGCTCCCAGGTCCAGGCGTCCTGTCGCTGGTAGTGCTCGAAGGCCTTCAGGGTGCTGACCAGAAGCCCTGAATTGCCGGAGGGGCGAAGGCGCATATCCACCTCGTAGAGCTGCCCTGAGGGGGTGTGGGTATTGAGGATATGCACAATGCGCTGGCCAAGGCGGGTGTAGAACACGGCGTTGTCGATGCTGCGCTCCCCGTCCGTGGCCAGCTCCGGATCGTTGTCATGGACGAACACCAGATCCAGGTCCGAGGTGTAACCCAGCTCAATGCCGCCGAACTTGCCATAGCCGATCACGGCAAAATCCATGGCCACCGGCTCCCCGTCCCCGTTCAGGGGGGTGCCATAGCGGCTGGTCAGGTGGTGCCAGGCCAGCACCACCACATGCTCCAGAACCACCTCCGCCACCCAGGTGAGGTAATCGCTCACCTTCTTCAGTGCCAGTGTGCCCCGAAGCTCGGCGGCGGCCACGCGCAGCACATGGGCCTTCTTGTAATGGCGCAGACACTCCATCTGCTCCTCCAGGTCGTCCATGGGGATGCGCAGCAGCTGCTGTCGCAGTTCGTCCTCCAGCTCATCCTTGGCCGGCGGTGCGTAAAGACTCTCGGCATTGAGCAGCTCATCCAGCAGCAGCGGCGTCTGTGCCAGCTGCCGGGCAATCCAGGGGCTGGCGCTGCACAGCTTGACCAGCTCCGCCAGTGCCCCGGGGTTCTCATTCAGCAGCACCAGGTAGGCACTGCGGCGCAGCACCGACTCCACCAGCTCCAGCACCCGCTCCAGTGTCTGTGACGGCTGCTCCGCCTCGGACAGCGCCGCCAGCAGCCCCGGCATAAAGCCGTCCAGGCGGCTGCGGCCCTGTCGCTGAAGGCTCTGCAGTGCCCGGCTCTCACGCAGCTTGCGCAGGCTTTCCAGGGACTCACCGGGCTGCTCATAGCCGGCCTTTGCCAGCCATTTTTCAGCCCTGGCACCGGTGAACTCACCCAGCCAGATCTCCTTCCAGGCATCGTCCAGCCGGGCCTTCCGGCCTTCCTTTTCATCGGTGGTGATAATGTCCGCAAAGTGGCGGCTGACCGCCGCCCTGTGCTCATCCAGCCGCTCCCTGAGCCCCTCCCAGCTGGAACAATCCATGATCAGCGCCAGACGGTCACGGCCGGCCTGATCCTCGGGCAGTGTCTGGGTCTGTTTGTCCGCCACCCCCTGCAGGGCATGTTCCAGGTCGCGCAGAAAGACATAGGCCCGGGAAAGATCCGCCACCACCGTGGCGGGCAGCAGTTCCCGCTCCGCCAGTGCCTTCAGCACCGTCAGCAGGTGCCGCTCCTGCAGCTCCTGGTCACGGCCGCCACGGATCAGCTGGAAGGCCTGCACCACAAACTCCACCTCCCGTATGCCACCGGCACCGAGCTTGATGTTGTTCTCCAGCCCCTTGCGCCGCACCTCACGGCTGATCATGGACTTCATTTCCCGCAGTGACTCAAAGGCGCTGAAGTCGATGTAACGGCGATAGACAAAGGGGCGCAGCATGGCCATCAGCTGCTGCCCGGCACGGCGGTCGCCGGCCACCACACGGGCCTTGACCATGGCGTAGCGTTCCCATTCACGGCCCTGGTCCTGGTAATAGGCTTCCAGTGCGGCAAAACACAGTGCCAGGGCCCCGCTCTGGCCATAGGGGCGCAGCCGCATGTCCACCCGGAACACAAAGCCGTCCGCCGTGGGCTTGTCCAGCGCCTGTATCAGACGCTGGCCCAGGCGGGTGAAGAATGGCTGGTTTTCCATGGGCCGGGGGCCGCCACGGGTCTCTCCCTGGTCCGGGTAGGCAAAGATCAGGTCGATGTCCGAGGAGACATTCAGCTCGCCGGCCCCCAGCTTGCCCATGCCCACCACCACCAGCTTCTGTGGCACTGCATGGTCACTGTGGGGGGCCTGTCCCATGGGGGTGCCCCACTGCTGGCAGGCGTCCTGGTAGAGCCATTCCAGAGCGCCATCAATGGCCACCTCCGCCAGCTCCGTCATGGCCCCCATGGTCTCCCGCAGGTCGCTCCAGCCCAGCAGGTCCCGCCACAGCAGCCGGAACATGGCCCGGCGGCGGAATGCCCGCAGCTGCCGGTGCAGGCTCTCCTCATCACGCACCTGCTCCAGCAGAGACTGCCATTCCCGGGCCAGCAGACCCTCGCTCCAGGGCTGCTCAAGGACCGCCTCCGTCAGCAGCGGTGCCAGCACATCGCTGTGGCGCACCAGCTGCTCCCGCAGGTAATCGCTCCGCGCCATGGCCTGGATCAGGTCGTTTTCCCGCCCCTGGCGCCAATGCTGCAGTACCGGGTCCGGCACCGCCAGCAGATCCTCCCAGGCCTGGGCCGTTGTAGCCTTGAGGCTCTCCGGCAAGCGTTGCAGCGCGGCGGGGGGCGCCTCTGACTCCTGGGACATGGTGGGACTCCTGGCAAGTGCTGGGTGGTGGCGACTATACTCGCACCATTATGGACACATGCCACTGTGACAGCCAGCCCGGTCAGGCTGTCTCAACGAAGGAAAACGTCCCCCATGCTGACACCCATGCAGCGACAGTCATTCGAGCATCAGGAGGCACACCCCCATACCCCGGGGCGGCTGATGCGCCGGCGCATCCGCTTTCTGATGCTGTTGCTGCTGGCACTGATTGCCAGCCACGGCCTGCTGATGATGCTGCTGGAAGGGCTCTCACTGCCGGATGCGTTCTGGCTGACCTTCACCACACTGGTGACCGTGGGTTACGGGGACCTGTCGCCGGCCACCCACGCCGGACGCCTGGCCACCATCCTGCTGCTGTACATTACCGCCATCACCACGGTGACACTGATTATCAGTGACTACATCGAATACCGCTTTTACCGCAGGGAACGCATACTGACCGGCCGCTGGAGACTGAACGTGAAAGACCATATCCTGATCATCAACGCCCCCCACCACGCCGCACCCCAGTACTTCAACCGACTGATCCGTCAGCTGCGACTCGACAGCAGCTACAGCCAGACCCCCATTGTGCTGCTGAGCAACCGCTACCCACAGGGCATGCCCACCGAGATGCAGGACATCGGGCTGCACCTGATTCACGGCAGTGGCAACCAGTCACAGGCACTGGACCGGGCCCAGGTGAGCCGGGCACGGCACATCGTGGTGCTGGCCAATGACGAGGGGGACAGCGATTCGGACAGCATGACCTTTGACATCCTGCACCGCCTGGAGGAGCGCAAGCTGTCACGGCGTGCCGTGGTGGAATGCGTCACGGACGACAACCGCCAGCGACTGGAGGCCCTCAGGCCCATGAGCGTGATCCGCCCTGTCCGCACCTACCCGGAGATCATGGTGCGGGCCCTGCAGGCACCGGGCTCGGAAAAGGTGCTGGAGGATCTGTTCAACTACGAGCAGGACCACCCTCACCGCTTTAACCTCACCGTGAGCGACCTCACCTGGGCCCAGGTGGTGAGCGCACTGATCAGCGCCGACCTGGGTACCGCCATGGCCTATATCGACAAGGACAACCGGGTTGTCTGCCACCCCCCCGCGGATCAGGAAATCCAGGCCACCGGACTGATTCTGCTGGTGAAAACCAGCACCAGCCCGGACACCCCGGAAGTGCGCCAGGCACTGGACCAGCACCGCCAGTTCCTGCAGCAGTGGCGGCAATTCAGCCGGGAATCCGGCCCGGTAACCGACTGAGCCGGGCCGCTATTGCCCCTCCCGGACTGGCAAGTGTTCACCTGTCATATAAAATTCATCTCTGTCATACAAAATTCACCTTTGTAGTAAATCTGTCATACAACGTCTATAAAGTTGCAACATCGGCCTGCCGGGCTGACCGCTGAAATTCACCCTGATGCGCAACACTGGAGAAAGACCCATGAAAAAACATCAACAATGGAAAGTCACTGCCCTGGCCGCCATCATTGGCGCCAGTGCTGCCGGCAACGCGTTTGCCGCACCGGAATTCAGCCCCCGTGGCCGTGTTCATGTGGATGTCGCTCTGCACGACGAAGACGTCACCGAGCTGGGTGACAGCATGAATACCCGCCGGGCCCGTCTCGGTGTGGATGGCAAGCTCGACGATCAGTGGGACTTTATTATTGAGTACGACTTTGCCGAAGAGGGTGTTGCCGCCAGGGACGTCTATCTGCGCTACCGCCTGCCAATGGGCCGCCTGATCATTGGCCAGACCAAGGTGCCCATGGGTCTCAGCGAATCCACCAGCTCCAACAACATCACTTTCATCGAGCGCGCCTCCAACAACAACGCCTTCAATGACGCGTTCCGCCTGGGTCTGAGCTATCACCTGTCACAGGACAACTTCACCTTCCAGAGCATGGTGTACAGCCGCGCCATTGGTGATGAGAAAGAAGCCGGGGATTCACAGATCGGCTTCGGCAACCGGTTTGTGTTCAACCCCATCAATCAGGGCACTCAGGTGGTGCACCTGGGTGCCTCGGTCGCCTATGAGGACCTGGGTGACCAGCTCGGCGTCCGCTACCGGGAGCGCCCCGAAGCCCGCCCTGCCGGTGTGCGCCTGATTGATACCGGCAGCCTTGACGACGTGACCGACACCTTCAAGTACGGACTGGAAGCGGCCTACAAGAACGGCCCCTTCTCCGCCGAGGCGGAATACCTGAATGTGGATGCGGACCGCATCCTCGCCGAGGACCCGAGCTTCAGCGGCTACCATGTCCAGGCCAGCTATGTGCTGACCGGCGAGTCCCGCGGCTACAGCGGCGGCAAGTTCGGCGGCATCAAGCCGCAGGATCCCGCCGGCGCCTGGGAAGTGGCGGCCCGTTTCAGCTCCGTGGACCTGGATGACAGCGGTGTCACCGGCGGCAAGCAGGACAACATCACACTGGGCCTGAACTACTACGCCACCTCCAAGGTGCGCTTCATGGCCAACCTGATCCAGGCCGACATCGAAGGCGGCGTCAACGGCGACGAGAAGCCCAAAATCGCCCTGTTCCGGGCGCAGTACAGCTTCTGACAATCCCGTCACGCAAAAAACCCCGCCGAGGCGGGGTTTTTTTATGGTTCTTCGGAAGGCTCAGCCCAGTGCCAGGCTCAGTTGCAGTGGTGCCAGTTGTTCCATGGACTGCAGTGCCTCACGGGGAGGCGTGGCATCCTGGCTGTGCTGCTCCAGGGCGGTCAGCACGGACTGCCAGGCCTGCTCCTGGCCCGCCTGCATGGCTTTGTCCCGCAGTTCCCCGTGCAGTGCCAGCACTGCCGGCCAGCCCGCCTGGCTGTCTTCCAGCCAGTGCACGCTCAGCCCGTGGAGCCAGGCATCCACCGGATCGTCCGAGGAAGAGTCGCCAATGCGCGGGTGATAGAGGCCGGCCAGGTGGTAGCCCTGCTCGGCCTTGCTGATGGTGTTGAGAAACAGCGGCACCGACTGGCTGACCTGGTAGGCCAGCCGCTGCAACCGCTCCGGATCCCCCGCCTTGAGCTCCAGCTCCAGCTCACACAGCGGCTTGCTCTGCCCCCCGGCCAGCACCTCACCGTGATCCAGTGCCGCCTCCACCACGGGACCGTCGTCCCCCCGTGGCAGGATGTCCACGATATGGCGCTGGAAATGGGTATCGAAACTGGGCCCCAGCAGCGGCAGCAGCGGGCTGTCCGCCAGGGGTGTCTCCGCCAGCAGACGGTAGTCCAGCTGATAGGAGGACAGTGGCCATTCCCACTCGCCACGGCTGGCCACACCGCCGGACAGGGCGCCACGGGTCTTCAGTGTCTGTATGGGGCGGCCACCGGCATCCCTGAGACGCAGGGCCATCATATGCTGGTTGAGCTGTCCGTCCGGGGTGTCGTAGTAGGTGTTGCGCATGGCCAGGCGGTCCCCCTGGCGGGCGCCCGGCAACGCCAGCAGCGCGGCTTCCAGCCCGGCCATTCGGTCAGGGGAGAAGGACAGCTTGATCTCGATTTCCCGTGCCATGGTCTGACTCCACTGTCTCCGGACTGTCATGCCGGCCCGCCTCCCGCCATGGGAGAAGCGGAACCGGCCCTGACTCTCAAGGTAGCACAGGGTGTCCAATGCGATAGCACCGCGCCGGTTGCCCCCTGCGGGGCAGCGGCGCCAGTGGATCAGAAGTGGTAACGGGCACCGATCAGCAGATCCCGGGTGTCCGGGGTGAACCGGTCAGATTCGGACTGGAACGCTTCCACATAGAGGTCAAGGTGTTCGGAGAGATGGTGAAGAGCCTGTACGGAATACACATTGGTGCGTTCGTCACTGACCTCGTCCTTGCCCCGTTCCCAGGCCAGTGCGAAACGGTTGGGCCCGATGGCATAGCTGGCCAGCAGGCCAAACAGGTTCGCCACGTCGTCCCTGTACTGGAATTCGGCCGTCACACCCAGCTGTTCACCCAGGTAGCTGCCACGGGCACCGTAAGTGTTTTCGTTGTCGGGGCCACTGCCACCGTCGTTGGAATCCATACCGACGGCCCACTGCCAGTTGCCACTGTTGTAGCTGGACACCAACTGGAAGGGGTTGCTGCTCTTGCCTTCACGCAGCAAGGTCTCCTTGTCACCGTCACCGTTGATCTGCACAGCACCGTGGAACTGAAAGCCTTCGCCATCCCCGGTGGAGTACTGCAGCAGGTTGCTGCGGCCGGTATCAAAGGGGCCCGGAATATTGCGTGGCTCCCCTTCGTTACGGAACTCGCTCTGGAAGAAGTTGGCGATCTGGCCGACCTTCTGCTCGTAGACGGTATCGTCGGTACCGGCCCAGACCCGGCCAAAGTCCCCTTCCACGCCAAAATAGGCGTACTCGAAGTTATCAAAGGCGCGCTGGTCCTGGTCCGCGTCAAACCAGATCTCGGCGCGGCCAAAGCCGGTCAGTCCGGGCATGATCTCGTGGCTGTGGCGCACACCCAGATAAGACTCGTTGTCCTTGAAGCTTCTTTCGCTGCCGATAACTTCGCTGCTGGTATCCTTGTGCTCAAAGGCCAGGGACAGGGCGCCATAAACCTTGGGCATGATATCGAGACGGTGGGTCACTTCATCCACATCGGCAGAGGCCCAGACGGAGCCGCTTGAGACGCAGAGGGCCACGGCGCTGGCCAGCGAGACTTTCTTCATTGTGTCAATTCCTTCAGAAACCGGCGAGTAAAAGTAGCCAGAGGATACCACCGCAAAGTGCCCTTTGGCGAAGAATCCGGACCAGATTCACCAATCAGTAATGCCGTGATTAATGGCCCGGGAAAAACAGGGCCCGCGGCCCTCAGGCCGAGAGCCAGAAGGTGACCGGCCCGTCGTTCACCAGCGAGACCGCCATATCCGCGGCAAAGCGCCCGGAAGCCACACCGGAAAGGCCCTCGGGCCCCAGGTTTTCCCGGGCCAGCTGGATAAAGCGCCGGTAAAGCCGCTCCGCCATGGCCGGGTCGGCACCACCGCTGAAACTGGGGCGCAGGCCCCTGCGGGTGTCGGCGGTGAGGGTGAACTGTGAGACCACCAGCAGCTCACCGTGGATGGCCAGCAGACTGCGGTTCATGCGGCCCTGGTCATCGGCAAATACCCGGTAACCCAGTACTTTTTTCAGGAGCCGCTGCACCGTGGCCTCCTCATCACCGGGCTCCACCGCCAGAAACAGCAGCAGCCCCTGACCAATGGCCCCCAGTGTTTCCCCCTCCACCGACACCGACGCGCTGCTGACCCGCTGTATCAGACCCTGCATGGCCCCTCCTTATTCCTGTCAGCGTTCCGGTGCACCAGTGTGGCACCGCAAAAGACGATATTACCCGCAAAACCGGCCCGCAATCCCGTCCCGGGACCTCAGAGGCCAGAATCGTTCAGCATCCGAAGCACCAGGCCCTTAAATGGTGCAAATATTACGCCTCGCACCAATACGGGTCGCATTCCGGCCGGCGTGCTTCCGATTTTACCCCGATTAACCCGCATTTTCCCAATATTAACAGCTATTTAAAAAAACAGGCACGGAGCCTGCAATAACCGGATCAGCCTCTTCAGAGAGCTTACGACTGCTTGTCTTAAACCACAGAGAGAGAATGACCATGACCATGCGCAAAAAGACTCTGGCCACACAAGTCGCCGCTGCCGCCCTGACCGCAGGCGCCATCGCCTTCAGCGCCCCGGCCCTGTCCGACGACCACGCGGAATCCAGCCCCTACAGCCTGACCGCTGGCGTGGATGTGTCCAACATCTACCTGTTCCGGGGCTTCGACCTGGGTGCTGACTCCGGCGGACTGGGACTGATTTCAGGCTGGCTGGAAGGCAGTGTCGCAGGTGCCTATGCGGGTGTCTGGGCCGCCAGCGGTGACGCCTCTGCAGGCACCGAGTACGACCTCTATGCCGGCTATGGCTTCAACATCACCGACGACATCGCCGTGGATCTGAACGTCACCAACTTCATTTACCCGGAGCAGGACAAGACACAGGACCAGCTTGGCTTTGCCGACTTTACTGAAGTGGGTGCCGGTCTGACCGCCTACGGCGCCGAGTTCATCTATTACAACAACGTCGCCGGCAGCCCGGGCTACCAGTACTACTCCGCCAGCTACGGCATCGGCCCTGTCAGTGCCCTGGTGGGTGTCAATGACAACGACGGCGACAAGAACTCTCACCTGGACCTGAGCTTCCAGTTCAACGACGAGCTCTCTTTCACCGCCAGCACCATACTGGACTCCGACGACGATTCCGTCCGCAGGAGCACCCTCATTGCCGCCACGTACTCCCTGTCATTCGACCTCTGACAGCGGGGAAACCGGCACGCAAAAGGAAACACCCCCTGATAAGGACATCCACAGGCCCTGCCCCCGGCGGGGCCTTTTCCCACCGGGTCGGACCAATCCAACCCACTGATAATATTGCAATAAATTTTCGTTAAAGCGCATTTTCAGACCTTAAACGGCCGTTTTTACCCCAAAAAACCCGCTTTAAGCCACCACCACCCCGAATCCCGCCCCCAATGGATAATGCCTTGCCTGAAACAGCGACGCCCTCTAGTCTCAGGGACTCATCCCCAATGGAGAACCCGTAATGGGCCGCCGTCTGTTTGCTGTTCTATCCGTTGCCCTGCTGGCCATTGGAGCCGGCCTTTACTGGCTGCTTTCCAGCCACGTGGTCACCCCTCCACTCACGGGGGATTTCACCCGGGGCCTGATACGCCATGACGACAAGGACCGGCGTTACGGCGTCTACCAGCCCCAGGTGCAGCTGGCACCGGCGCCGCTGATCATGGTACTGCACGGCTCCATGGGGGACGGTGACGAAATACGGCAACAGAGCCAGTTTGGCTTTGACCGGCTGGCGGACCGGGAGGGGTTTGTCACGGTGTACCCGGACGGCTTTGAGTCCCACTGGAATGACTGCCGCAAGGCGGCGGATTACAGCGCCCGTGAGCAGGGCGTCGACGACCTTGGCTTTCTGCAGACGCTGGTTGAGAAACTGGTGGAGGAGCGCCGGGTGGACCCCGGGCGCGTCTATCTGGTGGGCTATTCCAATGGCGGCCACCTGGCCTTCCGGGCGGCCATGGAGACGCCCCACTGGATGCAGGGCATCGCCGCCATTGCCGCCAACCTGCCGGCCCGGGACAACAATGCCTGTGAGCACGGCGATCAGCCCATGGCCACCCTGCTGATCAACGGCACGGAGGACCCCATCAATCCCTATGAAGGGGGACAGGTCACCCTGTTCGGCTTTGGTGACCGGGGGGATGTGCTGCCCAGTACCGCCACACTGGCCTACTTTGCCGACCCGGGCCCTGGCCCCATCACGCCACTGGATCCGGACCATCTCTCCCGGCAGCAACGGGGGCAGGCACTGATCGAGCGCTGGCAGTTACCGGGAAAACCCCTTCTGGAACTGGTTACCCTGCAGGGCGGTGGTCACACAGTGCCTGTTGCTGAAGGACGCATGCCACGGCTTCTGGGCACCACCAGCCACGATATTGATACCGCCGAACAGGCCTGGCGATTCTTCCGTGACGCCAGGGCCGCTGAGGCCGGCACCGGGCCCTGAAAACGCCCCTAATCAAACCCGAAACGGGGCCCCAGGCGCTCACTCATGACCTCCGTGGCCCTCATGAGGGCATCCACAATGGCCGGTTCCGAGGCGGAATGGCCGGCCTCCCGGATCACGGAATACTCCGCCTCGGGCCAGGCCTCGTGCAGTGCCTGGGCATTGTCCAGTGGGCAGACCATATCGTAACGGCCATGGACAATGACCCCCGGAATGTCCCTGAGCCGGTGGGCGTCCCTGACAATCTGCCCGGGCTCCAGGAAGGCGTTGTGGATGAAGTAATGGCACTCGATGCGGGCCAGTGAGATGGCCACATGGGGGTGGCCGAAGTGCTCCACCACGTCGGGGTTGGGCTGCAGTGTGGCGCAGCTGCCCTCCCAGACGGACCAGGCCTTGGCGGCCTGGATCTGGGTCAGCTCATTGTCGCTGGTCAGGCGCCGGTAATAGGCCGTCACCAGATCCTCACGCTCCGCCTCCGGTATGGGGGCCAGGTAATCCTGCCAGTAATCCGGGAAGACCCGGCTGGCACCGTACTGGTAAAACCAGTGGATATCCTCGGGGCGGCACAGGAAGATCCCCCTGAGCACCAGCCCCAGCACCCGTTCAGGGTGGGTCTGGGCATAGACCAGGCTTAATGTGGAGCCCCAGCTGCCACCAAACAGCAGCCACTGGTCGATCTGCAGAAACTGGCGGATCTGCTCCATGTCCCCCACCAGATGCTGGGTGGTGTTGGCTTCCAGCCCCGCCAGTGGTGTGGAGTGCCCGCTGCCGCGCTGGTCGAAGAGGATGATGCGGTAACGCTCGGCATCAAAAAACCGCCTCAATGTGCCCTGACAACCCGCTCCGGGGCCCCCGTGAACCACCACCACGGGGATGCCCCGGGGGTTGCCGGACTCCTCCAGATACAGTGTGTGCCCATCCTCCACGTCCAGGTGGTAGACCTGTTTCGGCGCAATGTCCGGGTAAAGCTGTCGCATGGATGGGATTCCTCAATGGCTGGCCACTGCCTCCAATGTAGTGGATGAGAGGGCCGGAAAACAGCCAAAAAAAACCCCGGCAGTGGCCGGGGTTGTCGGAGTCAACGCACGCTTACTTCTTGCGGTTGCGCTTGCGCTCGTTTTCCTTGAGCAGTTTCTTGCGCAGACGGATGTGGTTGGGGGTCACTTCCACCAGCTCGTCGTCGTCGATGAATTCCAGTGCCTGCTCCAGTGTCATCAGCACCGGCGGGGTCAGCACGATGTTCTCATCGGTGCCGGAGGCACGCACGTTGGTCAGCTGCTTGCCCTTGATGGGGTTGACCATCAGGTCGTTCTCACGGTTGTGGATGCCGATCAGCATGCCCTCGTAGACTTCCGTGTTGGGCTCGATCATCAGGCGGCCACGGTCCTGCATGTTGAACAGTGAGTAACCCAGCGCCTTGCCTGTCACCATGGAGACGATGACGCCGTTGTTGCGGTTTTCGGCACCGCCTTCCTTCACCGGTCCCCAGTGGTCGAACACGTGGGTGAGGATGCCGGAGCCGGAGGTCATGGTAAGAAACGCGGAGCGGAAGCCGATCAGGCCCCGTGCCGGCATGACGAAGTCCAGGCGGACACGGCCACGGCCGTCCGGCACCATGTTCTTCAGCTCTGCGCGGCGGTTGCCCAGCTCTTCCATGACAGAGCCCTGGTGCTGCTCTTCCACGTCCACCACAACCACCTCGTAGGGTTCTTCCCTCTTGCCGTCCTCGGTTTCACGCTGCACCACCTCCGGACGGGAGACACCCAGCTCAAAGCCTTCCCGGCGCATGTTCTCGATCAGCACCGACAGGTGCAGCTCGCCACGGCCTGAGACCTTGAACTTCTCCGGCGATTCACCCGGCTCCACACGCAGTGCCACGTTGTGCAGCAGCTCTTTTTCCAGGCGCTCGCGGATATTGCGGCTGGTAACGAACTTGCCGTCCTGGCCGGCAAAGGGCGAGTCGTTGACCTGGAAGGTCATGGAGACGGTGGGCTCATCCACAGTCAGCGGCGGCAGTGCTTCCGGCTTGTCCCTCTCGCAGATGGTGTCGGAGATGAACAGCTCGCTGATGCCGCTGATACAGACGATGTCACCGGCGGAGGCCTGGTCCACATTGACCCGGTTGAGGCCCTGGAAGCCTTTCACTTCCATGAGCTTGCCGTTGCGCTTGCCGCCATGGCGGTCCACCACGGTCACCTGCTGGCCCGGGCGCATCTGGCCGCGCTTGATCCGGCCGATACCCAGCACGCCCACGTAGGGGTCGTAGTCCAGTGAGGAGACCTGCATCTGCAGGGGGCCGTCGGAGTCCACTGCCGGGTGGGGCACGCTGTCGACGATCATCTGCAGCAGCGGCTCCATGTCGTCCGCCAGACTGTCGGCGTCCATACCCGCCACACCGTTCAGTGCGGAGGCGTAGATGATGGGAAAGTCCAGCTGCTCTTCCGTGGCTCCCAGTGCGTCGAAGAGGTCAAACACCTCACCCACGACCCAGTCCACACGGGCACCGGGGCGGTCCACCTTGTTGACCACCAGGATGGGGCGCAGGCCGGCGTCGAAAGCCTTTTTGGTAACGAAGCGGGTCTGTGGCATGGGGCCGTCAACGGCGTCCACCAGCAACAGCACCGAATCCACCATGGACATGACCCGCTCCACCTCGCCGCCGAAGTCGGCGTGGCCGGGGGTGTCCACGATGTTGATGCGGTAGTCGCGCCAGTTGATGGCGGTGTTCTTGGACAGTATGGTAATACCGCGCTCACGCTCCTGATCGTTGGAGTCCATGATCCGGTCGGTGCCGGAAGACTTGCGATCCAGTGTGCCGGACTGTTCCAGAAGTTTGTCCACCAGTGTAGTCTTGCCATGGTCGACGTGAGCTATGATGGCGATATTACGAAGGTTCTCAATCACAAGAGTGTCCTGCTGATCATGGTAGACGGGGGAGAATCCCCCGCCCCGGGAAATGATGGCGCGCAGTATACCTGAAAGGATGCGCGGCCGGCTATTTCTCCGTCAGGGTGACTCAGTCGCAATGGCAGGGACTGCCGCAACGCAAACGCACAAAAATGGTGCAAATGCTGCATTTAAGCATCATTGTGGTGCGAATAAGCTTTGTATCATGGGGGTGCATCCATATCCATGCCCTTTAAGTGTGCAGTATGCCGAGGTTTTTAAAACTTGGCAGAGCAATTGCTTTAAAAATTCGCAAATCGTAACGGTGTATCCGTCATGATCCGGCCATGTGACGTCGTTGCACTGCAGGACGGCGCCGACAGAACAGGCTAGAATGTCTCCACTTTCAGGTGCTATCGAGTCATGCAGTTTCCGACTGCAGCCCGGTGCACCGACAACAAGCAACCCAAGACACTGATAAACGGAGTCCCTGAAGATGTCCAAGACCCTGAAAATGATCAAAGAGCACGACGTCAAGTGGGTAGACATGCGCTTTACCGACAGTCGTGGTAAAGAGCAGCACGTGACCATCCCGGCCAAGGAAGTCGACGAAGACTTCTTCCAGAGCGGCAAAATGTTCGATGGCTCCTCCATCAACGGCTGGAAGGACATCAATGAGTCCGACATGATCCTGATGCCGGACGACGAAGTGTGCATGCTGGACCCGTTCACCGAAGAAGCCACACTGAACATCACCTGCGACATCGTTGAGCCCTCCACCATGCAGGGTTACGAGCGCGACCCCCGTTCCGTGGCACGCCGCACCGAGGAATACCTCAAGTCCAGCGGCATCGCCGACAGCGCCCTGTTCGGCCCGGAGCCCGAATTCTTCGTGTTTGACTCCGCCAAGTGGCGCGTTGACATGCAGGGCGCCATGTACGAGATCCACTCCGAGGAAGCCGCCTGGGTTTCCGGCGACGATTTCGACAAGAACAACATCGGCCACCGTCCCGGCGTAAAGGGCGGCTACTTCCCCGTGCCGCCCGTGGACTCACTGCACGACCTGCGTGGCGCCATGTGTGCAGCCATGGAATCCATGGGTCTGGATATCGAAGTGCATCACCACGAAGTGGGCACCGCCGGCCAGTGTGAGATCGGCGTTGGCCCCAACACCCTGGTGCGTAAAGCCGACGAAGTGCAGGTGCTGAAATACTGCGTCCATAACGTGGCCCATGCCTACGGCAAGACCGCCACTTTCATGCCCAAGCCGGTTGTGGGTGATAACGGTTCCGGCATGCACGTGCACATGTCACTGAGCAAGGATGGCAAGAACCTCTTCGCCGGTGACAGCTACGCCGGACTGAGCGAGATGGCCCTGTACTACATTGGCGGCATCATCAAGCACGCCAAGACCATCAACGCCTTCACCAACGCCTCCACCAACTCCTACAAGCGTCTGGTGCCCGGCTTTGAAGCCCCGGTGATGCTGGCCTACTCGGCCCGTAACCGCTCCGCCTCCATCCGCATTCCCTACGTCAGCAGCCCCAAGGCCCGTCGTATCGAAGTGCGCTTCCCGGATGCCTCCGCCAACCCCTACCTGGCATTCTCCGCCCTGGTGATGGCCGGCCTGGACGGCATCAAGAACAAGATCCACCCTGGCGAAGCCATGGACAAGGATCTGTACGACCTGCCGAAGGAAGAAGCCCTGGGCATCCCCACCGTGGCGGAAACCTTCCAGGAAGCACTGGACGCGCTGGAAGCGGATCACGAGTTCCTGACCGCCGGTGGTGTCTTCACGGAAGACATGATCGAGGGCTACCTGGAGCTCAAGCGCGGTGAAGTGGAAAAACTGAACATGACCACTCACCCGATTGAGTTCCAGATGTACTACTCCGTGTAAATCACGGCGCAGTCAGTCTCTGAAAGCCCGCACGGCCTGCCGTGCGGGCTTTTTTATGCCTGTCAGGTCCGACAGGGGCGAGCCCCCCATCACAGAACCGGAAAAATCCGAGCCGGGCCATGCCGGAATCCTTGCATTGCCCTGGCGGGAGCTGAATACTGGGGCCATGGTTCCTGAACCCGCCAACCCTCCGAGTGAACGGGTTAGACCAGGGGGCTGAAAAGACTGCACCGAGACTGTATTGGAGTATGCTCATGCGCGCTGTATCCCTGTTGAGCCTGACTGCCGTCTGTCTGGCCATGAGCCTGTCCGCCTTAACCGCCAGCGCCACCCCGGTGTACAAGCATGTGGATGAGCAGGGCAATGTCAGTTTCTCGGACAGCCCCCAGTCTGGCCAGAGCGAAAAGATCGAGGTGCGCCCCTCACAGGGCATCAGCCTGCCCAAGCCACAGCAGCGCCCCTCCGAATCCCGCCAGTCCCGCTCCGGTAACGGCAGCAACGCGGCCGCCAGTGGCTATGAGTCCATCCGTATCACCCAGCCGGAAGACGACAGCGCCTTCTGGCGCACCAGCGGCGAAGTGGCCATCCAGGTCAGCTCGGAACCCGCACTGCGCCAGGGCCACAGCTACCAGCTGGAGATGGACGGGGAGATGGTCAAACAGCAAAGCGGCGCCACCTTCAACCTGGAGAACGTGGACCGGGGCACCCACGAAGTCCGGGTTCATATCCTGGACAGGGAGGGTAACATCGTTGAGTCCTCAGAGCCGTCACGGTTCACCGTCCATCGCCATTCCATCCTCAATAACCCCCAGTAGAGCCCATACCGGCCGCCCTGTTACAGGGCGGGCTTTTGCACTATGCTCAGAGCTTACGCACTAATCTGGTGCAGCCGCACTGCACTAAAGCAGTGCTTCGGACCCCTGAGCTATGGAATCCGCCGCTCATAGCGCCCTGACAACGCCGCTTTTCCCCGCTGCCCTCTGATATACGGGGGTAAAAGCCCGGAGACAGGCCAGCAGACCCCGCTCAACACGAGATTGGTTCGGTTCTTGCTTTTAATAGAATATGAAATCCTTTATGCCCACATCAGCGCCCTACAAACGGATCCTGGAGCATCTGTCCACCGCTGTCGTCATGCTCGACAGAGACATGCAGGTGATTTACATCAATCCATCGGCAGAGAGCCTGCTGGAGACCAGCGGTCGACGCATGCGCGGCATTCCCATTACCGACATCTTCGTGGAGCCGGATGCCGCCCTGCAGACACTGCTGGCCACCGCCGCCAGCGGCCACGCCTACACCAAGCGGGAAGCAGAGTTTCTGCTGCCTTCCGGGGTCCAGGTCAGGGTGGATTATTCCGTCTCCCCCTTCCCCGGGGATGCCAGTGCCCTTCTGCTGGAGGTGCAGCCCAGGGACCGGTTGCTGCGCATTACCCGTGAGGAGGAAATGCTGGCCCAGCAGGAGACCACCCGGGTACTGGTGCGGGGTATGGCCCATGAGATCAAGAACCCACTGGGGGGAATCCGTGGTGCGGCACAGTTGCTGGACCGTGAGCTGAAAGAACCTGAGCTGAAGGACTATACCCGGGTCATTATCGAGGAGGCGGACCGTCTGCGCACGCTGGTGGACCGTATGCTGGGGCCCAACAAGGCCATTCAGAAGGCACCAGCCAATATCCACGAAATTCTCGAGCGGGTGCGCACTCTGGTGGACGTGGAAAGTGGCGGACGCATCCATCTGGTGCGGGACTACGACCCCAGCCTGCCGGAATTCGAGGGGGACAAGGAGCAGCTGATACAGGCGTTTCTCAATATTGCCCGCAATGCCATGGAGGCCATGGCACAGCACCCCCGTGAGGGCGTCACGCCGTGCATCACGCTGCGCACCCGGGCGCTGCGCCAGTTCACCATCGGCCACACCCGCCACCGGCTGGTGTGCCGCGTGAACATTATCGATAACGGCCCCGGCATACCGGACAAGCTGGTACAGAACATCTTCTATCCCATGATCAGCGGCCGCGCCAATGGCACCGGGCTGGGGCTGGCCATTACCCAGAGCATTATCGGCCAGCACACCGGGCTGGTGGAATGTGAGAGTGTGCCGGGCTGCACCAATTTTATTGTTTTCCTACCACTGGAGTGCAAGGAATGATGTCCTCTGACACTGTCTGGATAATCGACGACGACCGCAGCATCCGATGGGTACTGGAGCGGGCACTGTCCCAGGCGCGGATGAAGGTGCGCACCTTCGAGAACGGCGACGAGGTGATGGCACAGCTGGCCCGTGAGACGCCGGAGGCCATTATCACGGACATCCGAATGCCGGGGGTGGACGGACTGGCACTGCTGTCACAGATCGTGGAGGCCCACCCGGAGCTGCCGGTGATCATAATGACAGCCCACTCGGACCTGGAAAGTGCGGTGTCTTCCTACCAGAGCGGCGCTTTTGAATACCTGCCCAAGCCCTTTGACGTGGACGAGGCGGTCAGCCTGGTGCAGCGGGCCGTGGCCCATCACCAGGAGCGACGCAGCCAGCGTGGCGCCGTGGAGGCAGAGCCGGAAGGCCATGGCACCGAAATCATCGGTGAGGCACCGGCCATGCAGGAGGTGTTCAGGGCCATCGGCCGTCTGTCCCACTCCAATATCACGGTACTGATCAACGGCGAGAGCGGCACCGGCAAGGAGCTGGTGGCCCGGGCACTGCACAACCACAGCCCCCGCCGTGGCCAGTCGTTTATTGCCCTGAACATGGCCGCGATTCCAAAGGATCTGATCGAGTCCGAACTGTTCGGCCATGAGAAAGGCGCTTTCACCGGTGCCGCCGCAGGCCGTCAGGGGCGATTCGAGCAGGCCAATGGCGGCACCCTGTTTCTGGACGAGATCGGCGATATGCCGGCGGAAACCCAGACACGGCTGTTGCGGGTGCTGGCGGACAGCGAGTTCTACCGTGTGGGCGGCACCACCCCCATCAAGGTGGATGTACGCATTATTGCCGCCACCCACCAGGACCTGGAGGCCCGGGTCAAGCGGGGGGACTTCCGTGAGGACCTGTTCCACCGTCTCAATGTCATCCGCGTGCACCTGCCCCGTCTCAGCGAGCGCCGTGAGGACATACCGCTGTTGATGCACCATTTTCTGGCCAAGGCCGCCGAGGAGCTGTCGGCGGAGGTGAAGACGCTGCGCCCTGAGACGGAAGCGTATCTCTCCACGCTGCCCTGGCCCGGCAATGTGCGCCAGCTCGAGAATACCTGCCGCTGGCTGACGGTGATGGCCACCGGGCGTGAGGTGCATATCAAGGACCTGCCACAGGAGCTGGTGCAGCAGGAAGACACACCGGTGACCGGACAGACCTGGCAGAGCGGGCTTCGCAACTGGGCGGAGCAGGCACTCAAACGCGGCCACCGGCAGATACTGGACATCGCCGTACCGGAGTTTGAGCGCATCATGATCGACGCGGCCCTCAACCACACCGGTGGACGCCGCCGTGATGCGGCGGAGCTGCTGGGCTGGGGTCGCAACACCCTGACCCGCAAGATCAAGGAGCTGGATATGGGACACCACCCCGAGGAGCAGGAATAGATCCCGGACCGGGAGTGGTCCCATTATCTACTGGCTCAGTTCCCGCCAGTAGATAATGCGGTCGTGGCCCCGGTACACACCGAAGGTGGCGGTGGCGGCGGGGTTGCTCAGCTCTCCGTCCCGGTTGAAGTCGTCCTGCAGCCAGAGTGGCACACTGAAGTTCACCCGGACCTGGTTGGGCTCTCCGGGCTCAATGCGGTCACTGAGGGCTTTCAGTGTCAGACGCCCGCCCTCCTCCGGCTCTCCTGAAAGCAACTGGAAGTCCCCGTCCTGGCTGGTTACCTCGGCCACATCCTGGGGGTCCAGGCTGGCGTCCTGCACCGGGTTGTAGACAAAGCACTCCCCTTCCCCCTCACTGGCACCGCTTTCCGAGAGATTGAGCACAAAGCCGCCGTCACGGCGGAACTCGGCCCGCAGTGGCATCACCAGCTCCATATCCGCCGGGCCATAGGTGTTCTCCAGGCGAAGCCGCCCGTAGCGCAGCTCCACCGCACGGGGTTTGACGATGACAGGGAAGTCCCCGTCCGGTGCCTGTTCCGCCGCCAGTCCGGCATCGCCATCGTCCACGGCACTGAGCGTTACGCTCAGGGCACTGGGGAAGGGGTCGATCCGGGATTGGTCGTTCTTGAGGTAGCGGAACTGATCCGTCGCGGCAAAGCGGTAATCCATGCGCCCGTCCCCCAGGGGCACCAGCAACCCGGTGTCCGCCGTGGTCTCCACCGCCAGTCCGTTGTCATCGTCCTGCTGGGGGAAGGACAGAGCCACATCCGTCGCCTGCAGGCGCTGCCAGTCCTCACGGTAGTTGGACAGCAGTGGCCACTGAGCGTCCGGTGAAAAGCCCCTGGGGGAGAGAGTCAGCTCCGGGGCTTCACCGGCGATGTAACCAAAATCCTGGCCGATATAGGCAAAGTTTTCACAGAAGGGGGCAAAAGCGCCCTCCATGGACAGGCTGGCGGTAAAGGCTTCCGGGTGGAAGCGACCGACAAAGCCGGAGTCACCCCGGATCTGCACGGAGCGGCCCAGATAGTCCTGATCAAAGCGGGCACGCAGGCCAATGCTGCCCACCTCCTGGTAGCGGGCGCTGGCACCGGACAGGCCATCGGCGAAGTCCGCCACCGGCTGTTCCAGCTCCAGGTCCGGATCGCTGGCATTGGTGGGGCCGGCGGCCAGCAGGGCACTCAGTGACAGACTGTCCCCGGGCACGGCAAAGGACCCGGCGGTGGCATTGTCCGCCAGGCTGACCCGCTCACCGGGGCTGGCTCCATCGTGGTTATCCGGCAGGCCATCGCCGTTGCTGTCGCTCGCGGCGTCCCAGAGCACCGCCCTTAATGACACACTGAAAGCCCGGCCCGCCGCCAGAAAAGCCGCCCCCTCAGGGCCCTCTGCCCCGGGGTTGTCCGCCACGGAGAGATCGAAGCCGAAGGGGCGCACTGCCCACTCCATGGCGGAACCGGTCACCGGGATCGGACTGCCATTGGCGTCCACCACGGCACCGGAGCTGTCATCCCGCACAGTCAGGCGGTGCTGCCCCACATCGCCGGTCTGCCACTGCAGCGGCGCCAGGCCCTGGCTGAACGCCACGGTGATGTTGTTCCCTGCCGGCTCGCTGTCCGGCATGCGGGCGGCTCCCGCCTCACCGGAGAGCACCGGCGCTTCTCCGCCGGGGTCCTGGTCGCCCCGGGTGATCCAGCCCTTGAGGTCGATGTGGCCGTCGTAGGCCTCTATGGTGCCGCACTCGCCATTCTCGTCACGCCGCTCTGCCCGCAGCAGCAACTGATGGTCACGGCCCGCCACAAAGTCCCGCCCCAGTGGGTCGTCCTCAATGATGACAAAGGCGTTTTCCTGGTACTGCACCGTACCGGAGGTGCCTGACACGGACGCATCGCCATCGGTGGCGGTCACACGCAACTCATCCGCGGAGCTGTTTTCCAGCCTCAGTGTCACCTGTCCATTGTCATCCTCGGCAAAGGCGTAGCGGGCAGCGCCATCATTGCTGTTATGGTCCGGTGGATCCAGCGCCCCCTGGGCACCGGCCCCCAGTGACCAGTTGCCACGGCCGGAGCTGGTGGACAGATCCAGTGTACCGGTGTAGTTCTCGATGCGGTTGCCATTGGCGTCCAGTGCGGTGATGTCCACCGGCGCCGGCGTGCAGACACTGGCGGTTTCCGGGACGCTCACCACCAGCTGGTCCAGCTCGCCGAACCGCGGGCAGTTGCGGGTCTCCTCAAGCAGTGCCTGCACGTCGTTGCCAGTGAGAATGCCGTCAAAGATCCTGGGCTCGTCCATATTGCCCACGGCACCACGGCTGCCATCCCCGTAAGCCATCAGGGTCAGATCCCCGTTGGTGTCACCGGGCAGATCCGGATCCTGGTTCCCGGGAGGAGCCTGGATTTCTTCCCGGGCCACCTCCTCACCGTTCATGAAAATGACCGCCTCCGAAGTCACGCTGTCATAGGTGGCGGCCAGATGCAGCCAGTCCCCGCTGAGGGGGTCGGTGCCCGCAGAGGTCCTCAGAGAGACAATGTCATCCTCCTGGGTGCGAATACCAAACACCGTCTCGGCCACACCGGCGGTGATGTCCAGAGAAAGCTGGAAGCGCTCGGCAAACCCCTCCAGCTGGGGGCCGTAAGCCATCAGCACCGGCTGGCTGCTGCCCTGCTCCGTACCGGAAAGTCGCACCCAGGCCGCAACACTGAACGAATCCGCGCTGTTGACACGGAAGTTGCCCGGGCCCCGTACCCGGTCATTGCCATCGAACACCCCGTAACCACAGGTCCCCCGGTCACCGGCGACGGCCGGTTCATCGCGGCGGGTTTGCGCGCCCATCGCCGTACCCAGAAGATTGTTGCCGGAGAACTCCCGCACCTCTCCCTCCGTGCCGTCCCAGACCTGTTCGTCAAAGTGAAAATTGTACAAGCCCCGCACATCAGGGAGTGTCACCGACACCTCCACGTCCGTTTGGCCGAACAACTCGAAGCTGTCGGGGGAACAGGGCTGACTGGCGCAGAACTCGGCCCTGAAACCCGACTCAAAAAGCCCCAGATCCTGATAGACATGCTCATAGGGAATGGGGGAGGCGTCACAGGGGGACTCGTTGCGGGTTTCCTGCTGCTGCTCACCGTCACCGGAAAACCAGGTATAACGCCAGCGGGCGGCGGAGACCCGGTCACAGCCCCGCACCGACACGGCAAAATCCACCGTCTCGCCCCGGGTCACGGTCACCGGCCCCGGGGTCTTGCCATTCACAAACATCAGCACATCGTCATCAAAGCGGACCTGTCGCAGAAGGCCCCAACTGGCGTCCCGTGGCAGGTCCCCCAGCTCCGCGTTGCCGGTCTGCAGTATATCCCCTGAGGCGCCATCGTCCTCCACCGTCGGGCGCACACGCAGCCCCTCGAACTCCAGGCGGTTGCGGCGGTTGCCGGTGGTCTTCTGGGTGATGGAGAAGATGATATCCCGCCCGCTGATGGTGACCTCCGCCCCTTCGATAAACTCGCCGTTGGCCTTGTTATTGATGTTTCGCCCTCCCTGCTTGGGAGGATTGATCAGGGTGACACGGGCCCTGGGGCTGGAATCCGGATCCCACTCGAAGCCGTCGGGAATGCGCAGCACCAGATCCTCGTCCACCTGGCCCTGTGCGGTTTCATCGAACACAGGCCCGTCCAGTTCCGTGTAGCTGTTGCCAGCGCTGCGAGTGGGGATGTTCTCACCGCCGGTGGCGGGGGTCAGGTCGCCAGCCAAAGCCACCGGGGCAATGAGTACCGCGAGAAGGCACAGTGTGCGCAGCGTGGCTGTGGGCAGGGTCATTGGACTTTCACCTCCACACGGCGGCTGGCCCTGTCTGGCCCGCTGCCACAGCGGCCCACACTGGTGATGCGGGCGATAGGCTCATCCCCCTCACAGACCACGGTGACCTGTGCCTCGCAGCCACGCAGTCCGGACCGGGTAAAGCCGTAGTCCCGGTCCAGCGGGCAGACCAGGCTGTCCTCATCCGGCAGCACTTCGGTCATGGCCAGCTGGGCGCCGGACTCGGCGGCGTAGAAGGCCCGCCCGGAGAGAATGTCCAGTGCCGCTGTCTCGCCACTGGTCTGCTGCAACTGGGCGATGGTGGCCACGATCAGCGCCATCACGGTAATCAGGAAGATGGCCAGTGGCAGACCGGCCCCCTGTTGCCCGGCACGGGCTGTTGTGGATCCGGACTCAGGGTACATTGCGGATCTGCACCTCCTGGGCCAGTTGATAGGTTTCATCGCCGCGACTGGCTGCAAGCCTCAGGTCCAGTATCACCAGTGCGTTGCGGGTCAGGCTGGGCTCTGCCACCCGGAACACCGGGGCGCCACCGGTGTCCGCCAGACCCGACGCCACCACCTGACGCTCGCCGCTGCCAAAGGAGGCCCCCGGCGGGTAGCCGCTGAAGCGCTCCATCCGGCCGCCGGCGGACTGGCAGAAGGTCACCGGCGTGGCAATCATGGCAAAGCGCGAGCGGGGTGAGTCCGCCAGAAAGCGCTGCTCCACCCCCTCCGGAAAAGCCACCTGATCCAGATCCCAGGTGGCCTCCTCAATGGAGACCGAGCCCGGGTTGTCCGGGTCGTAGGGGCTCAGTGAGTAGGGGTAGACGGCCACACGGCCCGTGACAGGAGTGGCGGCCTCGCCCCGGGTGCGGAACCGGTTGACCGGTTCGGTCAGGCTGCCCTGGTAGCCACCTCCCCTGAGGATGGGAATAAACTCCACACAGCGGCCATCGTCGTGGGTGCGCAGGCTGGCCGGCAGAGCCTCCCGCAGCTCACGACTGATGCGTTCGGCCAGGATGCCGGCGCCGGCGGCCATTGTCTGGCGCTCGGCGGTATCAATGGCCCCCTGGGTGGAAAAGCTGATAAAGCGCACGGAAACCAGCGATACCACGGAGAGAATCACGATCACCATCACCAGCTCGGTCAGGGTAAAGCCGCCGGAGCGCTTCATCAGAAGTTCCCCCTGTAGCTGCTGGTCACGGTACTCTGGCCGCGGCCGTCTTCCACCGTGACATCAATGCGCTTGGCGTTCTCAGGGGCCAGCCCCACCTCGTCGCCGGCACAGACCACGGTGACGCTGACCCGGAAATTGCGGTACAAAGCGTTCTGCTCGGCGGTCACCAGTTGCGGTGGCGCTTCGGTGAGGTTGTTGAACAGGCCCACACTGCGGTAGCTGTCCCGTTCTTCGGAGTCGCCACCGCTGTCCATGACACAGTCCACCTCCCCTTCGGGCACACGCCCTCCACCCAGTGGTGTGGCCCGGTCAAAGTCACGGGCCAGTATCTCGTCCAGGTACAGCTGCCCCAGTGCCGTGGCCCTGGACTGCAGCAGCGGGTCGCCGCTGCGCCCGGTGACCAGGGCAAAGGCCCCCACCACACCGGCCACGGCCACCGAGATAATGACAATGGTCAGCACCAGCTCCACCAGGGTGACACCCCGCTGTTGGGACCCCGTAGCCGTGGGGACATGATTCACAAGAGTCTTGTGGGGGCGGCTTGTCATGGACAGGCTCCCGCATAGGCGAAGCCGGATGCCAGCACACAGGCCCGGTGGGCGGAGTTGCCGGTAAAGACGAATTCCAGGTTGTCACCGGAGGCCAGCTGGCCATCGGCACGGTAATCCAGTGTGGAGACGGGGCGGGAGAGTGTGGCGTTATGGCGCTGAGCGGTGCGGACCCGGTGACCCGGGTCCACCACAAAGCGCCATTCACTGGGGTCTTCTTCAATGGTGAGCCGCACGCTGGCACCGTCGCCACTGCGGGACAGGGCCAGCTTGGCGGCCAGATTGGCGCTGGAGACCAGCTGATCCCGCGCGGCGCCGGCGGAATAGGCACCCTGTGAGGCCAGAAGGCCGATGCCCAGGGCCGAGAGAATGCCTACCAGAATCAGGACCAGCACCAGCTCAATCAGTGTAAAGCCTTCTTCGCCTTTACCGGACCGGGCCACTAACATGGGCTTTTTGCCTTCTCCAGGAAAGCGCAACAGAAAACAACGACCCTCCAGTCAGCCCCTCAGGACTGTTGATCAACAGCCGCTGACGTCCACCGTAATAGCGGGACGCTCACCGTCCGCACCCGGCTCGCCGTAGGAGACCTGACAAGTGGCATCGTCAGGCCTGGATGCGGTCCGGATCGTAATGGGGGAAACACCGGTATTCACCTCAAAATCGTCCCCAAGCTGGGCCGCCAGAACAATGCCTGTGGCACTTTCATTCGGGAAACCAAAAGCCAGGTCAACCGTGTCACCTTCCAGGGTAACCTGATCGCTGGCGGCACTTTCATCACAGTCCGCACTGGCCAGACAGGCCGAACGGGCAATGGCGGAAGCCGCACGGATGGAGCCGGTCGCCCCCTGAATGGTGGAGGCACGGGCATCGCCACCCAGATCCGCAAAACGAGGCAGTGCAAATGCTGACAGCACACCCAGAATCACGATGACAATCACCAGTTCAATGAGCGTAAAGCCCTGTTGCTTGCGTTGCATAGCACATCACTCCGTTAGAAATTTCCCCAATTAATTGTATTGTAGACCAATTCACCCAACTCACTCGTTAAGAATGGTAACCACCTCCCCCTGTTGCGGGTCGTAGTGGAAACCGTAACGCCCCTCCGCCTCCAGATAGCGGTAATGGCAACGGCCCTGCTCCAGCAGGGCCTGGTAAATCACCCCTTCAGCGGGTTGCCGTGCTATGGACGGCGCATTGGACTGCAGCAGTGAGCGCCACAGGTCCAGACAGTCCTGCAGCGCCAGCTGACGGGGGTCGGTGCCACCGTTGACGCTCACCGG
Source organism: Oleiphilaceae bacterium (assembly GCA_033721915.1). Lineage (GTDB taxonomy): Bacteria > Pseudomonadota > Gammaproteobacteria > Pseudomonadales > Oleiphilaceae > REBR01. The sequence goes on from JAWWAC010000019.1 coordinate 35,114, forward strand.
CCAGCCCTTGTGGCTGACATTGATGTCGTCACTGCCAAAGCCCCGCAGGTTCTCCACCGCCCCCTCGGCACCGCTCGCCGTCCACCGGGAGCGCACCAGAACCACCGCGGAGGCAAAGGCCCCGGCGGTGCTGCTGACACTGCTGCGATGAGCATCCCCGGACAGATCCGCCAGCCTGGGGGCCAGCACGGTCAGTGCCACCACCATCACCACGATAACCAGTATCAGCTCCAGCAGTGAGAACCCGGATTGGCCTCTGCCAGTTATGACAACGCTTGTGGCCCTCTCCATGCAACCCCCTCAGCCAATGGCCGCACTGCCCAGGTCCCAGATGGGCAGAAACACCCCAAGGGCCAGTATCAGCACCAGTATGGCCACACCCAGCAGCAATATGGGCTCGATGGATTCCGCCAGCCGGCTGAGCCCGTAGTCCACCTCCTCATCGTAGAAATCCGCCACATTCACCAGCATGTCGTCCACCGCACCGGTCTCTTCCCCCACGGCGATCATCTGCAGCACCAGCGGTGTGAACATCCGGGTGTTGCGGGCGGCCCTGAGCAGGCTGTCACCCCGCTCGATGGCGGTGCGCATCTCGTGGATGTGCTGGCCGATCCAGGCGTTGTCGCTGGCATCCGCCACCACGGACAGGGCCTGTGTGACGGGGACGCCGGCGGAGAGCGTGTAGGCAAAATTCCGTGAGAACCGGCTCAGTGTGATCTGATGCAGCAGTGTGCCCATCACCGGCAGGCGCAGCTTGTAGCGGTCCCACCGGATGCGACCGGCGGGGGTGTTGCGCCAGGCGCGGAAGCCGAACACCAGCGCGGCAAGCACCGCCAGCATCACCGGCCAGTAGGTGATCATGCTGTCGGAGGTGAACACCAGCACCCGGGTGAGAAAGGGCAGCTCCGCCCCCAGGCGCTCAAAGGTGCTGGAGAACTGGGGAATCACGAACACGTTGATTACGATCATGGCCGCCGTCAGGGCAATCACCACAAAGATGGGGTAGCGGGTGGCCTGCTTGACACGGCGCCGGGTGTCCCGCTCCAGCTCCAGGATCTGTGAGATGCGCTTGAAGGCCTGGTCCAGCTCGCCGGTGTTCTCCCCCACATGGATCATGGCCACGAAAAGGTCGGAGAAGACCTGGCTGTGGGTCTGCAGTGCCGTGGCCAGTGTGGTGCCCGCCTCAAGACGGTCCGCCACATCGTCCAGCACCTCCCTCAGCCGGGATGAGCGGGCGGTGTCCGCCAGGCCACGGATGGTGCGGATAATGGGGATGCCCGCCTTGGTCAGTGCGTACATCTGGCGGCAGAAGACAATCAGATCGTCCGTGGTGACTCTGGGCCTCAGCCAGGGGAAGACCTCATAGAGGTCCCTGGAGGCGGCGCCGGACCTGTGCTCTTCCACGGACACCGGGGTGATGCCACGGCGCTGCAGCTCGCCGGCGGCGGCCTCCCTGGAGGGGGATTCCAGGGTGCCTTCCGCCAGGCTGCCGTCCTTCTCACGGCCACGATAGGCAAACAGCATCAGCCACCACTCCCGTTACAGATCATGGCTTTCATCGTCCAGCACGCCGCCGGCCAGTGTGGCGGAGACGCGGGCCACCTCGTCCAGTGTGGTCAGGCCCTGCCGTGCATAGCGCAGGGCACACAGCTCGAGGCGCTCATAGTAAGGGCTGTTGCGGGCGGCGGTTTCAAAGCCGGCGTAATCGGCTCGTCGCAGTGCGTCCAACATCACCTCGTCCAGCTCCAGCAGCTCGTGCACACCCAGTCGGCCTTTGTAGCCGGTGTTGCTGCACTGGTAGCAGCCACGGCCCCGGACGAAGCCGCCACCGGGATGGGACGGGGCAGTGCCGGATGCGGCGGCCTCCGTTCCCTGCTGCAGGAAATCCTCGGACAGTTCCAGATCCAGTGACTCCTCCGCTTTTTCCGTGGGCGTTTCAGGGCCCTTGCCACTTTCCCCATGGGTGCTGTCACTGTCCTGCCCGGACTGCACCATGGCCTCGGCCACGGCTTGATCGGCCCTGTCTCCGGGGCTCTCGTCCACGGACAGACCCGCCAGCCAGACCCGCTCCTGCTGGCTGGGCTGGTAGGACTCGCAGCAGTTCTCGCAGACACGACGCACCAGACGCTGGGCCACGATACCCACCAGCGAGCTGGACACCAGGAAGGGCTCCGCCCCCATGTCCAGAAGGCGCATGGCGCTGCTGATGGCGTCGTTGGTGTGCAGTGTGGAGAGCACCAGGTGGCCGGTCATGGCGGCCCTCAGGCCGATCTCCACGGTCTCACGGTCGCGCATTTCACCCACCAGCATGATGTCCGGGTCCTGACGCAGCCCGGCCCTGAGCACCGAGGCGAAGTCCAGTCCGATCCTGGGGCGCACCTGCACCTGGGTGATCCGAAGCAGGCGGTATTCCACCGGGTCCTCGGCGGTGATGATTTTCACTTCGGGACGGTTCAGCTCTGTCAGTGCGCCGTACAGGGTGGTGGTCTTGCCGCTGCCGGTGGGGCCCGTGACCAGTATCATGCCGTGTGGGCGTCGTATCAGTCGGCGGAAGCGGGCGAGCACTTTGGGGGGCATGCCGGTGGTGCCCAGGTCCAGTATGCCCTGTGACTGGTCCAGCAGGCGCATGACCACGGATTCCCCGTACTGCACCGGCATGGTGGAGATCCGCACGTCGATGCTGCGCCCCTTGACCCGCACGTTGAAGCGACCGTCCTGTGGCAGCCGCTTCTCGGAAATATTCAGACCCGCCATCAGCTTCAGCCGCAGCACCAGTGCGGCGTTGATGCGTTTCTCCTTCATGACCTGTTCCTGCAGCACACCGTCCACCCGCTGGCGGATGCGCATCACCGCCTCGTCCGGCTCGATGTGCACATCCGAGCTGCGGGCCTGTACCGCGTCCTCGAAGATGGTCTGCAGCAGCTTGACCACAGGGGCCTCTTCCCCTTCGCTGCCCTCCCCCAGCTCGGCCAGATCGAAGGCGTCATCCCCAATCTCATCGTCCAGCTCTTCCGCCAGCGAGGCGATCTCCTCGGTGCGCCGGTACACCAGGTCCAGCGCATTGAGCAGCTCCGACTCACGCACTACGGCCTGGCGGATGGGCCTGTCCAGTGCCCGTGACAGCTCATCGTAGGCGAAGATGTCCATGGGGTCGGCCATGCCCACCAGCAGCTCCCGGCCCTTTTCCGCCAGCACTATGGCCCTGAAGCGCCGGGCCAGTGTCTCTGGCAGCAGTTTCACCAGCTCGTTGTTGAACTGGTAGTGGCGCAGCTGCACAAAGGGGATGTCCAGCTGGCGGGAGAGGAAGTTCAGCAGGTTGTCTTCGTCGATATAGCCCAGGTCCGTCAGGGCCTGGCCCAGCTTGCGCCCTGAGCTCTTTTGTTCATTGAGTGCGGCCATCAGCTGCTCTTCGGTGATGACCTCGTTCTGCACCAGCAGGTCGCCGATGCGGATTTTCTTGCCTGGCTCCACCATAGGGCTACCGGTTTCCTGAGTGGGTTGGGGCGTTACCGAGACGGCTCTGCACGTAACGCTGCAGTGGCTCATTCAGACCGGGCAGTTCGCTGGCCTGGACAAAGGCACGGCGGGCGCTGTCATGGCGCCCCTGGCCTTCCAGGGCTATGCCCAGTCCGGCCCACCAGCGGGCCTGGCTGTCGTCCTGTTCGATCAGCGCCGCCCAGGTGCCGGCGGCGGCTTCGTGCCAGCCCAGTTGCTGCTGCAATGCGGCCATGGTGACATGGTAGCGGCTGTGGCTGGCCACCGGAGGAAGCTCCCGCTCCAGCCACTCCAGCGCCTGCTGAGGCCGACCTGACTGCAGCTCGGAGCGGGCCCGCAGCAGCCGCAGCTGCGGATAGCGCTGGCTGACGCCATCCGGCAGCCAGTCACGGGCCCGGGCCGGGTCTTCCCGGGACAGCCAGTGTCGGGCCATGACGGCACGGGTTTCCGGGGCATCGGTGTCCAGCAGAACCCGCTGGCGGGCCTGGTCGGTGGCCCCGGAAACATCCCCCCCTGCCAGGCGCTCGCGGATCTCCCGGGCGACCATGGCCTCACGCTGCTGTGGACTCAGTTGCCGCACACTGGGCCGGTCTGCTTCCGCCGTGCCGTCCTCCCTGTTGGTGCTGTCGGCCCCGTGGTCCGGCTCCTGTTGCCGTGATCCGGCCCTGTCGCTGACGGCGCTCCCGGAATCCGGAGACTGTGCCGCTGAGTCCGTGGCGGCCAGCTGCCTGGCTGGTTCGGGGCGGCTCTCAGTGTCCTTGTCCGTCACGGCCCTATTGTTGGCCGCCGGGGCGGACGCCTCATCGACGGACGCTTCCCGATCTCCGTCAGCAGCGGAGGCGGTCTGTGCCTCGGAGTGGGTCGGTATCGGCTCCGCGATGGGGGCCACACTGGGGTCCGTTGAGGGGGCCGGGGGTGCGGTTGCCGTGGTGGGGGGCTGCTCTTTGGCCGCCGTTGTGGGCGATGACTCTGTCGCCGTGGTCACTTCACTGTTCGCTGTGGGTGCTTCTTTGCTCACCGTGGGCACATCCTGCGCTGTGGGCACTGTCTCCGCCAGCCCGGGCACTTCCGTGGCGGAGTCCTGCCACCACAGCCAGAGTGCCAGCAGTGACACCAGCAGCAGGGCGGCACACAGGCCCATTATCAGCCAGGCGCTGCCGTGGCCCTTGTCCTGCAGCCCCGGTGGCACGGGGTGGCTGCCATCCTCCCGCGGCTGGCGCTGGTCGAGATCCCGCAGTGCCTCATTCAGCAGGCTCATGCCGTCCTCCGTGACCAGAAGCCCTGTCGGGCACTCTCAGTATCCTTTACCGCCAGACGGACATGGCGTTTTGTGACCTGTGGGACGCCCTTGCCGTAGGCGGCTATCAGGGCCTTGTGGGCAAGGATATTGATCAGCCTTGGCGTGCCGTTGGCGGAGCGGGCCAGCAGTCGGATCGCGCCAGGACTGAACAGCTGGCCACCATTGTAGCCGGCCTGGTGCAGACGGTGCCGGACGTAGTCCGCCACACCCCGGTGGTCCAGTGTCCTGAGCCGGTACTGGAAGCCGATGCGCTGCTTGAGCTGGCGCAGACTGGGGCGGCCGAGCATCTCGTCCAGTTCCGGCTGGCCAAACAGCACCACCTGCAACAGCTTGCGGTTTTCCGTTTCCAGGTTGCTCAGCAGACGCAGCGCCTCCATTGTTTCCTCGGGCATGGCCTGGGCCTCGTCAATTACCATCACCACCCGCTTTTCCTGACCGGCCAGCTCCATCAGGTGAGCGTTCAGCAACGCCAGTGTGCGATGGGTGTTGCCCGGCTCCGGCAGACTCAGCGCCAGCTCGTCCGCCAGCGCGCTGTACAGCCCCTCGGGGCTGAGCCTGGGGTTGGGCAGGTAGGCCGTCACGACCTTGTTGGGCAGTCCGTTGAGCAACATCCGGCACAGCAGTGTCTTGCCGGTACCCACTTCCCCTGAAATCTTGACAAAGCCCTCCCCCTGGCGCAACGCCACCAGCAGCAGCCTGAGCGCCTCCCAGTGGGTGCTGGAGCGCAGGAAGTAGCGGGTATTGGGCGTCAGCGCGAAGGGGGCTTCCCTGAGACCGAAATGCGTCTCGTACATGGCGGCTACCTTGGCTGTGCTGGCTGTGGTGTCACGCTCTCGGAGGATTCCATCAGCTCACGCAGAGCCCGCACCCGTTCACGGCTGCGGCCGGCATCCTCGCGCCAGACGTCCTCGCCGCTGATCACGGGCCGCAGGAGAATGACCAGCTCGCTCTTGCGGGACTCGAACCGGCGCTGCTTGAACAGCTCACCCAGCACCGGAATCTTGCTGAAAAAGGGCACTGCCGTAGTGACCTCCTCGCTGGAGCTCTGGATCAGGCCGCCGATCACCACGATCTGGCCGCTGCGGGCATTGATGATGCTGTCCGTCTCCCGCACCGTACTCAGCGCCAGTGGCAGTGTCACCTGCTCGTCGCCGATGGTGATGAGTTTCTCCTGATCCTGCACCTCGCTGACAGAGGGGTGCACATGGAGTGTGATCAGGCCGTCCTCACTGATCTGTGGCGTGACATCCAGTGAGATGCCGGAGAAGAAGGGGGTGAGATCCACGGAGGTGGAGCGCCTGTCCTGGCCGCCGGCCACGGCGGTGCCGGTGTCCCGGAAGTCGATGTCGGTGACAAAGAACTCGTCGCTGCCCACCTTGATCACGGCTTTTTCGTTATTGACCGTGGAGATGCGCGGACTGGACAGCATCTGCACATTGCCCTGCTGGCCCAGAAGACGGATCAGTGTATTGAAATCGCCGATCTGCAGCGCGGTGCTGAAGACACCGCCGCTGCCTCTGGGGTTGCTGACATTGCCGCTGCTGACACCGGCGTTGATGGCGCTGCTGGGGCCGCTTGAGGAGATCTGGTCGATGTAGTTCCAGTCCACACCCTGCTGGTAGGACTCGTTGAGCTCCACCTCCATGATGCGCGCCTCCAGGATCACCTGGCGCTGACTGATCAGCTGCAGACGGCGCAGGTACTCTTCCACATCCCGCAACGCCTGAGGTTCGGCCCGGACCACGATCATGCCCGCGCCGGGGGTGGTGATCACCTTGCGGCCGTCATCCGTGCCCACCATCATGGTCAGTGACTCCCGCAAGTCGCCCCAGAAGTCCGAGCGGCTCTCGGTGCTGATGCGGGTGCCCACCAGCCCCCCTTCTCCGTCTTCGCTGTCACGGGCGCCGGAGACCTGGCCGGAGCGCACCTGGGTTTCCGACCCGCCGATGCGCTGCATGTGCAGGTAGTCCAGCTGGAACACCCGGGTACGAAGGCCGCCGGGGCGGATGCGGTAAAGCCGCCCCTGACGCTCGATGTCCAGGTTGTAGAGATCGCCGGCCATTTCCATGACTTCCGGCACCGTCACCTGCTGAAGTTCCATGGAGATGGCGGACTCCACATCCGGGTGCACCACTACATTGTAGCCGGAACCGTCCACCAGGCTCTGGAAAAAGGGCCTTGCCGGCAGCTCACGGGCGGTGACATTGAACCGCTCCTCCTCCTGCCCGGGTCCTGACGGTTCCTTCATATCCGGCATCAGTGCGGCGCTGATGTCCTCCGGCGTCCGGGACCCGGCACCGGTGTCCGCCTCCGCGCCGGCCCTGGCCAGTGCCTCCTCGATGTCCTCGGCGGTCTCCGTGGAGCTGGCACTGCTGGTCTGCAGCAGCGGGTTGCTGCTGCAGGCACTGAGAGTGACCAGGGCGAAAAACCCCAGGGCGATCTGCAAGGAACGGGCTGTCATGAACGCTTCCATTAATCCGTAGACTCCTGATCGGGAGACTGTCGCACCGACTGACCGGAGTCGAGCCGGAGCGTTCTGTTGTTCTGGTTGATCTGCAGTTCCACCCTCTTCGGATGAATGCGCAGAACCCGGGCCTCTCCCAGGGTCTGCCCTTCCCTGAGGGCCACTCCGTCAATCACCGCCACACGGCGGTTTTCGGAATAGAGGATCGACTCCAGTGTCATGGCCGGAGTCGCCGCAGTCTGTGCCGGGCCGTCAGCGGAGGACTGGGGCGGACGGGTGGGGTCGCGCAGTGATTCGGCGCTCACGACACCGGCCAGTCCACACAGCATGACCACCCACAGGGACTTATACACCCAGCCACTCCTTGCTCAGACTCAGCGTCTGGAGCCGTATCATCGCCTCTCCAGTGGGCCAGTCCTGCACCTGGTAGTCCAGTGAGCGCCAGCCGAGGCGGTTATCCAGTGATTCCATGGCCTCAAGATACTGCAGGATGTCCCGGTATTCACCGCGGATGCGTACCGTAACACCATGGGCGTAGAGTTGGCTTCCGTTATCCGGTGTGTCGCTGACGGGGGGTTCCCCGTCCATCCCCATAGCCCTGGGTTTTTCATGGGTCACGGCCATCAGGCGCACGCCCCGGTGCTCACTGAGCATGTCCCTGAGCAGATCCACCATGGCGCTGGGGTCGATCAGCCCGGTGGTCATCCCGGCAATCTCACGGTCCAGCCTCTCCAGGCGCTGTTTCAGCTGGCGCTGGCGCTGTCGCAGGTTGTCACCGGGCTCAACCGCCAGAGTGGCGGCCAGGTCATCGCGACTCTGACGCAACGCCGCCATCTCCGTGGTCAGTGACTGGCGCTGTGTCGCCACGCTGCCCTGGATTTTCAGCACCGGCGCCACCAGAAACTGCCAGCCACCCAGCAGGCACAGCACCAGCACGGCAACAAAGGCCAACGCCTTTTCCCGCTTTTCCAGAGCCGAGAAGCGTTGCCGTGCCTGTTGCCAGCGCTGCCTTGCCGGGGCCATCAGGGTCTGCAGGGCATTGGCCATCATTGTGCCCTCCCGTTGTCTTCTTCGCGGCTGGAGGCAAGGCGGAATTCCAGGACACCACTCTCCGGGTCCCGCTCAAGGGCAAAGTCACCGAAGCCATGGCCGCTGAACAGGGGCTCCTGTTTCAGGCGGTTCAGGTAACGGGGTATCTGGTCGCCGCTTTTCGTGCGTCCCTGCAGGCGCAGCTGATCACTCCGCAGGTCCACCCGGATCCGCGTCAGCCACAGCCCGCTGTCGGACTGGCGCGCCAGGCTGCGCAGGTAGGGGGAGAAGCCCTTCTCTCCGCCTCCGGTGAGTTGTTCGGTGCGGCTGAGCAGGTCCCGACGCTGTCGAACCTGGCGCTCCAGCTGCGCGACCTGCTCCTGCAGGCCCGGCTCAACACCCCGTTCCGACAGGGCCGTCTCCATCTCTTCCACCACCCGGGTCAGTGCGGCGTGCTCACTGCGCAGCTGGGCCAGTTGCTGCTGCTCCTGGCCCAGCTCCCAGCGCAAAGCCAGGCTGACCAGCCCCATCAGTAAAACGCACAGGGCCCCGGCCAGCACCAGCTGGTTGAGTGTGAGCCACTCCCGCCTGGGGCGAAGCTCCGGGGTGTAGAGGTTGACCCGCTGTTTCATGCCACCATCTCCGGTACCGGCAGAATGGCGCCAATGGCCAGACAGCTGCGCAGATCCGCCGCCTGATCCGACAGCACGGTTGTCCAGTCAAATTCCCGGATGCCCACACCCAGGTTGCCGGAGAGCATGTCCACCAGTGGCAGTGACTGGGGGTGCCCGGTGATCTGCACCGTGCGGGGCGGCACCTGACGCATCTGGCTCTCGTAGTAGTCCATGGAGCGCTGGATCTCCAGGGCCAGTGACTCCACCGTTGCCCCCTGCGTGGCCGCGTCCCGCAACTGCTCCAGCGAGATATCCAGCCGCCGGGCCAGGTGCAGCATGCCGTCACGGGCAAACACCAACAGGCCCTGCTGTTCACGCAGATACACCATGGCGGCGCTGCGGCCCCGTGGCTCGCTGCCCAGCAGCAGGTTACGCAGGGCCAGGTCGGCGATATCAATCCGCGACAGCGTCAGCTGGCTCTGCCTCACCAGACCGATCAGGTCCAGGATCATGGGCTTGCGGGCACAGACCGCATTGATCAGGGCATGGCGGCCACGGCTGGCGGCGGCGGGGAAGGGAAAGGTGTCCACCACCGCATCCTCCAGACGGTAGTCCAGCAGATCCTTGAGTTTCCAGCGCACCGCGTCCGCCATTTCCTCGGGTTCCACGGCCGGCTTTTCCACCTGAAACACCTGGTACTGGCCCGGCGGCAGCACCAGTGTCACCCGGGCGCCCTTGAGTTGCTGCTCCGCCACCAGGGCATCCAGCTGTTTCCGGCGCTGTGCCGGCGTACAGGGGACGAAGCCGCTCTCCACCGGGGCCTGTTGACCTCGACGGCAGGCCCAGGCCAGTCCGTCGGAGCGCACTTCCAGGCCCAGACGGAAGCGACTGTGGCCAGAGGAGAAAGGATTTTTCAGCAAAGAAAACGTCACACTGCGGCGCCAAAGTGGGATTTGTTGAGAAGTATAGTTCAATAAGTCCACTAATCCACTGAATCAGCATGGCTTATTGCCGGCACGCCCTGGCTGTGAGCGGACAGGGACCAAGGTGTTACTGGCTGCTGCCACGGTCCGTATGAACGCGGTTTCTGCCCTCGCCTTTGGCACGGTAAAGGGCCCTGTCCGCCCGGGCCAGGAGCGAGCCCAGTGCTTCCGTTTCTGGCAGTGCCTCCACCACCCCCATACTGGCGGTGACGGGGATGTCCGCCCCGGCCGCCCGGATGGCGGTCCCGGCCAGCTCTTCGCGCAGCCGCTCGGCCAGGGTCCTGGCCCCGTCCAGTCCGGTCTCCGGCAGCAGCAGCACAAATTCCTCGCCGCCAATCCGGGCCGCCATGTCCTGCTCTCTCAGTGTCTTCTGGCAGAGAGCCGCGAAAGCCTGGATCACCTCATCACCCGCCTTGTGGCCGTGCTGGTCGTTGATGCGCTTGAAATGATCCAGGTCCACCAGCACCAGTGACACCGGGTTGTGGTAGCGCCTGGCCCGGTTCAGCTCGGTGTCACCACGCTGCATGAAATAGCGGCGGTTGGGCATGCCACTGAGCTCGTCGTGTCTGGCCAGGTAGCGCAGCTGGTACTCCAGCTTCTTGCGGCTTTCCACTTCCCGCTGCAGATCCAGGCGGACCTCCTTCTCCGCCGTGATGTCCGTCTGTATGGCGGCGAAACCCAGCAGCTCGTCATTGGCGCCGAAATCCGGCTGGCAGGAAATCCGCACCCAGTAACCCGCCCCGTCCTTACGGTAATTCAGAATCTCCGTGGTAAAAGGCTCCCTGCGATCCAGACGGTGACGCATACAGGCGACGGTTTCCGGATCGGTGTCAGGGCCCTGGAGCAGCGACCCGGGCTTGCGGCCCATGATCTGCGCCAGGGGATACCCGGTGACCCGGGTAAAGGCGGAGTTGGCCCAGTTGACCCGCCCCAGGGGGTCTGTCAGGAAAATGATCTCATCGGTGTCTTCCAGCACGTTGGCCAGTCGCTGGCTGTGTTTGCGGGCCAGCCAATCTTCGGTAATGTCCCGGAACAGGCCAAACAGGTAGTGGGGCTCACCGGCCTCGTCGAACTTGACCTTGCCCCTGGAGTGGAAGTGGCGGACTTCTCCGTCGGCACGCACAATACGGGCGACAAAATCCAGCTCTCCATTGGTCTGCAGTGCCTGTTCCACCGCCTCCTGAACGAACTCCCGGTCCTCCGGATGACAAAAGGCAATGGCCTCGGACAGGTCCGGCTGTGGGCTGCCCGGTGGGCAACCGTGCAGGCGGAACAGCTCACTGGACCAGAACAGGCTCTGGTCCCGCAGGTTCAGTGTCCAGTGGCCGGAGTCGGTGACGGTGTGGGTGAGACGGAGCAGTTCTTTATCGGTCAGCACAATAACAGCCTGGCGGGAGGGTATGGGAACATTTCGGCGTCTCTACCCATACGTCCCGGGACAGGACTGGACCACAAGGTCCGGCCATAAATCCACCAGCCGGTGGGTTTACCAGAACCGGATACTCCCGATACATGTTTTCAGGCCTTTAACAGAAAAAAGCCGGACAGTGTTTGTCCGGCCTTTTCAGGTTTAGCCCAGTATTGCCCCCTCAGAAGGGAATGTCGTCATCAAAATCATCCACCGGCTCCGGCATGGCGTTGCCGGACTGGTTGTTTTGCTGTGGCGCATAGCCGCCGCCCTGGTTCTGCTGGGGTGGCGGGTTCTGGTTGCCCATGGGGGCATTCTGTTGGGGTTGCTGGTTCTGGTAGCCCTGCTGGGGCTGCTGCTGGTAATCGCCACCGCCGGCGCCCTTGCTGTCGAGCATCTGCATCTGGCCGTTGATGTCCACCAGGATTTCCGTGGTGTACTTGTCCTGCCCGTCCTGGCCCTGCCACTTGCGGGTCTGCAGGCGGCCTTCGATATAGGCCTTGGAGCCCTTGCGCAGGTATTGAGCGGCGATTTCCGCCAGCTTGCCGAACATCACCACCCGGTGCCACTCGGTGCGCGGCACCAGCTGCCCGGTGTTCTTGTCCTTGTAGCTTTCGTCCGTGGCCAGGTTGAGATTGGTCACGGCTGTGCCGTTGGCGGTGTAACGGGTCTCCGGGTCTGCACCCAGGTTGCCGATCAGAATCACCTTGTTTACGCCTCGCGCCATGATGGAGCTCCTGTTCAGTAAACGGTTATGGCAGGGAGCCGTCCGTGGCCCTGCTGCACTGTTTTCGGTTTTTAGTCGGTCACACCGGGCAGTTGCCGCAGCGCTTTTTCATCCAGGGTGCGCTTGTCCACTTTCAGGTACGCCTCCCCCTCTTTGGGCAGTATCACCACCTCTTCCACCCCGGCCACGGCCGCCAGCCGGTTGCGGATTTCCTCCACGGCACCCCCTTCCAGGGGCTGCAGTCGCAGGGTAAAACTGGTGGCATGGCGCGGTGGTGTCATGCCCGCCACCACCGCTAGCCAGAGTGAGACAGCGCCGACTATCAGCACAATAACACCCTCGATACCCCAACTGCCAGCGACCCAGCCACCGGCCGTGCCTCCGATAAAGGCCCCCAGAAACTGGCTGGTGGAATACACCCCCATGGCGGAGCCCTTGCTGGCGGCGGGGGCCTCCTTGCTGATCAGCGAGGGCAGCATGGCCTCCAGCATATTGAAGGCCATGAAAAAGAAAAACAGCACCCACCAAAGACTCAGCAGTGTCTGGGCGCTCCACAGCAGTGCCGTTGTGGACAGGCCGAGAAGGGCCACGGCACCGGTCATGACCGTCTTAAGCTGGCGCTTCTTCTCCCCCAGTATGATAAAGGGCAGCATGGCGAAGAAGGCGCAGCCCATTACCGACAGGTACACCCACCAGTGGCTGGCCGCCGGCACCGAGAGTCGCTCCTGCAGCAGCAACGGCACCACCAGGAAGGCGGCGGTGAGGGCCAGGTGCAGCACCAGTATGCCGAAATCCAGCCGCAGCAGTGCCGGCTGGCGCAACACATGGCCCAGTTGTTCCTTGACGGGCTGGGCGTCACGGTGCACGGTGCTGCTCACCGGGTCCGGCACCACCCAGGCCACCAGGGCCATGCTGGCCAGTGCCAGCAGTGCGGTCAGGGCGAACAGCCCGCTCAGGCCCAGCCAGTTGCCCACCAGCGGGCCCAACACCAGTGACAGCGCAAACGACAGGCCAATGGACAGACCGATGCCGGCCATGGCCTTGGTGCGGTGTTCTTCCCGGGTCAGGTCGCTGACCAGTGCCATCAGGACACTGGCAATGGCACCGGCACCCTGGAGAACCCGGCCGGCGATGACGCCGTATACGCTTTCCGAGGCGGCCGCCACCAGGCTGCCCGCCACAAAGATCAGCAGGCCGGCATAGATCAGCTTTTTGCGGCCAAAGCGGTCCGAAAGCAGGCCAAAGGGAATCTGCAGCAGTGCCTGGCTGAGCCCGTAGGCCCCCAGGGCCAGGCCCAGCAGAAAGGGCGTGGCCCCCTGCAGATCCTGTCCCAGCAGAATAAACACCGGCAACAGCATGAACAGGCCCAGCATACGGCTGCCGTACACCAGTGCCAGTGTGGCTGTTGAGCGGATTTCCGTGGCGTTCATGGAATGACCTGTTACGGGGGTTAAAAACGGCGTCAATTGTACCAGAGGCTGACACTCAGCCCACATTCTTTGAGCAGCGTGTTACCGGATCGGTATACTACTCGTTTATCCGTCCTTTGGGGGAGACCATGGACCACATTCATATCAAGGGTGCCCGCACTCACAACCTGAAGAATATCGACCTGGATATTCCCCGGGACAAGCTGGTTGTGGTCACCGGCCTGTCCGGCTCCGGCAAGTCGTCACTGGCCTTTGACACCCTCTATGCGGAGGGTCAGCGGCGTTACGTGGAGTCCCTCTCCACCTACGCCCGCCAGTTTCTGTCCATGATGGAAAAGCCGGACGTGGACCATATCGAGGGGCTCTCGCCGGCCATCTCCATCGA